>NZ_JBSGUW010000011.1:80061-157352 GCF_053608125.1 Isoptericola sp. NPDC055063 | reverse complement strand
CCCGGGGGGCGCCCCGGCTCTTTCTTGGGCGGGGCCCTGGACCCTCCCCTCGCCAGAGCCGGGACTACCTCGCGGAGTGCGGCCGGTCAGGCGGAGAAGCCGGTGCTCCGCGCGCCCGCGCGCGCCGCGCGGAGCTTGTCGCCCTTGGCCCGGGCGACGTCGCCGAGCTCGGCCTGGAACGCGACCATCCGCTCGCGCAGGGCGAGGGACTCGTCGTCGGTCCCGGCCGCGAGGATGCGCGCGGCCAGCAGGCCGGCGTTGCGGGCCCCGCCGATCGACACCGTCGCCACCGGGACGCCCGCGGGCATCTGCACGATGGACAGCAGCGAGTCCATGCCGTCCAGGTAGCGCAGCGGCACGGGGACGCCGATGACCGGCAGCGGCGTGACGGCGGCCAGCATGCCGGGCAGGTGGGCGGCGCCGCCCGCGCCCGCGATGATCGCGCGCAGCCCGCGCTCGGACGCGCTCCGCCCGTAGTCGATCATCTCCGTCGGCATGCGGTGCGCGGAGACGACGTCGACCTCGACCTCGACGCCCAGCTCGGCGAGCGCGTCGGCCGCAGCCTCCATCACCGGCCAGTCCGAGTCCGACCCCATGACGATCCCGACGACGGGCTGCGTGCTCATGCGTGCTCCTTGCTCGTGGTGTCCTGCGTCTGGTCCGTGTGCTGGTCCCGTGTGCCGGTCCCGTGTGCCGGTCCCGTGTGCCGGTCTAGTCCGCGGGGCGCTCGCCCCGCAGCAGCGCGGCCGCGCCGAGGGCGCGCCGGCGCACGTCGTCGAGGTCGGTGCCGCTGACGTTGACGTGGCCGAGCTTGCGGCCCGGGCGGATGCCCTTGCCGTACAGGTTGACGCGCGCCTCGGGGAAGCGCGCGAGCACCTCGGGCAGCGCGTCCGTGAGGGCGTCGAGGGTGGAGCCCAGCACGTTGGCCATGACGGTCCACGGCGCGCGGGCGGCGGTCTCGCCGAGCGGCAGGTCGAGCACGGCCCGCAGGTGCTGCTCGAACTGGCTCGTCACCGCCCCGTCGATGGTCCAGTGGCCGGAGTTGTGCGGGCGCATCGCGAGCTCGTTGACCCACACCGCGGTGCTGCCGTCGGCCTCCCGGGTCTCGAACAGCTCGACGGCGAGGACGCCGGTGACGTCCAGCCCCTCGGCGACCGCGACCGCGATCCGGCGGGCCTCCGCGTCGACGGCCGGGTCCAGGTCGGGCGCGGGGGCCACGACCTCCGCGCACACGCCGTCGCGCTGGACGGACTCGACGACCGGCCACGTGCGCACCTCGCCCGACGGCCGGCGCGCCACCAGCGCCGCCAGCTCGCGCACGAACGGCACCTTGCGCTCCACGAGCAGGGCGGGGCCGCCGTCGGCGACGGCCTGCAGCCAGTCCGCGACGTCGTCCGGCGACGACACGACGCGCACGCCCTTGCCGTCGTACCCGCCGCGGGAGGTCTTCACGACCGCCTCGTGGCCGTCCTCGTCGGCCAGGAAGGCGGCGAGCGCGTCGCGCGCCTCCGCGGGGTCGGTCGGCAGCGCCGCCCACCGCGGGCACGGCAGGCCGAGGTCGGTGAGCCGGCGCCGCATGACGATCTTGTCCTGCGCCTGCACCAGCGCGTCCGGGCCGGGCCGTACGGGCGTGCCGTGGTCGATGAGGTCCTGCAGCAGCGCGTTGGGCACGTGCTCGTGCTCGAAGGTGAGGACGGCGGCAGAGGCCCGCCCGTCTCGGGGGGCGATGAGGTCGCGGATCGCCCTGTCGTCGCTCGCCACGCCCACCGGGGTGTCCGTGACCACCTGGGCGGCGGACGACGCAGGGTCCTCCACGAGGACGCGCAGGCCCACGCCCAGCTCGGCGGCCGCGGGGGCCATCATCCGGGCGAGCTGCCCCCCTCCGACGACGGCGACGACAGGGGCGGAGGCAGAGGGTCCGGTCACGGGCATCGAGGATACCGGCCGCCCGCCCCTCGCCGAACAGGCGGTTGCTCCCGGAACGCGGCCGGGTCCGGGCTCATACCGGGAGCAACCGCCTGGTCGGCGCCCGCAGGAGGTGCTGGGTCAGTCGCCGTGGTGGTGGAGCCAGCCGCGCCGGCGGCCGCGCGACGAGATGGTCGTGCCGGGCGGGAGCACCAGGTGCGGGTCCAGGGTGCGCGGAACGCCGGCCAGGAACAGCGCGAAGACCGGGGGGCGCCGCTGGACCAGGTCGAGCCGGCCGCCGTCGGCCGCCGCGAGGTCGCGCGCCAGGGCGAGCCCGAGCCCGGTGCTGCCGCCTGTCGTCGTGCCGCGCTCGAAGATGCGGGTCGCGACGTCGTCCGCCACGCCCTCGCCCTCGTCGGCGACCTCGACGGCCACGGCCCCGGTCGTGCCCGACGGGCGGGAGCGCACCGTCGTCGTGCCGGCGCCGTACTTGAGCGAGTTCTCCAGCAGGGTCGCGATGATCTGCGCCAGCGCGCCCGGCGTGGCGAGCACCTGCATCGCCTCCGGCACCTCGACGACCAGCCGGCGCCCCGCCCGCTCGAACGTGGGCGCCCACTCCTCCTCCTGCTGGTGCACGACGTCGGCCAGGACCACGGCCTCGGTCGTGCCGCCCTGCGACCGGCGCGACGCCGCGAGCAGGTCGTCGACCACGGTCACCAGCCGCTCCACCTGCTCGAGCGAGATGCGGGCCTCCTCGACGATCTCGGGGTCGTCGGAGGCGAGCGTGATCTCCTCCAGGCGCATCGTCAGCGCCGTCAGCGGCGTGCGGAGCTGGTGCGAGGCGTCCTGCGTGAACTGCCGCTCGGCCGCGAGCCGGCCCGCGAGCCGGTCGGCGGAGCGCGCCAGCTCGGCCGCGACCAGGTCGATCTCCTCGACCCCCGACGGCTCCAGGCGCGGGCGCACCTGTCCCGAGCCGAGCTGCTCGGCGGACGCCGCGAGGTACACCAGCGGCGCGGAGAGCCGGTTCGCCTGCCAGACCGCCACCGCGATGCCCGCCGCGATCGCGACGATGCCGGCGATGATCACCAGGACCACGGTCTGCGCGGACTTCACGTACGCGCCGACGGCGGACACCGTCATCGACACGGACACGTTCTGGTCCGTGAGCTTGGCCTTGTCGATGGTGGGCGCGGAGACCGGGTCCCCCGCCGTCAGCTGCGTGCCGTCGGGCAGCGTCACGACGACGTAGGCCGGAAGGTCTCCCTCGCTGCCCTCGGCGGCCCGCTCCACCATCGCCTCGGTGACGATGTCGCCGCGCTCGAGCGTGTTGTCGATGCTTCGCGCGAGCGTGTCGACGCGGCTGGTGATGCGCTGCTCCTCGATCGCGAGGACGTACCGGGCACCGAAGATGCCCAGGGGCACGCCGAGCAGGAGCACGGCGACGGCGACCGCCGAGATGGTCGCCAGCAGGACGCGGCGACGCACGAGGTCAGCCCTGGCCCGTCGGCGTCAGCTCGCGCCGAGCTCGAAGCGGAAGCCGAGCCCTCGCACGGTGGAGACGTAGCGCGGCGCGTTCGCGTCGTCGCCGAGCTTGCGGCGCAGCCACGACACGTGCATGTCGAGCGTCTTGGTGGAGCCGACCGGGTCGGAGCCCCAGACGTCGCGCATCAGGGTGTCGCGCACCACGACCGAGCCGGCGTTCGCGACCAGCACCTTCAGCAGGTCGAACTCCTTGGTGGTCAGGTGCAGCTCGCGGTCGCCCTGGAAGGCCCGGTGCGCGGACACGTCGACACGCACGTCCTGCGCGCGCAGCTCCTCGTCCTCGCCGGTCTCGCCGTGCGTGCGACGCAGGAGCGCCCGGACGCGGGCGAGCAGCTCCGCGAGGCGGAACGGCTTCGTCACGTAGTCGTCCGCGCCCGCGTCGAGGCCGACCACCAGGTCCACCTCGTCGGCGCGGGCCGTGAGCACCAGCACCGGGACCGTCAGGCCGGAACCGCGGATCTCGCGCGCCACGTCCAGGCCGTCCATGTCGGGCAGGCCCAGGTCGAGGACGACGATGTCCGCGTTTCCGGCGTTGTCAACGGCTCCTTGACCAGTTCCTTGCACGATGACGTCGTAACCCTCACGCGTGAGAGCCCGCGCCAAAGGCTCGGCAATAGCCGGGTCGTCCTCGGCCAGCAGTACGTGGGTCATTCCCTCATGCTAGCGGCATCATCGCTGGTCCTGGGACGTGAGAGCCGCCACGGTTTCCCGAGTCGCGCGCCCGGCCGCCGTCCACCCCAGGGCCGAGGTCGGCCGGCCGCCCGTCCGCCCCCGGACGGACGCGACCCCGGCGCCGCCCACCTACCCTGGCGGTCATGAGCTGGATCGAGAGAATGGGGCGCTGGTTCGAGGCGCACCGCTTCGGCGTCGACCTCACGACGACCGTGCTGCTCGCCGCGCTCGTGCTCAGCTCGGCCACCGACCTGTACTCCGCGGAGCCCTATCTCTCGCGCAACGCGTCGATCGCCTGGAGCTTCGCCCTCCTCGCCCCGCTCCCCTGGCGGCGCACGCGGCCCGTGCCCTCGGCCGTGGCCGTCTACGCCGTCGCGCTCGCGCACATCCTCGCCGGGTACCCGATGATCATGCCCGGCGACCTGCTGATCCTCGTCGCCCTCTGGTCCGTCACCGTCTACGGGCCCACCTGGTCGCACGTCACCGCGATCTGCTCGACGGCGGTCGGCAGCCTGCTCGTGCTGCCCGTCGCCGTCGCGATGCTCGGGGGCACCGGCACGTCCGGCCTCGCCGAGATGGTGCCCGTCGGCATCTTCTGCTTCGTCACCGCGCTCGCCGTCTGGGCCTTCGCCCTCGTGCGCCGCTCCCGCCGCGTCACCATGGACGCCCTGCGGGACCGGGCCCACCGGCTCGAGGTCGAACGCGACCAGCAGGCGCGGATCAGCGCCGCCGCCGAGCGCGCCCGCATCGCCCGCGAGATGCACGACATCGTCGCGCACTCCCTGTCCATCGTCGTGGCGCAGGCCGACGGCGGCCGGTACGCCGCCGCGTCCGACCCCGAGGCCGCCGTCCGCGCGCTCGGCACCATCAGCGACACCGGGCGCACCGCCCTCACCGACATGCGGCGCCTGCTCGGCGTGCTGCGCTCGCAGGACGACGAGGAGGCGCCCTCGGACGACGCCACCGGCCCCCGCACGCCGCCGCCCGGCACGGCCTCCGCTCCTCCCCCGGCCCCCGCCACGGGGCCCGCCCGCGACGACCGCGGGTCCCGGCCCGCACCGCAGCCCGGCGTGGAGGAGATCGAGGACCTCGTGGCGCAGGCCCGCGACGGCGGGCTGCGCGTGTCCCACGTGCGGGTCGGCGAGCCGCGGCCGCTCACCGCCGGCATGGGGCTCACCCTGTACCGCGTGTGCCAGGAGTCGCTCACCAACGTCCGCAAGCACGCCGGGCCCGACCCTGCCGTCACCGTCGCGGTGCGCTGGACGCCGTCGACCGTCGAGCTCGAGGTGCTCGACGACGGCCGCGGCGCCGCCGCCACCGGCGACGACCCCGGGTTCGGGCTGCGCGGCATGCGCGAGCGGACCAACCTGTACGGCGGCACCCTCGAGACCGGCCCCCGCCGCGGCGGCGGGTTCCGCGTGCACCTCGAGCTGCCCCTGCCCGGCGCGCCCGTGCCCGTCGCGCGCCCCGCCCCGGTCTCGGCCCCTGCCCCGACAGGCCCGCCGTCGACGACCGCCCCGACGACCCCCCAGGAGGACGCATGACCCCGCCCGCCACCGACGCCCCGCTCCCGGCCGGCCCGGCCGGCCCCCCCGGGGGCGGGCAGGCCGGCGTCGTGCGCGTGGCACTCGTCGACGACCAGCAGCTCGTGCGCGCGGGCTTCCGCATGGTCATCGACTCGCAGCCCGACCTGGAGGTCTCGCTCGAGGCCGGCGACGGCGCCCAGGCGCTGCGGCTGCTGGCCGACCACCGCGTCGACGTCGTCCTCATGGACGTGCGCATGCCCCACCTGGACGGGCTCACCGCGACCGCCCGGCTCACCGCGTCGCCGGACGCGCCGCGCGTCATCGTGCTCACCACCTTCGACCTCGACGAGTACGTCCTCGAGGCCATCCGCGCCGGGGCGTCCGGTTTCCTCCTCAAGGACGCGCCCCCGGAGGAGATGCTCGCGGCCATCCGCACCGTGCACGCCGGGGACGCCGTCATCGCGCCGTCGTCCACCCGCCGGCTGCTGGAGCACCTCGTCACCGCGCTGCCCGCCGACCAGGCCGCGCCGCAGCACGACGCGCTCGCCGCCCTCACCGACCGCGAGCGCGAGGTCCTGGTGCTCATGGCCCGCGGCCGCTCCAACACGGAGATCGCCGCCGACCTGTTCGTCGCCGAGGCCACGGTGAAGACCCACGTCGGGCGCATCCTCGCCAAGCTCGACGCCCGCGACCGCGTGCAGGCCGTCGTCACGGCCTACGAGACCGGGCTGGTCCGCCCCGGCTCCTGACAGGTCACCAGCCGAGGTGACGTCGGACGACGGCGAGCACGCGCTCCGGCTCGTGGCGCGCGGCCATCGCCGGCAGGCGGACCCGCACGGTGGCGGCGTCGGCCCCGATCTCGGCGTCGCGCAGCGCCGCCCACGATGTCCGCGAGCGCCAGCCGCATCGTCCTGCGGTGCCGCACCTTGCCGACGGCCGGCGCACCGAGCACAGCTGCCCAGCGGCGGGCGGCACGGGTCAGCGGACCGCGATGTGTGACGAGCACCTGCTCGCTCAGCGCCCACCACCGCAGCGCGGTCAGGTGGCAGGCGACCTCGGGGGCCCCACACCGAGCGTGATGAGCTGCGCACGGGTGACGACGCCGTGCTGCCGTCGCACGACCTCCGTCAGTCCCGCGACCCTGGCGTACACCTCTCGCGATCCGGTCATGTCGGTGATCGTCAGGCGGCGCGATGCCGGGTCGTGCTACGCGTCGGCCCGCTGTGGACGCCATGGCATCTGCGCGGCCTGTGGGCAGGCTCGCCGTCCCGAGTTGTCAGGACCACGACCACAGAAACCTGCGCGTGGTCCTGACAAGTCCGCGGGGGCGCAGGTCAGGGGGCGTTCAGGGTGCCGGTCAGGGTCGGTGTCATACCTGGGGATGACCTGGACGCCCGGCAGGACCCACCCTCGGGCCGATGTTCACGGCGACCGCGCTCCGTAGCGTCGGTGGTGTCCTGGTCGGCGGGCTCCTCGAGCTCGCGGGCCACCACCCCCGACACTCCGGAGAGCTCCCGTGGACACCACCGTGTACGTCCCGATCCCCGACGAGGGCACCGCCGCCCGCCCGACCGTCACCCCTGCGGTGCGCGCCCGCGCCCTGACCAAGACGTACGGTCGCGGCGAGGCGCAGGTGCGCGCCCTGGACGGGGTCGACGTCGACTTCGCGGCCGGCCGCTTCACGGCGATCATGGGCCCGTCCGGCTAGGGCAAGTCGACCCTCATGCACCTGCTGGCCGGCCTCGACAGCGCGACCGGCGGCCAGGCGTTCATCGGCTCCACCGAGGTGACCGGCCTGAACGACAAGGCCCTGACGGCCCTGCGCCGCACCCGCGTCGGCTTCGTGTTCCAGCAGTTCAACCTGCTGCCCATGTTCACGGCGGAGCAGAACATCACGCTCCCGGTGGAGCTCGCCGGCGGCACCGTCGACAAGGCGTGGTTCGGCACCCTCGTCGAGACGCTCGGCCTCAGCAAGCGCCTCACGCACCGCCCCAGCGAGCTGTCCGGCGGCCAGCAGCAGCGCGTCGCCATCGCGCGCGCCCTCATCGCCCAGCCCGACGTCGTGTTCGCGGACGAGCCGACGGGCAACCTCGACTCCCGCTCCGGCGCGGAGGTGCTGAGCTTCCTGCGCCGCTCGGTGCGCGAGCTCGGCCGCACGATCATCATGGTCACCCACGACCCGGCGGCCGCCGCCTACGCGGACCGCGTGGTCCTCATCGCCGACGGGAAGATCGCCGGCGACATCTCCGACCCGACCCCCGAGTCCGCCCTCGCCGGCCTCGACGCGCTGCGGACGGTGGCCACGCGATGATCCGCCTCACCCTGTCGCAGATGCGACGCAGCGCCGGGCGCCTCGCCGCCGCCGGCCTCGCGATCGTCATCGGCACCGCGTTCGTCGCGATCACCCTGCTCGCCGGGAACGTCATCACCCGCACCACCTACGACTCGATCGCCGCGCAGTACACGGGCGCCGACCTCGTGGTCCGCGGCGTCGTCGCCGACGACGCCACCCTGGACGCGGTGCGCGACGCCGACGGCGTCGCCACGGCCGACCAGCAGCTCATGTCGTTCCAGCAGCTCGAGGGCGGCGGGCGCACCATCTACCAGGGCGTCCTGGCCGAGCCCACCGACTCCGGCGTGCTGCCCCTCGAGGTGGTCGACGGCGCGCTGCCCGAGGCATCGGGCGAGATCGCACTGCCGACCGACGTCGCGGAACGGCTCAAGGCCACCACCGGTGACCAGGTCACCCTGGTGCGCAACGTCCTCGACGACCCGCAGGAGGGCACCTGGAAGGAGGTCCGGGAGCGGCTCACCGTCAGCGGCACCCTGAGCGACCCCTACGGGGCGTACTCGATGATGGGCGGCGCCGCCGTGGCGCCGGCCGCCGACGTCACCGCCTGGGAGGCCGACCAGCACGCCCCCGGCGAGGCGTCGACCGACCCCGCCACCGTGCTCGTCACGCTCGACGACGGCACCGACGTCGAGCAGGCCCGCACCGCCATCACCGGCGCCGTGACCAACGCCGCCACGGCCGAGGGCGCGGACACCGCGAACCTCAAGGTCGTGACGCCCGAGGAGCACGCCGAGGCCGTCGCCAACGAGATGACCGGCGGCGACAACGTCATCTTCACCGCGTTCGTGCTGGTCTTCGCGGCCGTCGCGCTGCTGGTCGCCGCGCTCGTCATCGCCAACACCTTCCAGGTGCTGGTGGCCCAGCGCACCCGCACCCTCGCCCTGCTGCGCTGCGTGGGCGCCGACAAGGGCCAGCTGCGCCGGTCGGTGCTGTTCGAGGCCGCGTTCCTCGGCCTGCTCTCCTCGATCGTGGGCCTCGCCGCGGGCATCGGGCTGGCGCAGGCGGCGCTGACGATCGGCGGGAACATGGACCTGGGCGTCCCCCTGCCCTCCACCGTGAGCATCACCGCCGCCGTCATCCTCATCCCGCTCGTCGTGGGCACCGTCGTGACGCTCGTCGCCGCGCTCGCCCCGGCCCGCGCCGCGACCCGCGTCGCCCCGTTGGAGGCGCTCCGCCCCTCGGACGCGCCGTCGGCCGCCCGGGGCGCCGGGCGCGTGCGCCTCGTCCTGTCGATCATCGTCTCGGTCATCGGCTTCGCCCTGCTCGGCGGCGGCGTCGCGCTGAGCACGGCAGGCGGCGAGCCCAGCATGGGTCTCCTCGTCGGTGTCGCCGGTGGCGCGATGTCGTTCGTCGGCGTCCTGGTGGGCTCGGTGTTCTGGCTGCCCCGCGCGGTGGCCCTCGCCGGCCGCCTGGTGGGCATGTCCGGCCCGACGGCGCGCCTCGCGGCCGCGAACACGCTGCGCAACCCGCGCCGCACCGCCGCCACGTCCACCGCGCTGCTCATCGGCGTCACGCTCGTCGGCATGATGTCGACCGGCGCCGCGAGCGCCCGGGTGACCATGGACACCGAGCTGGACTCCCGCTACCCCGTGGACGTCACCGTCTCGACCGACCTGTCGAGCGACCCCACGGCCGTCGCCGCCGGCGACAGCACGGTGACGCCCGTCCCGCCGGCGCTCGCGGACACCGTCCGCGACGTCGCCGGCGTCTCCGGCGTCGTCGAGACGCCCGCCACGGCGGCCACCGTCACGGGCGACGGCGTGGACGAGGGCCTCGCCCTCACGGTCCGCGGCGTGACGCCGGAGGACGCGGCGTCGGCGATGCGCAGCACGGAGACGGTCGACCCGCTCGCGAAGGGCACGGCCGTCGTGCCGGAGGACGTCGCCGACGTCTGGGGCATCACCGACGGGCAGGAGCTCACGCTCACCGGCCCGGACGGGACGCTGGCGGTCAAGGCGGCGATCACCGAGCTCGCCGACTCCTCCCTCGTGGTGGTCCCCGACGACCTCGCCGCCCTCGACGCCGACGCCCCGGTGACCAGCCTCTGGGTGGCGCTCGAGGACCCGAGCGACGCGGCCTCCGTGGTCCCGACGATCCAGGACGCGGTGGCCGACACCGAGGCGCCCGCGGACGTCGTTGGCGCGGCGGTGGAGCGCGCCGGCTTCCAGCAGGTGATCGACACCGCTCTGGGCATCGTCATCGGCCTGCTCGCGGCGGCCGTCGTGATCGCACTGATCGGCGTGGCGAACACCCTGTCGCTGTCCGTCATCGAGCGGCGGCGGGAGTCCGCGACCCTGCGGGCGATCGGCCTCTCGAAGGGCCAGCTGCGCGGGATGCTCGCGGTCGAGGGCCTGCTGATCGCGCTGGTCGGCGCGGTGCTCGGCGTGCTGCTGGGGCTGGTCTACGGCTGGGCGGGCGCCGCGGCGGCGCTCGGCTGGGCCGGCACCCCCGCGATCGTGGTCCCGTGGCGCGACGTGCTGGTGATGCTCGTCGTGGCCGCCGTCGCCGGGCTCGTGGCGTCCGTCGCCCCCGCCCGCACCGCGGTGAAGACCTCGCCGGTGGAGGCCCTCGCGAGCGAGTAGCGCGAGTTGTCCACAGGCCGTCCGTGACGGCCGCCCGGGGCGGGCACCCTGGAGGTCATGTCGGCCTCCGCGGTGCCCGCCCTCGTCGTTCCCGTGCGCGACGACGGTCCCGGCGACGGGGTGCGGCTCACGGTGCAGCCCGGCGAGGACGTGCTGCTGCCCGCGGGCGCCCCGCTCGGCGAGTGCCGGGCCGAGCTCGCGGCCCTGCTGCGCCGTCCCGAGCTGCGGCACGCGCCTCTGGCCGCCGACGGCGTCCGCGTGGGCGACGGCGACCTCGTCGGCGAACGGCCGCTGCTGCCCGGGGCGCGCCTGGTGGTGCCCGGTCGGGAGCACGGTGGGGAGCGCGGTCGGGAGCACGGCATCTCGGTCCTCGACGGCCCCTGGCTCGTCGCGCGGGCCGACGGCGCCGCCGCGGGGGACGTCCGCGCGGTCGCGCCGGGCGTTCGCACCTTGCTGCCGGAGGGCGGCCTTCCGCCCGACGACGGCGCGGAGCGCGGGGGTCGGTCCGCCGTCGGGGGCGGGGTGGACGACGGGGACCACGGCGCCCCCGGACGGGCGGGTGCCGCGCGGGCGCGGCGGGTGGTCGTGGGCGTGGTCGTGCGCGTGGACCCGCGCCGGCCCGACCGCGTCACCGTCCGGTCGACGTGGCGTGGCGGACCCGCCGGTCGGGCGGGTGCCGCGCGGCTGGTCCCGGAGGCATCGGCCCGGTCCGCGCCCGCGGGGGCCCAGCCGTCCGGCCGCCGACCGCGGCACCGCCGGGTGGGTCTGATGCCGCGCCGCTGGCCCCCGGGCACCCGCCTCGAGGTGCCCGGGGGCGCGGGCCCGTCAGCGTGGACGCTGCACCGCTCGGGGAGCGTCTCGGCGTGGCTGGGCGCGGACGCCCCGGGCCCGAGCAGCGCCGCGGCCCCCTCCGGGCCCGGCGCGGGCGCGCTCGCCGCCGCCGCGCTCCCCGTGATCGGCTCCCTGGTGCTCGCGGCCGTGCTGCGCCAACCGGCCTACGCGCTGTTCTCGCTGCTCGGGCTGGGCACGCTGGTGCCCCAGCTCGTCGCGGCCCGCCGGCGGCGGCGCGCCGCGGACTCGTCGGCGGGTCCCCCGGGCGCGGCGGTGCGGGCAGGCGCCGAGCTGCGGGACGCCGGGGGCCGCTCCCCGGTGGGCAGCTCCCCCGGCCCCCTGCTCGCGCGGCTCGTCGCCGCGCACCAGGCGTCCGACGGCGCATGGCTGGAGGCCGTCGAGCGGGCTGCGCGGCGCACCGCCAGGTCCCGGCCACCGGGTCTCCCCGGCTCCGGGCGCGGCCTGTCGGACCCGGCCCGGGGTGCGGGCGGTGTCGTCGCGGACCGGGTCCCGGACGGCGCGCTCGCGCTCGTGGGTCCGCGGCACGACGTGCTCGCCGCCGCGCGGTCGGTGGTCGTGGAGCTCGCCGCGGCCGGGGCCCGCGTGGACGTGCACGGCGACGCCGCCGACTGGTCCTGGTGCCGGTGGTTGCCGCGAGCCGGGCCGCCGGTGCTGGTGGTCGACCCGCACGACGGCGCGCTCCCGAGCACGCACGCCGCGGCCCGCGACGACGTCCTCGCCCGCGGCGGGGCCGTCGTCCTGTGCCTGCCCGACGACGTCCCCGTCCCGGCCTGGTGCCGCACGGTCTGGCGGGTGCGGGGCGGGCGCGTGCGGCGGACGGCGCCGGACGGCTCGGCGACGACCGGCCCCTTGGTCGGCGTCGACGACGCCTGGGCGGAGCGGGCCGCGCGCCTTGTGGCGGGGCTCGCCGGCCTGCGCCGCTCGCTCGGCGCCCTCGAGACCGGTGACCCCGGCGGTGCTGGAGCCACCGGAGGCTCCGGCGACGACGACCCGACCGACCCGCGCCTCCCCGGCGCGGTGCCCCTCGTGTCGCTGCTCGACGACGCCACCGACCCCGGCGCCACCGACCCCGGCGCCACCGATCCCGGGGCCGCCTGGGACGCGCCCCGCGGGTGGGCGGTGCCGCTCGGTCGCGACGGCCGCGGGCGCCCGGTGACGTTCGACCTGGTGGCCGACGGGCCGCACCTGCTCGTCGCCGGCACCACGGGGTCGGGCAAGTCCGAGCTGCTGCAGTCCCTCGTGCTCGGGCTCGCGCTCCGCCGGTCCCCGCGCGACCTCGCGCTCGCCCTCGTCGACTTCAAGGGCGGTGCGTCGTTCGGCCGGTGCGGGCGGCTGCCGCACGTCGTCGGCCAGGTGACCGACCTCGACCCCGGCCTCGCCGGACGGGCGCTCGCCGGTCTGCGGGCCGAGCTCCACCGGCGCGAGCGGGTGCTCGCGCGCCACGGCGTCGCCGACCTCACGGCCCTGCCTCCTGGGCAGGCCGACGCACCGCCCCGGCTGATCGTCGTCGTGGACGAGTTCCGCGCCCTCGCCGACGACCTCCCCGACTTCCTGCCCGCGCTGCTGCGCATCGCCGCGCAGGGGCGGTCGCTGGGCGTGCACCTCGTGCTCGCCACGCAGCGCCCCGCCGGTGCGGTGAGCGCCGACCTGCGGGCCAACGTCTCCGCCCGGCTCGCCCTGCGAGTGGTGGACACCGCCGACTCGCTCGACGTCGTGGAGACGCCGGCCGCCGCCCGGATCCTCCCCGGCACCCCCGGGCGCGCGGTGCTGCGGTGCGGGGCCGAGCCGCCCGTCGCGCTGCAGTGCGCCCATGCCTCCGGGCGCCCCGCCGCGGCGAGGTCCGTCCGGCGCGCCCCGGCATGGGACACCGCCCCCGCGCCCGCCCGGCCCACCGCGCCGGACCCGGAGCCGCCCAGCCCCGTCGCGGGCCTCCTGGCGGGCGTCGTCGGGGGCGTCGTCGGGGGCGTCGTCGGGGACCTCGTCGGGGACCTCGTCGACGCCTGCGTGTCGGCTGCGGCGGCGCGTGGCCTGCGTCCCGGCCGGGCCCCCTGGCTGCCCCCGCTGCCGGAGCGGGTCGGGCCCGACGAGGCCGCCGCACTCGCCGCGGACGGCGCCGACGGGGCCGACGAGGCCGACGCCGCGGGCGGTGCCGACGGAGCTGACGGCGCCGACGATCCCGCCGACGCGCACGGTGTCGGCGACGCTTCTCCCGGCCTGCCCGTCGCCCTCGGCGACGACCCCGCGCGCCAGCACCGCGCCCTGCTGCGCTGGGACCCGGCCGCAGGGCACCTGGGCGTCGTGGGGCACGCCCGCTCCGGCCGGACCACCACGCTCCTGGCCCTCGCGGTCGCGGCCCTCGACCGGGGCTGGCACGTGCACGCGCTCGCGCCCGCCGGCGCGCTGCCGCGGTTCGCCGGGCTCGGGGGCCGGTCGGGGTTCGGCACCCTCGCCGGCCCCGGGTCCCCGCGGCGCGCGGGGCGGTTGCTACGGCTGCTCGCCGCGGCGCCTCCGACCGCACCCACGCTGGTGGTGGTGGACGGCGTCGAGGAGCTGCGCGCGGCGCTGGCGTCGCCCGACCCGTGGGACCCGCTGGTGCGGGCGCTCGCCGTCCCGGGCCTCGCGTTCGCCGTCACGTCCGACGGCGCGATGCTCGGCGGGCTCGGAGCCACGGTGGGGCCGCGCGTGGTGCTCCTCGGGCGCGAGCCGCACGCCGACGTGCTCCTCGGCGCCCCGTCGGACCTCGCCGGGCGGGGCGGGCCGCCCGGTCGCGCGGCCTGGGTGGGGCGCGAGCAGCTCCTGTGCCAGGTGCTCCTGCCCGCCGACGGCCCCGCCACCGACGCCAGCACCAGCACCAGCACCAACCCCGCCCGCGACCGCGCCACCGACCGCGCCACCGACCGACCTTCCCCGGTGCACCCGGGCGGGCGGCCCCACGTCGTGCGCGAGCTCCCCGCCGCCGTCGACGAGCGCGATCTCGCGCCCGCCGGTCGTCACCGCGAGCCGGTCGGGCGGGACCCTGGCGTGAGCGACGGGCTCGACGTCCCGATCGGCGTGGGCGGCGACGCCGCAGTCCCGGTCGCCCTGGACGTCGCGCGGGGTGCGCTGGTCACCGGTCCGCGCGGGAGCGGCCGCACCACGGTGCTGCGACTGGTCGCCCGGCGGCTCGCGGCCACGGGGCGGCTCGCGGGCGTGGTGTCGCGCGACGCGGCCCTGCGCGGCGACGCGGGGGCGGCCCCCGCCGTGGCCCCGTCGGCGGCCACCCTGGGCCCGCTCCTCGACGACCTGGGCCCAGGGGTCCTCGTCGTCGACGACCTGGACGCGCTCGCCCAGCAGCACCCGCTGGAGGCGGACCGGCTCGCGTCGTGGATGGAGACCGGCGAGCACGCGCTCGTCGCGGCGGCGACGACGGCCGCGGCCACCCTGGCGCACCGCGGCGCGCTGGCCGAGCTGCGGGCCCGGCGCACCGCCGTCGTCCTGCACCCGGGCGAGCGCGGGGCCGACGAGGTGCTCGGCGTGCCGCTGGCCGACGCCGTCGACCCGGGCCCCGCGCGGCCCGGCCGCGGGGCGCTCGTGGTGCCCGGCGGCGTGGTCGCGGTGCAGGTCGCGCGGCCGGGCGACCGTCTGGCCGCGCGGTCCGCGGCCGGACCCGCGGGGCGACGTCCGGGATCAGCGGGTGGTCGCCTCGACCACGCGGCGCGTCATCACGGCGACGAGCACGGCGGCGGCCACCAGCAGCAGCCCGACCCCCGCGAGCACGGCCCAGGCGACCCCTGCCGTGAACAGGCTGACGCCGACGAGACCCTGCATGATCTGCCACACCACGACGGGCGCGCGGCCGCTGCGCCGGCCGGCCCACAGCGCGCGGCACGACCCGACGAGCAGCCACCCGAGGCCCACGAAGAACAGCACGAGGAACACGCTCACGGCTACGCTGTCGGAGGCACCTCGCACCAGCTCGACGCCGATCATCACGGCGGCGGAGGCGAGCAGCAGCACCTCGATCCCGACCCCGGCAGCGACCACCCGCAGCCCCGGCGGGCGAGACCCCTCGGGAGCGCCGTCGGTACCGGGCGAGGGGGTGACAGGAGGGCGCATGACACGTCAGAATACGTGCGACCTGCGGTTTCACGACAGTGTGATCAAGCACTCACGCTTCATGCCCGAGAAACTTCTCCGTAACCCCTTGTGCGGCGCTTCACGAGGTGTGACGCTGGACAGCAGATCAACCCCCACCCATCGGACCCGGTTTCGCGCGCCCTCACGCGCCCGCTGAAGGACCGGGCCCCCCTGCACCGAGGAGATGACATGGACTGGCGCCACAAGGCCGCCTGCCTCGACGAGGACCCTGAGCTCTTCTTCCCCATCGGCAACACCGGCCCCGCCCTCCTGCAGATCGAGGAGGCGAAGGCCGTCTGCCGTCGCTGCGACGTCGTGGACACGTGCCTCAAGTGGGCCATCGAGTCCGGTCAGGACGCCGGCGTCTGGGGCGGCATGAGCGAGGACGAGCGCCGGGCGCTCAAGCGCCGCACCGCGCGCGCCCGCCGCGCCGGCTGACGCCAGCCGACCGACGCCAGCAGGACCAGCAGGACACGGCGCGCCGGCGCCGAGACGACGAGGGACGGACCGCACACCGTGCGGGTCCGTCCCTCGTCTTTCTGCGTGCGTCTTTCCTGCGTACGCCTTTCCGGCGTGCGTTGTCCTGTGCGGACGCCGGGACCCCGCGACGGAGCTACCGGGGCGCCTGTGCGTCCCGCAGCACCATCTCCAGCACCACCTGCGTCCCGCCGCCCTCGCGCACCTGCCAGTCGATGGTGCCCCGCAGCTCGTTGGTGACCAGCGTCTGCACGATCTGCGACCCGAGCCCGCTGCGCGACGCGCGGCCGAGGGTCGCGATGCCCTCCGGCATCCCCACTCCGTCGTCGGCCACCACGACGCGCATCGACGCACCGTCCCGCTGCACGTCGATCTCGACGTTGCCCGACTCCCGCCCCGGGAACCCGTGCTCGACGGCGTTGGTCACCAGCTCGGTGAGGACCAGCGCGAGCGGGGTCGCGTCCTGGGCGGGCACCATCCCGAACGAGCCCGTCTGGCGGGTGCGCACCTGCGTGCGCGTCGAGGCGACGTCGGCGGCGAGCCGTAGCGCGCGGCTCAGCATGTCGTCGAGCTCGACGTGCTCGTCGAGGGTCTGCGAGAGCGACTCGTGCACCATCGAGATGGTCGCCACCCGGCGCATCGCCTCCTCCAGGGCCGCGCGCGCCTCCGGCACGTCCATGCGGCGGGCCTGCAGGCGCAGCAACGCGGCGACCGTGGCGAGGTTGTTCTTCACGCGGTGGTGGATCTCGCGGATCGTCGCGTCCTTGGTCATGAGCTCGCGCTCACGACGGCGCAGCTCGGACACGTCGCGGCACAGCAGGACGGCGCCGATGCGCTGGCCGCGGTCGGTGAGCGGCAGGGCGCGCAGGGACAACGCCACGCCCTTGGCCTCGATGTCGGTGCGCCAGGGCGCGCGCCCCATCACGACCAGCGGCAGGGACTCGTCGACCGTGTCCTGGTGCTGCACGATGTCCGCGGTCACCTCGACCAGCGACTGCCCGACCAGCGGGCCGATGACGCCCAGCCGGTGGAAGCAGGACAGCGCGTTCGGGCTGGCGTACAGCACCTCGCCCTCGGAGTTCAGGCGGATCAGCCCGTCGCCGACGCGCGGGGCGCCGCGACGCGGGCCGGTGGCCGCGTTGGGCGCGGGGTACTCGCCGCGCGCGATCATCGCGAGGATGTCGTCCGCCGACTCCACGTAGTTGAGCTCGAGGCGGCTGGGCGTGCGCCCCGACCCGAGGTTCGTCTGCCGGGCGACGACGGCGATGGCCCGCCCGTCGTGCACCACCGGCACGGCCTCCTCCCGGACGGCGTACGCGCCGAACCAGCGCGGCTCGCGGGATCGCTGCGCCCGCCCCTCGGTCATCGCCGCCGCGAGCTGCGGCCGCTGCCCGTCCGGCGCGAGCGACCCGACGATGTCGTCGTAGTGCACGGTGGCGCCCGTCGACGGGCGGCACTGGGCGAGGGCGACGAACCCGCCGTCGGCGGTCGGCAGCCACAGCACCAGGTCGGCGAACGCGAGGTCTGACACGAGCTGCCAGTCGCCGACGAGCAGGTGCAACCACTCGACGTCCCCTTCGGAGAGGTCGGTGTTCTGGGCGATGAGGTCACTCATGGCGGACACGCCCACCAGGGTACGGGCGCCGCCGCGCTCCGCCGTCGTCGGTAGGGTGACCTCGTGCACCTGACCGTGGAGCTCACGTACGCGGCGCCCGTCGACGACGTCGTCGCGATGCTCGCCGACGAGGCGTTCGTGCGCTGGCGCGCGGGCCGGGGCCTCGGGGGCAGCGTCGAGCAGACCGACGTGACCGGGAGCCCGGCCGACGGCTTCACCATCGCCGTGCGCCGCACGCTGCCCACCGACCAGATCCCCGCGCAGGTCCGCCCCTTCGTCGGCGACCGCCTGGAGGTCCGGCAGGCGGAGGTCTGGGAGGCGCGCAGAGGCGACCTGCGCACGGGAACGATCGCCGTCGAGATCGCGGGCGCACCCGTGCGCGTGACGGGCACCGTCCGACTCGAGCCGCTCCCCGACGGCGGCACCCGCCAGGTCTACGACGGCGAGGTCCGGGCCACCGTGCCGCTCTTCGGGGCGGCCGTGGCCGAGGCCGCCGCGCGGGCGGTCCGCACGACCCTCGAGGCCGAGGGCTCGGCCGGCCGGGAGTGGCTCGCCGAGCGTGCCGCACCGGGTGAAGACCGGTAACGATCCGGACAAGGCCGCCGCTCTGAGCGGCGGCTGACCTGGGGCGACGCCAGCGCCGACGTCACGATGCGGTATCGGCGCCGACCCGAGGCTTGACTTCCGCACCTCGCGGCGGCCAGCATCTTCCCTGGCTGTGGGAGCGCTACCACCATGGAGGTGGGAGCGCTACCATCCTCCATCTCGCAAGCCCGAACCAGACAAGGGAGTCACCGTGCTGAACAGCACCCGACCCACCCGCCGAGCCCGCCGCGCCGTCGCGGCGACGGCCGGCGTCGCGACCCTCGCCCTCGCCCTGACCGCCTGCGGCAGCTCGGACGACGGCGGCGACAAGACCGCCTCCGGTGACGAGAAGATCACGCTCACCGTCGCCACCTTCAACGAGTTCGGGTACACGGACGAGCTCCTCGCCTCCTACACCGACAGCCACCCGAACGTGACCGTCGAGCAGGTCAAGGCCGCGACCTCCGAGGACGCGCACACGAACATGAGCACCAAGCTCGCCGCGGGCGGCGAGGGCCTGGCCGACGTCGAGGCCATCGAGGTCGACTGGCTGCCCGAGCTGGTGCAGTTCCCCGACCTGTTCACCGACCTGAACAGCGACGAGATCAAGGGCCGCTGGGCCGACTGGCGGACCGAGCAGGCGTCGACGCCGGACGGGAAGCTCATCGGCTACGCCACGGACACGGGCCCCGAGGCCATCTGCTACCGCTCCGACCTGTTCGAGAAGGCCGGCCTGCCGACCGACCGCGAGAAGGTCGCCGAGCTGCTCGGCGGCAAGGACGCCACGTGGGAGGACTACTTCGAGGCGGGCAAGAAGTTCGTGGAGAAGTCCGACTCCGCCTGGTTCGACAGCGCCGGCGCCACGTACCAGGGCATGGTCAACCAGCTCCCCGCCGCGTACGAGGACGCCTCGTCGGGCGAGCCGAAGGACCTGGCGACCAACACGGAGATCAAGGACCTGTACGACCAGGTCCTCGCGGCCGCCGACACGGACGGCCTCTCGGCCCACCTCAAGCAGTGGGAGGAGGACTGGCAGGCGGGCTTCCAGAAGGACGCCTTCGCCACCATGCTGTGCCCGCCGTGGATGACCGGCTCGATCAAGCAGTACGCCGGTGGCGTCGACGGCTGGGACGTCGCCGACGTCTTCCCCGGTGGCGGCGGCAACTGGGGCGGTTCGTTCCTCACCGTCCCGGCGTCGGGCAAGAACACCGAGGCGGCCAAGGAGCTCGCGGCCTGGCTGACCTCGCCCGAGACCCAGACCAAGGCGTTCGAGAACACGGGGAACTTCCCCTCGCAGATCGACGCGCAGAAGTCGGAGCAGGTCCAGTCGTTCACCAACGACTTCTTCAACGACGCGCCGGTCGGGAAGATCTTCACGGCCCGGGCCGACGCGATCACGAGCGCCCCGTTCAAGGGCAAGAACTACTTCTCCATCCACACCACCGTGCAGAACGCGATCGACCGCGTGGACCTCAACGGTGACGACGCGGAGAAGAGCTGGCAGGGCGCTCTCACCGAGTACAAGGCCCTGGGTCTCTGACCCCCGCTCCCCGAGCACACCGGGCCGGGTCGTGGCTTCGCCACGGCCCGGCCCGGCCCCCGACCGGCGACGCACAGGAAGTTCCCATGGCTGTCTTGTCCCCCACGAAGTCCCCGCACCGCGGCGGCGCCACCGACGCCCGCTCGGCCCGGCGGGTCGGGTTCTCCCAACGCCTCGGCCGTTGGGACCTGAAGCTCTCCCCCTACCTGTACGTCTCCCCGTTCTTCATCCTCTTCGCGATCACGGGCCTCTTCCCGCTCGCCTACACGGCGTTCGTGTCGCTGCACGACTGGAACCTGCTCGGCGGCCAGGGAGACTACGTCGGCCTCAAGAACTTCGCCGACGTCCTCGCCCAGCCGTTGTTCTGGAAGTCCCTGGTCAACACCTTCTCGATCTTCGTCCTGTCGAGCGTCCCGCAGGTGGTCCTCGCGATCACCATCGCCGCGCTCCTCGACCAGAACCTGCGCGCCGCCACCTTCTGGCGGATGGGCGTGCTGGTGCCGTACGTCGTGGCGCCGGTCGCGGTCTCCATGATCTTCGGCCGCCTGTTCGCCGACCAGTACGGCCTCATCAACGACATCCTCGGCGTCGTGGGGATCGACCCGGTCGCCTGGCACGGAGACCGCCTCGCCAGCCACGTCGCGATCGCGACGATGGTCAACTTCCGCTGGACCGGGTACAACGCCCTCATCTTCCTTGCGGCCATGCAGGCCGTGCCGCGCGAGCTCTACGAGGCCGCCGTCATCGACGGCGCCGGGCGTGCCCGCCAGTTCTTCTCCATCACGATCCCGCAGATCCGCGCGACCATCATCTTCGTCGTCATCACGTCGACGATCGGTGGGCTGCAGATCTTCGACGAGGTCCGCATGTTCGACAGCCAGGGCATCGGCGGGCCCAACAAGGACTGGATGACCACCGTCGTCTACCTGTACGACACGGCGTGGGGCAACCAGAAGAACCTCGGTCGAGGCGCCGCGGTCGCGTGGCTGCTGTTCCTCATCATCATCGTCCTCGGCATGATCAACTTCCTCATCACCCAGCGGATCGCGCGCTCCGACGCCCCGAAGGCCAAGATCAGCCGTCGGCAGACCAGGGCCGTGATCGCGGCCCGGCGCCGGTCGGCCGCCGCCGCGCAGCCCCACCCGACCACCACCGAGCCGGCGGCGACGCCCTGGCACCGCACGACCACGGGAGAGGACCGATGAGCTCCGTCGCCGTCACCGCCCAGACCGCCGGCCCCCGTGCCGCGGCCGCCGCCGCGAAGCGCCGCGACCGCAGGTCCGCGAAGGCCACCCGCACCGCCCAGCGTCGCCCCGGCAGGCTCACGTACGTCCTGCTGACGCTCGCACTCCTGATCTCGGTCTTCCCGCTGTACTACACGCTCCTGCTCGGGTCCTCCGACCCGGTCGCGATCGCCAAGAGCGCCGTGCCGCAGTGGCTGCCCGACGCCAGCCTGTTCACCCAGTTCCGCCACGTGATCGAGGCGACCCAGATCAACTTCTGGACCGCCTTGGTCAACTCGCTGATCATCTCGGTCGTGTGCTCGCTGTCCGTGGTGCTCTTCTCGACACTGGCCGGGTACTCGTTCGCCAAGCTGCGGTTCCGCGGCCGGGGCCCGCTGCTCGTCTTCGTCATCGCCACCATGGCGGTCCCCGTGCAGCTCGGCGTCATCCCGCTGTACATCCTCATGACCGACATCGGCTGGATCGGCAAGATCCAGGCGGTGATCCTGCCCAGCCTCGTGGCCGCGTTCGGCGTGTTCTGGATGACCCAGTACCTGTCCGAGTCCCTGCCGTACGAGCTCATCGAGGCCGCGCGCGTCGACGGCGCCTCCATGTTCCGCACGTTCTGGTCGATCGCCCTGCCGGCGGCCCGACCGGCCGCCTTCATGCTGGGCCTGTTCACGTTCGTGCAGATGTGGACGATGTACTTCTGGCCGTCGATCGTGCTCAACAACACGAACCCGACGCTGACGTTGGTCGTGCAGTCGCTGCAGGCCAACTTCTTCGTCGACCTCTCCCTGGTGATGGGCGGCATCTTCCTGGTGACCCTCCCCCTGCTCATCCTCTTCGTCGTCGTGGGCAAGCAGCTGGTCGCGGGCATCATGTCCGGCGCCGTCAAGGGCTGACGCCGCCCGTCCGAGTACCTGTCGTCCCGCCCACGCAGCCGCGCCGTCGTGCGGCTGCGTGGGCCCACCACCGATGGAAAGATCCGAATCCATGACCCTCCCCACCCCTGGCGCGCGCCTGGCGGCCCCCGGCACCGCCGTGCCGTTCACCCCCACCGCACCGCTGTCGACCTCCCCGCACGCCACCGGGGCGGTCACGTTCCCGGACGGCTTCCTCTGGGGCACCGCCACCGCCGCGTTCCAGATCGAGGGCGCGTCGACGGAGGGCGGCCGCGAGGACTCCGTCTGGGACGCCTTCTGCCGCATCCCCGGCGCCGTGAAGAACGGCGACGACGGATCCGTCGCCGACGACCACTACCACCGCTACCGCGAGGACGTCGCGCTCATGCGGCGCCTCAACCTCGACACGTACCGGTTCTCGACGTCGTGGGCGCGGGTCGTGCCGGACGGCAAGACCGTCAACCGCGAGGGCCTGGACTTCTACTCGCGCCTCGTCGACGAGCTGCTCGGCGCCGACCTGCTCCCCTGGCTGACCCTGTACCACTGGGACCTGCCGCAGGCCCTCGAGGAGCTCGGCGGCTGGCCGAACCGCGACACCGCGTCCCGCTTCGTCGACTACGCCGTGACCATGCACGAGGCCCTCGGCGACCGGGTGAAGGTCTGGACCACGCTCAACGAGCCGTGGTGCTCCGCCTTCCTCGGCTACACGTCCGGCGCGCACGCGCCCGGCAAGAAGTCCCCGGAGCTCGGCCTCGCCGCGGCCCACCACCTCATGCTCGCCCACGGCGGCGCCACCCAGGCGCTGCGCGAGCGGGACCCGGAGGCCGTGCTCGGGCTCACGCTCAACTTCACCGTCTCCGACCCCGTCGACCCGTCGGACCCGGCGGACGTGGACGCCGCCCGCCGCGACGACGGCATGTTCAACCGCTTCTTCCTCGACCCGATCCTGCGCGGCGCCTACCCGCAGGACCTGCTCGACGACGTCGCGCACCTCGGGTTCGCCGACGTCGTGCGCGCGGGCGACCTCGACGTGATCTCCACCCCGATCGACGTGCTCGGCGTCAACTACTACAACGGCGGCGCCGTCTCGGCCACGCCCCAGGTGCCCGCGGGCGAGACCCCGGAGGGCACCGCCGGCCCCGACGGCGCGCGCGAGACCACCGAGGGCGCCCCCGTGTGGGAGACCCGGTCGCCGAACCCCGTCCCGGACGGCATCCACCACCACAGCCGCGGCCTGCCCGTCACCGACATGGGCTGGGAGGTGCAGCCCGAGGGCCTCACGCGCCTGCTCACACGCCTGCAGCAGGACTACACCGGGCCGCGCGGCACGTCGATGTTCGTCACGGAGAACGGCGCCGCGTACCCCGACGTCGTGCAGGCCGACGGCAGCGTGGACGACCCCGAGCGCCTCGCGTTCATCGACGCGCACCTGCGCGCCGTCCGCGACGCGATCGACGCCGGCGCCGATGTGCGCGGCTACTTCGCCTGGTCGCTGATGGACAACTTCGAGTGGGCGCTCGGCTACTCCAAGCGCTTCGGGCTGGTCCACGTGGACTACGAGACGCAGCAGCGCACGGTGAAGTCGTCGGGCCGCTGGTACGCCGAGGTCGCCCGCACCGGCGTCGTGCCCGCACCCGCCGTGACCGGCACGGACGCGGAGTAGTCTCCGCACGTGGTCATCGAGCATCCCAGCCCCACGCTGGACGACGTCGCCCGGACCGCGGGCGTCTCGCGGTCCACGGCGTCGCGCGCCATCAACGGCGGGGACCGGGTGTCGCCGGAGGCCCAGTCCGCCGTCGACGACGCGGTCGCCCGGCTCGGGTACGCCCCGAACCGGGCGGCCCGCTCGCTGGTCACCCGCCGCACCGACT
The DNA here is from genome assembly GCF_053608125.1 of Isoptericola sp. NPDC055063. Taxonomy (NCBI): domain Bacteria; kingdom Bacillati; phylum Actinomycetota; class Actinomycetes; order Micrococcales; family Promicromonosporaceae; genus Isoptericola; species Isoptericola sp. NPDC055063. The sequence goes on along the minus strand of NZ_JBSGUW010000011.1, from coordinate 133,588 downwards.
CCATCGCGCTGGTCGTGCCCGAGCCCGACGCCCGCATCCTCACCGACCCGTTCCTCGCGGGCGTGCTGCGCGGCGTCAGCGAGGGGCTGACGGGCACGGAGCTGCAGCTGGTGCTGCTGCTCGCCCGCCCCGGCGAGCCGCCGGGCCACATCGCGCGCTACCTGCGATCCGGGCACGTGGACGGCGTGATCGTGGCGTCGCACCACAAGGAGGACCAGCTCGAGCCGGAGCTCGCGCGATCGCGGCTGCCCGCCGTCTTCGTGGGCCGCCCCTTCGACACGGACTCGTTGCACTTCGTCGACGTCGACAACGCCTCCGGCGGGCGCACGGCCACGCAGCGGCTCGTGGACCGCGGCTGCCGGCACATCGCCACCATCACCGGCCCGCTCGACATGACCGCGGCCGTCGACCGGCACGACGCCTGGCGGCACACGCTCGAGGACGCCGGTCTGCCGGCGGACGCCGTCGAGAACGGCGACTTCACCGTCTCGGGCGGCGCCGCCGCGATGCAGCGCCTCCTGGCCGCGCACCCGGACGTCGACGGCGTCTTCGCCGCCTCGGACCTCATGGCCACCGGCGCGCTGCAGGTGCTGCGCGAGTCCGGCCGGTCCGTGCCCGACGACGTCGCCCTGGTCGGGTTCGACGCCCTCGGCGCCGAGCGGACCACGCCGCGGCTCACCACGGTGCTGCAGCCCGTCGTCGAGATGGTCACGGCCGCGACGTCGACGCTGCTCGACATGCTCGGCGGGGAGGGCGCTCCCCCGCAGCCGCAGATCTTCGTCCCCCGGCTGATCGAGGGCGAGTCGGCATAGCGGTCGCTACGGTGGCGGCATGAGCGAGGCGGCCACCGTCCAGACGTTCACCACGACCCTGCTCGCCACGGGCGGCAACAACGTGGGCCTGCCCGTGCCCGACGACGTCGTCGCCGCCTTCGACCGGGGCCGGCGCGTACCCGTCGTCGTGACGGTCGACGACGACTACACCTACCGCACCACCGTCTCGGTGATGGACGGCCGCTTCCTCGTCTCGTTCAACGCCGAGACCCGCCGCGCCACGGGCCGCGGCGCCGGCGACGAGGTGGCCGTGCGGCTCGAGGTCGACGACGCACCCCGCACCGTGGACGTGCCGCCCGCCCTGGCCGCGGCCCTCGCCGACCGGCCCGGCGCGGCCGCCGCCTGGGCGGCGCTGTCCCCGAGCAAGCAGAAGGCCCATGCGCTCAGCGTCGAGGGCGCCAGGACCGACGAGACCCGCGACCGCCGCGTCGCCAAGGTCCTGGACGCCCTGACCGCCTGACCTCAGCCCTGCGGCGCCACCGGGTCCGGGGGCGCGGTGGCCACCCGGGTCACCAGGGTCGAGGTCAGGGTGTGGGCGGCGCCCCCGCGCTCCTCGCGGACGGATGCCGTCGACGCGTCGCTGGACTCCACCGTGAACCCCCGGAACGCCCGGTCCAGGAGGTCCTGCGCCTCGGCCGCGGTGAGCGCGGTCTCGACGCGGGCGGGCCGGCTGGTCCCGTCGGCGTCGACCTCGACGCGGTCCGCGACGATCCCGACGGCGACCACGCCGCCCGGGCGCATCGCGCCGCGGACCCGCGCCAGGGCGCGGCCCACGGCCGCCCGGCCCGGCAGGTGCTCGAGCGCGGAGAACGCCAGGACGAGGTCGGCCGGCGCCTCGAGCTCGTAGGCGTCCAGGTCGGCCGCCCGCAGGTGCAGCCCGCCGCGGAGCTCCGGGGGCACGGCCGCCGCGAGCCGCTCCAGGGCCGAGGGGAGCAGGTCGACGGCGTAGACCTCCGACCCGGGCGGGAGCGCGCGGAGCATCGGCACGGTGTGCCGCCCGATCCCCGCGCCGAGGTCGTACGCCACGACCGGCCCCCGGCCCTGCACGCGCCCGAGGGCGTCGCGCAGGAGCCGGTGCGGCCTGGCCAGCCAGGACCCCGGCTGCCCGAGCGCCGTCGAGGCGTAGAGCTCCTCGTGGTAGCGCACGGTCTCCCGGCGCGCGGCGTCGAACGCGCCGGGCTCGGGAGGCGGGGCGGGCGGCGTCACGTCGACCTCAGTCGCGGCGGGGCGTGTCGTCGTCGACGCCGACGGCCGTCTGCAGGGCCTCCCGGTAGTCGGCGGCGAGCTGGGACGGGTTCTTGCCGAGCTGCGAGCTGCGGTAGCTGTAGCCGAAGTAGATCGCGAACCCGAGGACGAGCCACACGAGGAACCGCAGCCACGTCTCGACGTCGAGCTGGAACATCAGCCACAGGCACAGCACGCCCGAGACGATCGGGAGCACGGGCGACCACGGCACGCGGAAGTGGTCGGCGTGGGCCTCCCCGCCGCCGGCCTTGAGCTGGCGCCGGCGCAGGATCGGGATGCCGAAGCTCACCAGCACGAACGCCGACAGGGTGCCGATGTTCACCATGTTGCCGAGCACGTCGACCGAGAAGAAGCAGGTGACGATCACCAGCAGGACGGCGGTGCCGACCTGGATCATGACCGGGGTGCCGCGCTTCTCGGACGTCTTCGACATGCCGCGGGGCAGCAGGCCGTCGCGGCTCATCGCGAAGACGATGCGGGTGAGGCCGAGCATCAGCACCATGACCACGGTGGTGAGGCCCACGAGGATGCCGACCGTGATGACCTGGGTGGCCCACGCCGGGGCGTTCGGCTGCAGCTGGAACGCGGTGATGATGGTCGCGGACGCGCCGCCGTCGGGCGTGGCGTCGCGCAGCTGCTGCGGGGTGGCCATGCCGGACAGCGCGAGCGAGACCGCGATGTACAGCACGGTGCAGATGACCAGGCCGCCGAGGATGCCGCGCGGCACGTTGCGCCGCGGGTTCTTGGTCTCCTCGGCCGCGGTGGCGACGACGTCGAACCCGATGAACGCGAAGAACACGGTGCCCGCGCCGGCGAGGATGCCCATCACGCCGCCGACGGAGAGCTCGGCCCCGGCCAGCCAGGAGAAGAGCGTCTGCGTCATCGCGGTGCCGTGCGTGGTGGACTCGCCGAACGACTCCGGGGTCGGCACGAACGGGCTGAGGTTGGAGGCGCTGAAGAACGCGAACCCGACCACGATGATGAGCAGCACGATGGCGACCTTGACGGCCGTGAGGATGCCGGTGACACGCGTCGAGAGCTTGGTGCCGACGGCCAGCAGCGTCGCGAGCACGGCGATGAGGATCGCGGTGCCCCAGTCGAAGGACACGCCCCCGAGGTGGATCGTGTTGTGGATCCCGGACGCGACGCCGTGCTCGTCCACCCCGCCGAGGCCGAAGACCTGGAGGAAGTTGTCGAAGTACAGGCCCCACGCCTTCGCGACGACCGACGCGGCGAAGAACATCTCGAGGATGAGGTCCCAGCCGATGATCCAGGCGAGCAGCTCGCCCATCGAGGCGTAGGAGAACGTGTAGGCCGAGCCCGCCACCGGCATGTACGACGCGAACTCCGCGTAGCACAGCGCGGCCAGCGCGCACACGACGCCGGCGATGACGAACGAGACGACGACGGACGGGCCGGTCTGCGTGGCCGACACCTGCGCGGCCTTCGAGAAGATTCCGGCGCCGATCACCACCGAGATGCCGAGGACCACGAGGTCCCAGGCTCCGAGGGTGCGCTTCAGCTGGCGCTGGGGCTCGTCGGACGCTGCGATCGTCGCTTCGATCGAGCGCCTCCGCATGAGCTGCATCGTTGGGGGCTCCTTACTGGTCCGTACCAGCCACCGGGTCTCGGCGGCTGGGAGACCCTACCCGACGCTACGCCCAGGTGAAGGGGGTGTTCAGCCCGAGTGATCCCGGCGCAGGTCCGACACCGGCCGGTCGACGTCGCGCGCGGTGATCCAGGCGTCCACGCGCTCCCACTGCTCGAACAGCCACAGCTCGCGCCCCTCGGCGTCGGCCGGCAGGTCGGCGACCGGGGTGAGCTGCCCGCCGAGGACGATCTCCTTGTCCATGGGCAGCTCGCGCCAGATGTCGCGGACGGTGACGAGCCGCTCGAGGCCGCTGTGCGCGACGACGAGCACCACGGCGTCCTCACGCACGGTGTCGAGGGCGGACAGGAACCCGCCGGCGTGCGGCACCATGACGTGCGGCATCCGCTCCGCCCGGTCGGCGAGGGCGTCCTTGCCGCGGGCGCGCAGCGACGCGATCCGCTGCTCGCGCCGCTTCGGCGTCACGTTGCCGCCCTCGGGGAACAGCACGAGCGCGCCGTCGGGCCCCAGGTGCGCGGAGATCCGCGCGATCGTCTCGGCCGCGCCGGGCTGCCCCGCCCGGCGCCGCGACAGCGGCGTGACGAACGCGGCGGGCAGGCGGCCCAGGAGGACGTCGATCGCCGGGTCCCACTGCAGCGTGTCCTTGAGGACGATGGCGGGCGTGCGGCGGCCGCGCCCCAGGAGGGTGTCGACCAGGATGAACGAGTCCCCCGGGCCGGCGTGCCGGCTCAGCACGAGCACCGGGACGTCGGGGACGCTCGCCCCGGTCGGCGCCTCGACGACGATCCGCAGCCGCAGCGTCCAGCGCACCTGCCAGAACAGCACCGCCAGCGCCCAGCGGGCGACGGCCACGTGGGCCCGCTGCATCCAGGGCCGACGCATCGCGAGCCCGAACCCGGAGGCGATCCAGAGACCGAGCAGCACCACCAGTGCGGCGGCGTCCCACAGCACGTAGAACGACAGCATCCACAGCAGGCGCACCACCCGCAGCCGCCCCGGCAGCACCCACGTCAGCGCGGCGCCGACCACCAGCGCGAGCATGATCGACGTCGGCACCAGCAGCACCGCCAGCAGCACGACCAGCGGCGCGAGCACCAGCCGCCGGACCACCTTCGGCGGGGGCGCGATCACGGCTCCCCCGCGTCATCTGGGTCGGCAGCGTCGGCCACGCCGGACAGGCCGGAGACACCGGCGAGGTAGTCCCTCGCGGCGGCGTAGGACTGTGCGACGCGGCGGTGCGTGGCGTCGAGCTTGCGGAACGCGCCCAGCTTGTCGTCGCCGGGGAGCGCCCCGCCGGTGGGCAGCACGTGCACGGTCGCGACGGCGCGCGCCTCCTCCAGCTCGCGGAAGTACCGGTGCCGGCGGGCGATCTCGAAGCTCACGCGCGCGACGTCCGACGGCTTGGTCGGGGCGGTCAGCGGCTCCTCGACGCGGCCGACCTGCAGCACGTAGACGGTCGTCGCCCCGCGCCGCACCGCCTCGCCGAGGGGGATCGAGTTCACCATGCCGCCGTCGACGAAGTGCTCGCCGTCGATCTCCGTGGGCGGCAGCGCGCCGGGCACCGACGCCGACGCGAGCACCGCCTCCACCAGCGGCCCGGAGTCGAACCACCGCTCCGACGCCCGCTCGATGCTCGCCGCGACGACGACGAGCGGCACCCGCAGGTCCTCGAACGTCGTGCGGTCACCCAGGGTGCTCGCGATGAGGCGGCGCAGCGCCGCCGGGTCGTACAGGTGCGTGCGGGACTTCGCGAGGCGGCCGAGCTGCCGGTACCAGGCCTCGCCGTAGACGTCGTTCGCCGTCGGCGACGCCCACGCCGCGCCGAGGAGGTCGACGACGGCGAGGCTCGGCTCCGCGGCCACGGCCGCGCCGTTGATCGCGCCGATCGACGTGCCGACCACCAGGTCGGGGGTCACCCCCGCCTCGAACAGCGCCTGCAGCATCCCCACCTGGACGGCGCCGCGCACGCCTCCGCCGCCGAGCACGAACGCCACCGTCATGGGCGCGATCGTGCCACGGGGACGACGACGGGGCGCGCCGACATCGGGGCGCGGGGTCCGCGGGGGGCGGGGACGTTCTTGTCGCCAGGCGCGCCATCCGCCTCGCTCGTGCCTCGCTCGGCTCCCGCCAGGCCCGACCAGCCTGGCGACAAGAACGTCCCCGCCCCCCGCTCAGGGGTTGGCCCGGTCAGGCGTGCACGTGGCCGTACCGGTGACGGGTGCGGCTGACGGCCTGTTCGCGCACGACGGCGAGCAGCTCGCGGCGGCCGCTGGCGACCACCGGGGCGTCGAGGACCGTCACGGTGCCGAGACGCTTCGCGGCCGCCTCGCGCAGGCCCGGAGCACGGCCGACGACGCGGACGCGGCCGGTGACGCGGCCCGCCGCGACCGCGGCGGCGAAGTCCTCGTGGGACATCGGCGCCTCGTGCGGCACGCCCCACCCGCTGTCGCTGTCGGGGACGACGACGGCCGGCACGCCCGCGCGCTGCGCCGCCGCGAGCACGCGGCGCACCTCGATGGGGAGGGCGCCGTCGCCGACGCGGACGGTGAGCCGCTCGATCGGGCGGTAGCGGAAGGTGTTCTCCTCCACGCGCAGCCCGGATCGGTCGTGCCCGACGCCGATCTCGGCGGCCCAGGCGGCGTCGTCCGACGCCCGCGCGGCGGCGAGCCAGCCCTCGGGGTCGGCGGTGCGCGACGGCACGTCCGCCGCGTCCGCCCAGGAGCCGAGCTCGGCCACGTAGTTCGGGCCGCCCGCCTTGGCGCCCGGGCCGACCGCCGACGCCTTCCAGCCGCCGAACGACTGGCGCTGCACGATGGCGCCGGTGATGTGGCGGTTGACGTAGACGTTGCCGGCCTCGACGCAGTCGAGCCAGGTGGCGATCTCGTCGTCGTCGAGGGAGTGGATGCCGGCGGTGAGGCCGAAGTCCACCTGGTTCTGCAGGCGGATCGCCTCGTCCAGGTCCTGGGCGGTCATGATGCCCAGCACGGGTCCGAACACCTCGGTGAGGTGGAAGAACGACCCCGGAGCGACGCCGTCGCGCAGGCCCGGCGACCAGAGGCGGTCCGCCTCGAGCCCGGCGGCCGCGGCCGCGTCGTCGAGGCGGCGGGGGCGCACCAGCCAGGACTCGCCCGGCTCGAGCGTCGTGAGGGCGCGCAGCAGCTTGCCCTGCGCGGGCTCGGTGAGCGGCCCCATGACGGTGGACAGCTCGGTGGCCGAGCCGACCGCGAGCGACTGCACGGCGTCGACGAGCTGGCGGCGGAACCGCTTGCCGGTCTCGGCCGTCGGATCGCCGACGGAGCCGACGAGGATGACGAGCGACGCGGCCGAGCACTTCTGGCCCGCGTGCCCGAAGGCGCTCTTGACGAGGTCCGCGACGGCGAGGTCGAGGTCGGCCGACGGCGTGACGACCAGCGCGTTCTTGCCGGAGGTCTCCGCGAGCACCGGGCGCTCCGGGTTCCACGACGCGAACATCTCGGCGGTCTCGATGGAGCCGGTGAGGATGACGCGCGCCACGTCGGGGTGCGTCACGAGGTGCTGGCCGAGGTCGCCGTCGGGCACGCGCAGGAACTGCACGACGTCCTGGGCGAGCTGCGGGTCGAGCCCGATCTCCGGGGCGGCCTCGTCGAACGCGGCGTGGACGGCCTCGATCACCAGCTCGTAGCACCGGGGCGTGGTGGGGGCGGGCTTGGCGAGCGCCGCCGAGCCGGCCGCGAGCGCCGCCAGCACCCCGCCCGCGGGGATGGCGACGGGGAAGTTCCACGGCGGGGTCACGAGGGTGATGCCGTCGGGCGTGAACGTGGCGCCGGGCACCTGCTCGAGCGCCTCGGCGGACGCGGCGTAGTAGTTCGCGAAGTCGATGGCCTCGCTGACCTCGGGGTCCGCCTCGGCCACGGTCTTGCCGGGCTCGTGCACCATCGCGGTGACGAGGTCGGTGCGGCGCGCCTCGAGCTGGCGGGCGGCGGCGCGCAGCACGCGCGCCCGGTCGGCGGGGGTGACGCCGCTCCAGGCGCGCTGTGCGACCACGGCGCGCGCGACGGCCTCGTCGATCGCCTCGGCCGTGGCGACCTCGGGCGCCTGCACGGGCACGTAGCCCGAGTCCGGGCCGACGATGCTGCCGGCCCACGCGCGGTGCGCGGCGACGGCGGGGTCGGTGTCGACGGCGTTGCGGAACGGCTCCGACGTCGGGCACCCGGTCGCGGTGAGCGCGGAGGCACCGCCGGCGAACCGGTCGCGACGACGGGGCGCGACGTCCACGGCCTCGTAGTGCACGCCGTGCGTCACGGACGCGCGGAAGGCGAGCTCCTGGCGCTCCATCGGGGTGGACGCGACGCCGGCGGACCCGGCGGCCGGCGCGAAGGCGGCGTGCAGGAAGTTCTGCTCGGCGGCGTTCTCCTCGAGGCGGCGCACCAGGTAGGAGATCGCGACGTCGAAGTCCTCGTCGCGCACGACCGGGGTGTAGAGGACGACGTGCCCGCCGTCCTTGGCCACCTCGTCGCGCACGAGGCGCGCCTCGATGGGCGCCATGCCCTGGAGCATCTCGATGTCGAGGCCCTCGGTGACGCCGCGGCCGCGGGCCAGCAGCACGGCGAGCGCGACGTGGAAGAGGTTGTGCGACGCGACGCCGAGGCGGACGGCGGCGGTGCGGTCGGCGCGCAGGTGGTGGTCGAGGATGCGCACGTAGTTGGCGTCCACGTCCGGCTTGGTCGGGTAGGGGGCCTGCGCCCAGTCGTGCAGCTCGGCCTCGACCTGCTCCATCGCGAGGTTGGCGCCCTTGACGAGGCGCACCTTGATGCGGGCGCCGCCGGCGGCCACGCGCCGCTGCGCGAACTCGGTGAGCCCGTCGAGCGCGCCCATCGCGTCGGGCAGGTAGGCCTGGAGCACGATGCCGGCCTCGAGGTCCTTGAACTCCTCGCGGTCGAGCACCTGGGTGAAGACCGCGGTGGTCAGCGCGAGGTCCTTGTACTCCTCCATGTCGAGGTTGAGGAAGACGCCGTGGTCGCGCGCGGCGCGGTACAGGGGCAGCAGGTGCTCGACGACGCGCTCGCGCGAGCCGTCCAGGTCCCAGGTGACGAGCTGGGCCGCGACGGACGACACCTTGACGGAGACGTAGTCGACGTCGGGCCGGCGCACCAGGTCGATGGTGCGCTGCAGGCGGGCGGCGGCCTCGTCGTCGCCGAGCACGGCCTCGCCCAGGAGGTTGACGTTGAGGGTGTAGCCCTCGGCCCGGGTGCGGGCGAGGTGGGCGGTGAGGCCCTTGCCGGCGTCGGCGACGAGGTGGCCGACGAGCTGGCGCAGCCGGACGCGCGCGGCGGGCACGACGACGGACGGCAGCACGGGGGCGACGGCGGCGCCGACCTTGAACAGGGTGCGGTCGACGGGTCCGAGGAAGGTGGCGGAGCCGGCGTCCCGGCCGAGGCGAGCGAGCGCGGTGGCGGCGACGCCGATGTCCTGCGGGCGCGCGACGTCGTCGACGAACCCGACGGCGAGCTCGAGCCCCGCCGGGTCGGAGACGAGGGAGCCCAGCCGCTCGGCGGTGGCGCGGGTCTTGCGGTCCCCACGGGTGGTGGAGCCGGGGGTGCCGGACGAGCCGGACGCGACGGCGATCCAGTGGTGGGCGAGGGCGACGGCGTCCTCGACCAGGGCTTCGGCGCCGACGTCGGTGGGGGCGCTGTGCACGGCGGGAGGGGTGGCGCCGCCGCGCGCCGGAACGGAGGTACTCATGCCCCCAGGGTGCGCCCTGCGGGCGGGGCCCGTCTTGTACGATCGGGCACGCGATGGGGGCAGATTCCGACAACACGAACCGCCCGGCGGGCGACGCCCCCGGCGACCCCTCCGCGGCACGGTCCTCGACACGGTCGGGCACCCCGGCGGACGTGCCCGGCACCGCCGCCCTCATGGCCGCCCTGTCCCCCGTGATGGTGGACCTGATGGACGAGCTGTCGGACGTGATGTTCTGCGCCAAGGACGCCGACGGGCGCTACCTCGCCGTCAACCAGGTCTTCGTGCGCCGCACCAACGAGCGCTCGCGCCGGCAGGTGCTGGGCCGCCGGGCCGTCGACCTGTTCGTGCCCGAGCTGGCCGAGCGCTACGAGGCCCAGGACGCGGAGGTGCTGCGCACCGGCCGGCCCCTGCGCAACGAGCTCGAGCTGATCCGTCGCGTGGGCGGCACCCCGGGCTGGTTCCTCACCGCGAAGCTGCCCGTGCGGGACGCCGCCGGCCGCGTCGTCGGGCTGGTCTCCGTGTCCCAGGACCTGCGCTCGGGCGACGCCGACGACGCGACCATGGACGCGATGGCGCGCCTGGTCGGCGCCGTCGAGCGACACCTCGACACCTCCCCCGGCGAGCCGCTGTCGGTGGCCGACCTGGCGGCCATGGCGGGCAGCACCCCGGCCGTGCTGGACCGGCGGGTGCGCAAGGTCTTCGGGCTCTCGCCCCGCCAGCTCGTGCTGCGCACGCGGGTGGACCGCGCCGCCCACCTGCTCACCTCGACGACGACGCCGCTGGCCGAGGTGGCCGCCGCGTCCGGCTTCTACGACCAGCCGTCGTTCACGCGCACGTTCGCGCGCCTCACGGGCGAGACGCCGTCGTCGTTCCGGCGCCGCGCCCGCGCGGCGGGCTGAGGCTCACCCGCCGAGGACCGGCGCGAGCGCCTCGACGAGCTGCTGCACGCCGAGCACCACGAACATCAGCGTCACCAGCCCGAGGACCACGTTGGTGAGCGGCTTGTTGCGCCACCGCTCCGGCACCCGCGAGGAGTTCATGAGGATGAGCAGCGTGATCGCGAGGAACGGCATGAACAGCGAGCCCAGCGCCCCGTACGCCACGACGAGCGCGATGGGCTTGTCGAGCAGGAGCAGCAGCATCGGCGGGAACGTGAGCCACAGGATGTACGCCTTGTAGTAGCTGCCGCCGGCCTTGCGCCGCGGGTCGTCCTCCGGCAGGCCGCGCACCGTGGCGACGAAGTCGGCGAACATCAGGGACACGCCGTTCCACACGCCCAGCACGGACGAGAACGACGACGCCCAGAACCCGACGAGGAACAGGGGCGCCATGAAGGAGCCGTACCGCTCGGCGAGCACGTCGGCCAGGTCCACCAGGCCGCCCTCGCCGTCGGCGATCGTGATGCCGGAGGAGTACAGCAGTTCGGCGCCCACGATGAGCATCGAGATGACGAAGACGCCGGAGATCACGTAGGCCATCGCGTTGTCGATCCGCATGACCTTCATCCAGCGCGGCGAGTGCCAGCCCTTCTCCTTGAGCCAGTACCCGTACGCCGCCAGGGTGATGGTGCCGCCGACGCCGCCGGCGAGGCTGAGCGTGTAGAGGATCGAGCCGGAGGGGATGCGCGGCACGAGGCCGCCGACGATCTCGCCGAGGTTCGGCAGGGTGAGCACCGCGGAGCCCACGATCGTCACGAACATGACGCCCACGAGCACGGCGATGACGTACTCGAACACCTTGTACTTCCCGAGCCACACGATGGCCGCGCCGATCAGGCCCATCCCGATCGCGAACCAGATGAGGTCGACCTGCGGGAACAGCGCCACGAGCGGCAGCGCGGAGCTCGACATCGCGGCCGCGCCGTAGCTGAAGCCCCACACGACGACGTAGACGCCGAAGTAGATGCTCGCCCACGTCCCGAGCGACTTCCACCCGTCGAAGATCGTGCGGTTCGTGGCGAGCGACCAGCGGCCGGCGCCCTCGACGAGCACGATCTTGATGACGACGCCGAGCACCGCCGCCCACAGCAGGGTGTAGCCGAACTTGCTGCCCGCGACCAGCGTGGCCACGAGGTCGCCGGCGCCGATGCCGGTGGCGGCGACCACGAGGCCGGGCCCCACCAGGCGCCAGCGCGGCCGTTCTTCCGTGAGCTCGTTCTCGAGGGCGGGCGATGCGACGTCCTTGTCAGCCATGGTGCCGCAGGCTACCGACCGGAACGGATGGGGCAACGCCGACATGCCGGGCGCCACCCATGGCCGGCATGGCCGGTGTGCACGATTCCCACAACGCAGGGGGCCCGGCACGCCCCCGACCCCCCTGCGTGTGTGCGACCTGCACAAACGAGCACCCCCCAGTGTTGGCACACCCCGGTCATGACCCGGGCCCGGGGCACGCCCTAGCGTCGTCGGCATGACCGCAGCCGTACTCCCCCTCGCCCCCGCCCGCCCGCGCCGCGTCCTCGCGGACCTGCTGCCCGGGGCCCTCGCCCGCGACGTGGTGCTCGTCGTCGCCGTGGCCGCCCTCACCGCCCTGGCCGCCCAGGTCGTGATCCCCGTGCCCGGCCTGCCCGTGCCGCTCACCGGCCAGACCTTCGCCGTCCTGCTGGGCGCCGCCGCCCTCGGACCCCTCCGCGGCGCCGCCGCCCAGGGCGTCTACCTCGCCGCGGGCGTCGCGGGCCTGCCCGTCTTCGCGGGCGCCACGTCGGGCTGGGAGTCGGTCGCCGGCGCGACCGGCGGCTACCTGGTCGGGTTCGTGCTCGCCGGCCTCGTCGTCGGGTCCCTCGCCCGCCGCGGCGCCGACCGCCGCGTGCTGACCACCGCCGGCGCGTACGCGCTCGGCACCCTCACCGTCTACGCCGTCGGCGTGCCGTGGCTCGCCGTCAGCACAGGGATGCCCGTGGGCGCCGCGCTGCTCACCGGCGCCGTCGTCTTCCTGCCGGGCGACGCGCTCAAGGCGGCGCTCGCCGCGGCCCTCCTGCCCGCCGCGTGGCGCCTCGCGCGCTGACCTCCCGCCGTCGTCGAGCCCGCCCGGGACCTGCGCCCCGGGCGGGCTGGACGGCGCCCCGGTCGCGGTCGCGTCAACCGGGAGCCCGCCGAGACCATGGCCGGGTCAACGCTCGGGAACGGCTCCGCAACCCCGCGAGTTTCGCCCGCGGAGGCCCCCGCGGAAGGGGCTACGGTGGGCGCCGAGGCCCACCATCCCGGGCCGCGCCACCCCTGCCGGCCCCCGACCCGGGGCCACCGGCACCGTGTCCTGGAGGACCCGTGACGACGACGACGTCGATGACCTCGACACCCCTGCACACCACCCCCACGGCCGCCCCGGCGGCCCCCACGACCGGCACCGAGGCCGCCCCCCGCGGGGGCTCGCCGCTGGTCACCGCGCACAGCCAGCTCGCCAGCGCCGTGGCCGTCCTCGGTTACGACGAGGGCCAGCACCAGATGCTCGCCACCCCGCGCCGCGAGATCCACGTGGCCGTGCCGCTGCGGCGCGACGACGGCGAGACCGTCCTGTTCCACGGCTTCCGCGTGCAGCACAACATCACCCGCGGCCCCGGCAAGGGCGGCCTGCGCTACGCGCCCGGCGTCGACATCGACGAGGTCCGCGCGCTCGCCATGTGGATGACGTGGAAGTGCGCCATCGTCGACCTGCCGTACGGCGGCGCCAAGGGCGGCGTCGCCATCGACCCGCGGGCCTACTCGACGGCCGAGCTGGAGCGGGTCACCCGCCGGTACACGTCCGAGATCATGCCGATGATCGGCCCGGACACCGACATCATGGCGCCCGACATGGGCACCGACGAGCACACCATGGCCTGGGTCATGGACACCTACTCCGTGAACCGCGGGTACACGATCCCCGCCGTCGTCACCGGCAAGCCCCTGGACCTGGGCGGCTCCCGCGGGCGCGGCACCGCCACCAGCGCCGGCATCGTGCACGTCACCGCTGCCGCGCTCGGCGAGGCGGGCGTGCCCCTGAGCGACGTGACCGTCGCCGTGCAGGGCTTCGGCAAGGTCGGCTCGCACGCCGCCGCGATCTTCGCCTCGCGCGGGGCGACCGTCGTCGCCGTCAGCGACCAGTACGGCGGCATCCGCAACGACGCGGGGCTCGCGATGGACCGCCTGTTCTCGCACGTCGCCGCCACCGGCTCCGTGGTCGGGTTCGACGGCGGCGACCCGCTGTCCAACGACGAGCTGCTCGCGCTCGACGTCGACGTGCTCGTGCCCGCCGCGGTGGAGGGCGTGCTCGACGGCGAGACCGCCGCGACCGTCCGCGCCCGCTGGGTCGTGGAGGGCGCGAACGGCCCCACCACCACGGACGGCGACCGTGCCCTGGCGGCGAAGGGCGTCACGGTGGTGCCGGACGTGCTCGCCAACGCCGGCGGCGTCGTCGTCTCCTACTTCGAGTGGGTGCAGGCCAACCAGACGTACTGGTGGTCGGAGCAGGAGATCGCCGACAAGCTCGAGCACCGCATGACGTCCGCCTTCGGCGACGTGTCCGCGCTCGCGAGGCGCGAGGGGCTGTCGCTGCGCGACGCCGCGCTCGTCATCGGCGTGCAGCGCACCGCCGAGGCCCACCGGATCCGAGGGCTGTACCCCTGAGCACCGACCGCACCGACGTGCCGCCCGCCGCCCGCGACCTGGACGCCCTGGTCGTGCGGCTGCGGGCGGCCGGCTGCGTGTTCGCCGAGGACGAGGCGGCGCTCCTGGTGGAGGCCACGGCCGACGACGAGGCGGGGCTCGAGGAGCTGGTCGCGCGGCGCGTGGCCGGCGAGCCGCTGGAGCACGTGCTCGGGTGGGTGCGGTTTGCGGGCCGTCGCTGGTCCGTGGGTCCCGGCGTGTTCGTGCCCCGCCGGCGGACGGAGCTGATGGTCGCCGCCGCGCTCGCGCTCCCCGCGCCGTCGACGGTGCTCGACCTGTGCTGCGGGTGCGGCGCCGTGGGCGGCGCGGTGCTGCTCGGCCTGCGGACCGCGGGGGCCGGGCCGGTGCTGCACGCGAGCGACGTCGAGCCCGCCGCCGTCGGGCACGCCCGGCGCAACCTGGAGCCCCTCGGCGCGGCGGTGCACGAGGGCGACCTGCTCGCCGCCGTGCCCACGATCCTGCGCGGGCGGGTCGACCTGCTGCTGTGCAACGCGCCCTACGTGCCGACCCGCGCGATCGCGACCATGCCGCCCGAGGCCCGCGACCACGAGCCCGCCGTCGCGCTCGACGGCGGGGACGACGGCCTCGACGTCCTGCGCCGCGTCGTGGCCGCCGCCCCGGGGTGGCTCGCGCCGGGCGGGTCGTTGCTGTTCGAGGTCGGCACGGACCAGGTCGACGGCGCGACGGCCCTGGTCGCCGCGCACGGTCTGCGCCCCGCCGTCACCACCGACGAGGACCCGGACGCCGACGACGCCACCGGCGGCACCGTCGTCGTCGCCACCCTGAGCGCGAGGTAGTCCGATCTGCGCCGAGGCGGGACCACCTCGCGCTCAGGCGCGGGGCTGCTTGTCCGCCCAGTCGGCGAGGGTGACGCGGGGGCCGGTGAAGAACGGCACCTCCTCGCGCACGTGGCGGCGGGCCTCGGTGGCGCGCAGGTCGCGCATGAGGTCGACGATGCGGTGCAGCTCGTCGGCCTCGAAGGCCAGCAGCCACTCGTAGTCGCTCAGGGCGAACGTGCTCATCGTGTTGGCGCGCACGTCCTTGTAGCCGGCCGCGGCCATGCCGTGGTCGCGCAGCATCGTGCGGCGGTCGGCGTCGGGCAGCAGGTACCAGTCGTAGGAGCGCACGAACGGGTACACGGTGAGGTAGTCGCGGGGACGCTCGCCGGCGAGGAACGCGGGCACGTGGCCCTTGTTGAACTCCGCCGCGCGGTGCAGCGCCACGACCGACCACTCCGGCGCGAGCGCCGACCCGAGCCGGGATGCGCGCAACCGCTGGTAGGCGCCCTGCACGGACTCCACCGAGGGGCCGTGCACCCACACCATGAGGTCGGCGTCGGCGCGCAGGCCGGCGACGTCGTACACGCCGCGCACGACGACGTCGCCCTCGGCGCGGGCCGGGTCGCGGGCGTCGTCGGGCTGGCCGTCCCACAGGGCGGCCTCGGCCTCGGCGGCGATCTCCGCGCGCTCGGCGTCGCCGGCCGGCAGTGGCTCGGCGGTGGAGAAGACCGCGATCATCGCGTACCGGATCGACTCGTTGATCGCGGCGGCGTCGACGGCCTCGCCGGTGTCGCCATGCACGTGGGCGGTCTCGGGTGTGCTGCTGGGCTGGGTCATCGGTGCATGTCCTCGCTGCAGAGTGCCGGGATGCCGCTGGGCTCCTCGTGGCGCCGCAGGCAGCAGTCGTCCGGCGTGACGGACGGGAACGCGGGCAGGGAGCCCACGGTCGCCTGCTCGACGTCCTCGCCGCGGGCCAGGGCCGCGCGCTCGAGGATCAGGTCGACCAGGCCGGACACGAACACGCCCCGCGTGCCGACCGTGCCGGCGCGCACCGCGGTCAGGCCGAGCTCGGCGGCGGTGGCCATGGCCTCGGTGTCGAGGTCGTACGCCACCTCCATGTGGTCGGAGACGAAGCCGATCGGCGACAGGACGACGTCCGTGAGGCCCTCGCCGGCGCGCTCGGTGAGCAGGTCGTTGACGTCGGGCTCCAGCCAGGGCTGCGACGGCGGGCCGGAGCGGGAGCAGTACGCCAGCTCCCACTCGACGGCGTGGCCGCGCACCTCGGAGACGACGGCCGCGACCACCGCCGCGACGTCGCGGTGCTGGGCGGAGTACGTGGCGTGTCCCACCCCGGACGCCGCCTCCATCGTGTCGGGGATGGAGTGCGTGACGAAGACGAGCTTCGCGGCGGCGGGGTCGCCGCCCTTGGCCTCGAGCGCCTCGTAGGCCTCGAGCACGGCCTCGGCGTTGCCCGCGACGAAGCCGGGGTGGTTGAAGTAGGAGCGGATCTTGTCGAACTGGACACCCGTGGAGCCGTCGGGGCCGAGCTGGCCGCGCTTCTCGAGCGTCACGGCGAGGTCCTCGCGGTACTGGCGGCAGCCGGAGTACGACGAGTACGCGGACGTCACGAGGGCGACGGCGCGCTTCGCCCCGATCCGCTCCAGCTCGTCGATCGCGTCGGTGGTGTACGGCTCCCAGTTGCGGTTGCCCCACACGACCGGGAGGTCGATCCCGCGCTCCGCGAGCTCGGCCTCGAGCGCCGCCTTCAGCGCGAGGTTCTGCTCGTTGATGGGGCTCTTGCCCCCGAAGCCGTAGTAGTGCTCGCCGACCTCCTCGAGCCGGGAGTCGGGGATCCCCTTGCCGGCGGTCACGTTGCGGAGGAACGGGACCACGTCCTCCGGCTTGTTGGGACCGCCGAAGGAGTACAGGAGCAGGGCGTCGTAAGGGCCGGCATCGGCCGACTGGGGGGTCAGCGACATGACTGCCATCCTCGCACCGAGGCGTGGCCCGACCCACCGCGCGGCCCCCCGGGGCGACGTGACGTTGAAGGCACGCCTTGTCATCTCCGCCGGGTCAGGACGCGGACGCGCGGTCCGGGATCCCTCCCTGGGCCGCGCGCAGCCGGTCCAGCAGGCCACGCAGCTGCTCGAGCTCGGCCGGGTCGAGCGCCTGCCCCACGTACTCCGCGATGGTGCGCACGTGCGCCAGACCCGTCTCGCGCTGGCGCCGGGTACCGTCGGCGGTGAGCCGGACCAGCGTGCCGCGGGCGTCGTCGCGAGGCACCGAGCGCTCGACCAGGCCGCGCGCCTCGAGTCGCTCGACCATCCGGGACAGGGACGACTGGGCGATGAGCATCCCCTCGTTGAGGTCGCGCAGCCGCAGCTCGCCGCCCGGCGCGCGCGACAGCGTGAACAGCACGTCGTACTCGCGCATCGACAGGTCGCGCCAGATGTCGTCCGCCTGGAACCGCCGCATCAGGGTGACCTGTGCGCGGAACAGGGACTCCCACGCCTCGGCGGCGAGGCGGACGTCGGGCGCGGGGCGGGTCTCGGGCGGGGTCACCGTGGCAGTGTGCCGCAGGCCTCCGACGGGCGCCCGGCGACGTCCCCGTCCGGCCGGCTCAGCGGCCGAGGCGCCGCTCCCGGCGCGAGAAGTCCCGCAGGGCGCGCAGGAAGTCGACGCGGCGGAAGTCGGGCCAGTACGCCTCGCAGAAGTACAGCTCGGAGTGCGCGCTCTGCCACATGAGGAAGCCGCCCACGCGCAGCTCGCCCGACGTGCGGATCACGAGCTCCGGGTCCGGCTGGCCCTTGGTGTAGAGGTGGGCGGCGATGTCGTCGACGTCGATCCGCTCCGCGAGCTCGGCGAGCGTCGCCCCGTGCGCCGCCTCCTGCGTGAGGTAGGACCGGACGGCGTCGGCGATCTCGTGCCGGCCGCCGTACCCGATCGCGACGTTCACCTGCAGCCCCTGGACGTCCGCGGTGCCGTCCGCGGCGGCCCGCACCGCGTCGGCGAGCTCCGTCGGCAGCAGGTCGAGCCGGCCCATGACGCGCAGCCGCCAGCGCCGCGACTCCGCGAGGTCCTGGACGGCGTCGCGGATGATGTCGAGCAGGTCGGTGAGCTCGCCGGCGGGGCGGGCCAGGTTGTCGGTGGACAGCATCCAGAGCGTGACGACCTCGACGCCCAGCTCCTCGGCCCAGCCCAGGAACTCCGTGATCTTGTCCGCGCCGCGCCGGTGCCCCGTCGCCGCCGTCTCGCCGAACGACCGCGCCCACCGGCGGTTCCCGTCGAGGATGACGCCCACGTGCCGGGGCGTCTGCGCCGTCGGCAGCGAGGCGGCCAGGCGCCGCTCGTACAGGCCGTAGAGCAGGTGGGGCATGCGCACGCGAGACCTCGGGGGATCGGGCCGCGCCGCGCCGGCGCACGAGACGCGCGGGCATCCGGCGGGCGGGCGGGACGAGCGGGACGGACGAAGAGCGGGACAACGGTACCGCTCCGCCGGACCCGCAGGTCGCGCGCCCGCGCGGCGGTCGGCGACGGCCCGCAACCCCCACCCACGATCTTCACAGCGCGCGGTCGACCCGCCCCGCCCGCGTCGCCTACGCTGGCGTAACCTACGGATGCGTAGGTTAGTCGTGGACGAGGAGAACACCGTGGCAGCTGCCGCCCAGCCGAACGGCCACCGCGCCGACCGCGTGCCCGACCCCGCCGACGTGGCCCGCGGCGCGAAGGGCGCCGTCGGCGACGCCGTCCAGACGGTCACGGAGGCCGCCGCGACGGGAGCGGCGAAGCTCAAGCCCTTCCTGCGCGGCTGGATCCACGCGGTGACCACCCCGCTGGCCCTGGCGGCCTCGATCGTGCTGGTCGTGCTGGCCGACACCACCGCCGACAAGGTCGCCTGCGCCGTCTTCGGCGTCACCGCGGTGATGTTGTTCGGCACCAGCGCCGTCTACCACCGCGGCACGTGGTCCCCGCGCACCGCGGCCGTGCTGCGTCGGCTCGACCACGCGAACATCTTCCTCATCATCGCGGGCACGTACACGCCCCTGGCCGTGATGCTGCTCCCGCGCAGCACCGCGACCGTGCTGCTCGCCGTCGTCTGGGGCGGCGCGATCCTCGGCCTGGTGGCGCGGGTGTTGTGGATGAGCGCCCCCCGCTGGGTCTACGTGCCCGTGTACGTGGCGCTCGGCTGCGTCGCCGTGGGGTACATCCCGCAGTTCGCGGCGGCGGGCGGCGCCGCCGTCGCGTGGCTCGTCGCCTCCGGCGGCGTCGCCTACATCGTCGGCGCCGTCGTCTACGGCACCAAGTTCCCCGACCCGTCGCCGCGCTGGTTCGGCTTCCACGAGATCTTCCACGCGCTCACCGTCGTCGGCTTCACGTGCCACACCGTCGCCATCTACCTGGCGGCGCTCTGACCCCGCCGGGCGCCCGCCGCAGGGCCCCGCGTCAGGTGCGGGGCACCACCACGTAGCGGCGGTTCGCCAGCGACGGGTTCTGCCGGCGCACCTGCGCCAGCGGCTCCGGGTCGAGGTCCACGGTGCGCACCTGCGGCGTCTCGTCGAGCTCGAGCCCGACGACGCCGTCCGGCCCCGCCAGCAGCGACCGGCCCACCAGGCCCGGCCCCGCCATCCCGACGCCGATCACCACGGCCGTGTTCTCGATCGCCCGCGCCCGCAGCAGGGTGCGCCAGTGGTCCGCCTTGAGCGGTCCGTCGACCCACGCCGCCGGCACCACGATGACGTCCGCGCCCGCGTCCACGAGGCGGCGCGCCGACTCCGGGAACCGCAGGTCGTAGCAGGTCACGACGCCGAACGTCAGGTCGCCCAGCCGAATCACGAGCGGCGGCACGCCCGCCGGCCCCGGCTCGAGCCGGTCGGACTCGCGGGTACCGAAGGCGTCGTACAGGTGCACCTTGCGGTACGCGCCGACCAGGGCCCCGGTGGCGTCGACCGCGACGACGGTGTTGAAGGCCCGCGTCGGAGCCTCGGGGGCCGACCCCACCGCGGGCGTCGTCCCCGTGATCGCGGGCACGGAGCCCGTCACGGCGGGGAACGCGCCCGTCACCGCCGGGAACGCGCCGCTGACGGCGGGGAACGCCCCGGTCACCGCCGGGTGCTGCCCGGTGCGCGCCTCGGGCGCGCCGTACGCGGGCAGGGTGGTGCCCGCCACCACCGCGATGCGGTACCGGGCCGCGTGCTGGCGCAGCGCCGCCACGAACGGGCCGTCGAGCGGCTCGGCGTGCTCGACGCCGACGCCGTGCGGGTCGTAGCCCGAGGCGTACTCGGGCAGCACCAGCAGGTCCGCACCCACGCGGCCGGCGGCGAGGAACGCCTCCGCCACCGCCTCCCGGTTGGCGTCGTGGTCCGCGGTGATCGCGAGCTGCGCGACCGTGACGCGTACCGACGCGCTCATCGGCCGCCCTGGCCGTCCGCCTCGCCCTCGGGGCCCGCGTCGGGCGATCCGTCGTCGGGCGAGCCGTCGCCGGGCGAGCCGTCGCCGGGCGCCGCGACCGTCCCGCCGGAGGTGCCGCCGGGCTCGTCCGCCCGGCGGAAGCCGACGCGCTTGGGCTCCTCGATCGGCAGGCCTCGCTCCTCGGCGTTGTGCTGCGCGCGGCGCAGGTGCCGGGTCAGCGACAGGAACAGCAGCACGCACGCCAGCGCGACCGCGAAGGTCGCGACGAAGCCGGCGAGGCCGGGCGTCACCTGCAGCTCGTCCGGGCCCTGCGTGGGGCTCGGCGACGGGCTCGGCGCGGTGGTCACCAGCACCAGGAGGGCGCTCACCGGGCCTCCCCCCGCAGGCCGGCGAACAGGTCGTCCTCGGGCTGCGTCGTCGGCACGCGCGAGTCCGCGAGCTCGTACTCCTCGGTGGGCCAGACGTCGGCCTCGAGGTCGCGCGGCACCGCGAAGAAGAACCCGTCCGGGTCGATCTGCGAGGCGTGCGCCACGAGGGCGGCGTCGCGCTGCGCGAAGTAGTCGGCCACCGGGATGCTCGCTGTCGCGGTGCGCTCCGGGATCTCCCGCGCGGCGCGCGACTCGATCCAGTCGCCGAACGGCGACTCCAGGCCGGCGCCCTGCATGGCCTCGTGCACGGCGCGCATCCGCTCCATCGAGAAGCCGTGGTTGTAGTAGAGCTTGCTCGGCTCCCAGGGCTCCGCGCCGCCGTCGACGACGTAGCGCGAGGGGTCGCCCGCCGCGTGGTACGCCTCGAACGCGACCTCGTGGCACTTGATGTGGTCCGGGTGCGGGTAGCCGCCCGACGGGTCGTAGGTGGTCATGACGTGCGGGCGGAACTCGCGCACCAGCTCGACCAGCGGCGCCGCCGCCTCCTCGAGCGGGACGAGGCCGAACGAGCCCTCCGGCAGGGGCGGCAGCGGGTCGCCCTCGGGCAGGCCGGAGTCGACGAAGCCGAGCCACGTCTGGCGGACGCCGAGCGCCTCGGCCGCGGCCGCCATCTCGAGGCGGCGGACGGCGCGGCGGCCCTCGATCGTCTCGAACTCGTGGCCGGCGGGCACCTCGAAGCTGGGGTTGAGCACGTCGCCCCGCTCGCCCCCCGTGCAGGTGACGACCAGGACCTCCACCCCCTCGGCGGCGTACCGCGCGGTGGTGGCGGCGCCCTTGCTCGACTCGTCGTCCGGGTGCGCGTGCACCGCCATCAGACGCAGGGGCGCGGGCCGCCCGGTGGGCGGCACGGAGGTGGCGGAGGACAAGGTCCCTCCCGGGGTGACGGGTCGGCTTCGGGGTTCAGGGACAATGGTGCACCATGAGCGAGCCCGTCAGCCCCACGCCCCCCGCCGACCGGTACGGCACGCGCCCGGAGCGCCGCGGCCTGGGGACCGGGGCCAAGGTGGCGATCGCCGCCGCGCTCGCCGCCGGGGTCGGGCTCGCGGCCTGGTTCTCGATCGAGCAGAACCGGCGCGACCCGGTCGACGTGGACGTCGTGAGCTTCACCGTGCCGAGCCCCGAGCAGGTGGACGTCACGTTCCAGGTGCACATGCCGCCGGGCACGACGGCGACCTGCGAGGTGGAGGCGCTGGCCCCGAGCTACGCCCAGGTGGGCACGATGCAGGTGCCCGTCGGCCCCAGCGAGACGCAGACCACGACCTACACGGTGACGGTGCGCACCTCGGAGGAGGCGACCAGCGCCGTCGTGGAGTCGTGCGACGTCGCCGACCGCTCCTGACGCGCCGCGACCGGGATCACGCTGTTCGCCCTGGGCGCAGACCTGGGTTCTGGGGCTCGCGCGGGCTATCCTGAGGGATTCACACGCACAGTCCTGCCCAGCCGACGCGCGTGCCGACGCTCGTCGGTCGCCCGCGCACGGCCGAAACAGGCCAACGAGCACCACGAAAGGAGAGCCCTCGTGACCGAGAGCACCGTCACCTGGCTCACCCAGGAGGCTCACGACCGGCTGCAGGCCGAGCTGGAGCACCTCTCCGGCCCCGCCCGCACCGAGATCGCCGAGCGCATCGCCGCCGCCCGCGACGAGGGCGACCTCAAGGAGAACGGCGGATACCACGCGGCCCGTGAGGAGCAGGCGAAGAACGAGGCCCGCATCCGCGAGCTGACCGAGAAGCTGCGCCACGTCCAGATCGGCACCCCGGCGGACGACGGTGTCGTCGAGGCCGGCATGGTCGTGACGGCGGTCGTGGCAGGGGACGAGATGACGTTCCTGCTGGGCTCCCGCGAGATCGCCGGCACGACCGACCTCGACGTGTACTCGCCGACGTCGCCGCTCGGTGCCGCGATCGACGGCCACAAGATCGGCGAGAAGGTGGCCTACACCGCGCCGAACGGCCGGGAGATCCCCGTCGAGATCCTCAAGGCCACGCCCTTCGCGGGCTGACCTCCCCGGGCTCGCCCGGACCAGACGCATGCCGTGGGCGTGCCCGTGCTGACGGGCACGCCCACGGTCGTCTCCGGGCCCAGCGGCGGCGCCCCGGCAGGATGTCTCACCATCCGAGACGGATGACCCTCCGTAGAACAGTCGATGATCCGTCGATGGCCATCCGGACCTTTCGCTGCGCTCCCAACGATCGACGACCCTCGACGCGGCGACCCTCCGTCGAGGAACGGTCATGGCGGAGGTGAACTTTCCCCCGCGATACGTCTATGGTCGACAGCGGTATGGACACGACGGACACCGCAACGACCAACCACCCGACCGACGACAGCTCGACCGACGCCGCCCCTGACCGCGCGGCGTCGTCCCCGCCCACGGCCCCGCTGGAGGGGCTGACGGTGCGACCGCCGACGACGGCGGACGGCGCCGCGATGTGGCGGCTGGCCCACGACTCGGGCTCGCTCGACCTCAACTCCTCCTACGCCTACCTGCTCCTCGCGGACCACTTCGCCGCGACGTGCCGCCTCGCCCTCCTCGGCGACGCCGCCGGCGAGGAGCCGGTCGGCTTCCTCTCCGCCTACCGGCTGCCCGCCGACCCCGCCACGCTCTTCGTGTGGCAGGTCGCCGTCGACCCGCGGGCCCGCGGCCGGCGCGTGGCAGGACGGCTGCTCGACGCCGTCGTCGACGAGGTGACGCGCGACGGCGGGCCCGCCGTCGCGCGGATCCACACCACCGTGACGACGGACAACGCGTCGTCGCGGCGCGTCTTCGCACGCTGGGCCGCCGAGCGCGGCGCGACGCTGCGCGAGACCACCGGCTACGCGGCCGCCGACTTCCCCGACGGGCACGAGGGCGAGCCGCTCCTCGTGATCGAGGGCTTCAGCCCCACCCGCTGACCCCGGTCGCCGGCCCCCATGGCCGGCGACCAGACCCCGGGCTGCGCCGGTTCGGCGCGCAGGTGACGACGCAGCCCCTCCACGACCCGATTCGCACCGGCGCGCACCACCTCAAGGAGTGTCCTTCGTGACAACCCCGACCGTCCCCACCACCGAGGCGTCCGCCGCCGACGACCCGACGGGCTTCACCGCCCTCGAGTCGGAGGTCCGCAGCTACTCGCGCTCCTGGCCCGTCGTGTTCGACCGGGCCGTCGGAGCGACGGTGTACGCCGAGGACGGCACCGAGTACCTCGACTTCTTCGCCGGAGCGGGCACCCTCAACTACGGGCACAACGACCCGCGGCTGAAGCAGGTGCTGGTCGACTACCTCACCGACGACCGCATGGTGCACACGCTCGACATGTTCACGGCGGCGCGCCGGGAGTTCCTCGAGACGTTCAGCGAGACGATCCTGCGGCCGCGCGGCCTGGACCACAAGGTCGTGTTCCCCGGTCCCGGGGGCGCGAACGCGGTCGAGGCGGCGCTGAAGCTGGCCCGCAAGGTGACCGGGCGCGAGTCGGTCATCAACTTCACGAACGCGTTCCACGGCATGACGCTCGGCGCCCTGTCCGTGACGGGCAACTCGATGAAGCGCGGCGGCGCGGGCATCCCCCTGGTGCACGCCACGCCGATGCCCTACGACGACTACTTCGACGGCGACGTGCCGGACTTCATGTACCTCGAGCGGCTGCTCGAGGACAGCGGCTCGGGTCTCAACACGCCCGCCGCCGTCATCGTCGAGACGGTGCAGGGCGAGGGCGGCATCAATGCCGCGCGGGCCGAGTGGCTGCGCGGCCTGGCCGACCTGTGCCAGCGCCACGACATCCTGCTGATCCTCGACGACATCCAGATGGGCTGCGGCCGCACCGGCAAGTTCTTCTCCTTCGAGGAGGCCGGCATCGTGCCCGACATCGTCTGCCTGTCGAAGTCGATCTCCGGCTACGGCCTGCCCATGGCCCTCACCCTGGTGCGCCCGGAGCTGGACATCTGGGAGCCGGGCGAGCACAACGGCACGTTCCGCGGGTTCGCGCCCGCGTTCGCGACGGCCGCCGAGGCCATCCGCCTCTACTGGTCCGACGACGAGCTGGAGCGCTCCACGACCGACAAGGGCGCGCTCGTCGAGGCGCACTTCAACTCCCTCGTCGCCCGGTACGGCGACGACGTCCTCGTCGCCAAGGGCCGCGGCCTGGCCCGCGGCCTGCAGACCCCCGACGGCGAGACCGCGAGCCGCATCTGCGACGAGGCGTTCTCGCGCGGGCTGCTCATGGAGACCTCCGGCCCCGACGGCGAGGTCGTCAAGCTGCTGCCGCCGCTGACGATCACCTACGACGAGCTGCAGCGCGGCCTGCGCATCATCAGCGACTCCGTCGCCGCCGTCCTGCCCGCACCGACGGTCTGATCGGCCGGCCCCACCCGAACCACCGCACCCGAACCACCGGAGGTATTACCCATGCTCGTGCGCACGCTCGACGAGATCACCGACACCGACGCCGACGTCAAGAGCGAGAACTGGCGCTCGAAGCGGATCGTCCTGGCGAAGGAGGGGGTAGGCTTCTCCGTGCACGAGACCACCCTGTACGCCGGCACCGAGAGCTTCTTCTGGTACGCCAACCACATCGAGGCCGTCTTCATCACGTCCGGCGAGGGCGAGATCGAGGACCTCGGCACCGGCGAGGTCCACCAGCTGAAGCCGGGCTCGCTGTACCTGCTGAACGACCACGACAAGCACAAGGTGCGCCCGCGCACCGACATCACGTGCGTGTGCGTGTTCAACCCGCCGGTCACGGGCCGCGAGGTGCACGACGAGAACGGCGTCTACCCGCTCGTCACCGAGCCGGAGACCGCCGCCGTCTGACCCTGCCCCCGCCGCCGTCTGACCCGGCACCCCCGCCCGGATCGTTGTGAGCGGGCGTTTGGCCCTGTTTCGTCGTCGAAACAGGGCCAAACGCCCGCTCACAACGATCCGGGCGGGGTCAGACGCCGCCGAGGGCGGCGAGTCGGCCGCGGAGCAGGCGGCGGTCGCCCTCCCGGTCGACCTGGTCGAGGGCGCGGCGCAGCTCGCGCACCGCCTCCGCCGGCCGGCCGGCACGGACCAGCAGGTCGGCGCGGAGCGCGGGCCGCAGGTGGTACCCCTCGAGCTCGGGGGCGTCGTCCAGCTCGGCCAGCGCCGCCAGCGCGGCCTCCGGGCCGCGGACCTGGGCCACCGCGACGACGCGGTTCAGCGCGACGACGGGCGTCGGGACCATGCCCAGCAGCACGTCGTAGAGGGCGAGCACCTCGCCCCAGTCCGTCTCCCCCGCCGACTGGGCCCGGCAGTGCAGCGCCGCGACGGCGGCCTGCACCTGGTACGGCCCGGGGCGGCCCGCCGCCAGGGCGTCGTCGAGCACGGCGAGCCCCTCGTCGATCTCGTCGCGGCGCCACCGGGAGCGGTCCTGCTCCGCGAGGGTGCGCGCGACGCCGTCGCGCCCGGTGCGCGCGTCGCGGCGCGCGTGCTGCAGCAGGAGGAGGGCGAGCAGGCCGCGGGCCTCGGGCTCGTCCGGCAGGAGGCGGGCGGCGAGCCGCGCCAGGCGCACCGCGTCGCCCGCGAGCGCCCGCCGCTCCGCGCAGCCCTCGACCTCCTCCGCGGGCTCGGCCCAGGCGTCGTAGCCCTCGGTGAACAGCACGTACAGGACGGCGAGCACCGCGGACGTGCGCTCGGCGAGCTGGCCGGGCGGCGGCACCCGGAACGCGATCCCCGTGGCGCGGATGCGGCGCTTGGTGCGCACCAGCCGCTGCGACATCGTCGCCTCGGGGACGAGGAACGCGCGCGCCACCTGCGCCGTCGTCATGCCGGTCAGCGAGCGCAGCGTGAGGGCCACGCGCCCCTCGGCGGGCAGCGCCGGGTGGCAGCAGGTGAAAAGCAGCCGCAGCAGGTCGCCGTCGGGGTCGTCGACGTCCCAGCCCTCGTCGTCCAGGCCGCGCTCGACCTCGTCGTGCACGGCGTCCTGGGCGCTCCCGTCGGCCGCCCCGACGGCCGTGCCGGACGTCGCGACGCGGCGCTCCTCCAGGCGCGCCGCCGCCGCCGTCCTGTCCCGCTCGACCCCGCGACGGCGCAGCACGTCCAGCGCGTGCCGCCGCGCCGTCGTCGTGAGCCACGCGCCGGGCCGGTCCGGCACGCCGTCGCGCGACCAGGTCCGCAGCGCCGTCGCGAACGCCTCCTGCGCGGACTCCTCCGCGAGGTCGAGGTCGCCGGTGGCGCGCGCCACCGCGCCGAGGACGCGCCCCCACTCGCTGCGGAACGCGTCCTCGACGGCGGCGGGCGTGCTCACGCGGGCTCGACGCCGTCGGTCGGCCAGAACGGGTGCACCTCGACGGTGCCGCCGCCCCACGACCCCGGGTGCTCGGCGGCGATCGCGAGCGCCGCGTCGAGGTCGGGCGCCTCGATGATGTCGAACCCGCCGATGACGTCCTTCGTCTCGGTGAACGGCCCGTCCGTCACCAGGGGCCGGCCGTCGGACACCCGCACGCGCCGCACGTCGGCGGCGGGGCGCAGCCGCTCCCCCAGGACGCGGGAGCCGTCGGCGTCGTGCCGGCGCACCCAGTCCTCGATGGCGTCGTCCGGGCCGCGGTCCGGCACGTCGGGCTCGATCACCAGCATGAGGTACCGCATCACGCGCCCCCGTCCGTCGCGCCACCGACCTCGAGGTCGAGCGGCCAGAACGGCCGCAGCTCGATGGCGCCGCCGTGGGCCACCGGGTGCTCGGAGGCGATGGCGATCGCCGTGTCCAGGTCGGGGGCGTCGATGACGTCGAAGCCGCCGATCGCCTCCTTGGTCTCCGAGAACGGGCCGTCGGTGACCAGCGTGCGGCCGCCGCGCACCCGCACCCCGACCGCGTCGGCGGGCGGGCGCAGCCGGTCGCCGAGCACGGCCACGCCGCTCCCGTAGTACTTCTCCACCCACCCCTCGATGGGCGGGGCGCCCGCCTCGTCCTCGGGACGCAGCTCCGTGTCCTCGGGCGTGGACAGCACCAGCATCAGATAGCGCACGACGGTCTCCTCGGGTCGGTCCTCATCCGGCACGGCCCCGTCGGCCGTGTCATGAGGACGACGAACGAGGGACCCCCGGACCGACACCTTTCCCGAAAGTCGGTGCCGGCGCCCTCCGCCGCGCCGCCCGGACAGGCCCGCCCGGACACAGCAGGGGCCCGCGGTCAGGCGACCGCGAACCCTGCGGCGCGCAGCCGCTCGACGACCGCCTCGCAGTGCTCGTGCCCCTTGGTCTCGAGCTGCACGTTCACGAGCACCTGCGACACGGTGAGCGACGTGTCGGTGCGGGTGTGCTCCACCTGCCCGATGCTGGCGCCCGCGGCGGCGATGACGTCCAGCAGGCCCGCGAGGGAGCCCGGCTTGTCGTCGATGCACACGCGCAGCTGCAGGTACCGGCCGGCGGCCACGAGGCCGTGCTGGATGACGCGCAGCAGCAGCAGCGGGTCGATGTTGCCGCCGGTGAGGACGGGAACGATCGTGCCGGGCAGGGAGCCCGGCTCGGCGGCGAGGACGGCCGCGACGCCCGCGGCGCCGGACGGCTCGACGATCAGCTTGCCCCGCTCGGCCACGAGCAGCAGCGCGCGCGACATCTCCTCCTCGGAGACGGTCCGCACCTCGACGCCCAGGCGCGCCAGCACCTCGAAGGGCACGTCGCCGGGGGTGCCGATGGCGATGCCGTCCGCCATCGTCGCCCCGAGGGACAGCGGGACCGGCCGGCCGGCGGCGAGCGACTCCGGGTAGGCGGCGGCCGTCTCGGCCTGCACGCCCACGACCTTCACGTGCGGGGCGGCCTCCGCGAGCACGGTCGCGATGCCGGCCACGAGCCCGCCGCCGCCGAGCGGCACGACGACCGTGCCGACGTCGGGCACCTGCTCGAGGATCTCGAGGGCCACCGTGCCCTGCCCGGTCACGACGTCCAGGTGGTCGAACGGGTGGATGAGGGTGCGGCCGGACCGCGCCGCCTCGGCGCGGGCGGCGACGAGCGCCTCGTCGACGCTCTCCCCCACCTGGCGCACCTCGGCGCCGTACCCGCGGGTGGCGGCGAGCTTGGGCACCGACGCGTCCACGGGCATGTAGACGATGGCGTGGATGCCGAGCATCTGGGCCGCGAGCGCCACGCCCTGGGCGTGGTTGCCGGCGCTGGCCGCGACGACGCCGCGCGCCTTCTCCTCGTCCGACATCCGGCTCAGGCGCGTGTACGCGCCGCGGATCTTGAAGGAACCGGCGCGCTGCAGGTTCTCGCACTTGAGGACGACGGGCGCGCCCGCGACCTCGGTCATCGCGCGGAACGCCTGCACCGGGGTGCGGGTGATGACGCCGTCGAGCAGCGCCGCGGCGGTGCGGACGTCGTCGAGGGTCACACGGTCGATCGGGGGGTGCTGTGCCACTTACCTGTTCTCTCCTGCCGGGCCCGCGTCGGGCGAGGCAGGGCCGTCGGGCAGGTCGCTGGTGCCGTCCGACGCGCCGCCCGCGGCCGCCGCGTCCTGCGACGACCCCCGTCCCGACCAGAGCAGGGTACCGGGCAGCTGAGGCCGCCTGCGCAGCAGCGGCACGTGGTCCTCGTGGCCCAGCTCGGGGAACTTGTCGTGCCCGTGCAGATACAGCAGGACCGTGTTGAGCACGGCCGCGAGCGGGACGGCGAACAGGGCGCCGACGATGCCGGCGGCGAGGCTCCCGGCCGCCACCACGAGCACCACGGCCACCGGGTGCAGCGACACCGCGTGGCCCATGAGGAACGGCTGCAGGATGTGGCTCTCGGCCTGCTGCACCAGCAGCACGATGCCGAGCATGACGAGCGCCGCGACCCACCCGTTGGCGACCAGCACGACGGCGGTGGCGATGGCGCCCGTGACGATCGCGCCGATGATCGGCACGAACGAGCCGATGAAGACCAGGATGCCGATCGGCAGCGCGAGCGCCGGGACGAAGAACGCCGAGCCGATGCCGATGCCGACCGCGTCGACGAACGCCACCAGGATCTGGGTGCGCACGTACGCCGACAGGGTGACCAGGCCCCGGCGACCCGCCTGGTGCACGGGCTCGCGGGCCCGCACGGGCAGCAGGTTGACCAGCCAGGTCCAGATGGTGCGTCCGTCGAGCAGGAAGAAGATCGTGCAGAACAGGGCGATCAGCGCGCCCACCAGGACGTGCCCGACCGTGGTCGCGGCGCCGAGCGCCCCGGAGACGAGGCCCGAGCTCTCGACGATCGAGCTCTGCAGCTGCTGCCCGTACTTCGACAGCTGCTCCGCGTCGAGCTGCAGCGGGCCCTCCGCGAGCCACTTCGTGAACTGCTCGAAGCCGGCGACCGCCTGGTCCGCCAGGTCCTGGAACCCCCCGACGATCGACGTCCCCGCCAGCGTGATCAGCGCACCGACCAGCACGATCAGCCCCACGATGGACACCGCGGTCGCGATCCCCTTGCCCAGCCCCCACCGCTGGAGGGCGCGGCGCACCGGCGCGAGCAGGATCGTCACGAGCAGGGCGATGGCGACCGGCACGACGATCGTCTTCAGCGCGGCCAGCAGCCACAGGAAGGCGGCCACCGCCGCGGCGATCAGGAGGAGGCGCCACGACCAGGAGGCCGCGGCACGGATGCTCTGCGGGACGGCGTCCGCGCCGGAGGGGGAGGTACGTTCCGAGCTCACGCGGAAACCCTAGGTGGCATGCGGGAAGGTCGCGCGAGGGCACGTCCGGGCGTCCGCCGTCGTGACCCCGATCTTCACCCCGCGTCCACACGTCGTGCGCCCCGGGGGCCCGGCGTCAGGCGCCCGGACGGCGCTTCTGCGGGTAGACCGACTCGCCGCGCTCGAGCATCGCGACGTACTTCGCGACGTTGCGCTCGCGCGCCTCCGCCGTCTTGAGGGCTCCCAGGCGGTGCAGGATCGCGTACCGGCTCTCGACGTGAGCACCTCGAACATCGCCGCCGCAGCGGGGCTGGCCGCGATCGCCGCGGCGAGGTCCTCGGGCACCTCGGCACGGGCGGAGCCGTGGTACGCGGCCTCCCAGCGCCCGTCGGCCCGGGCCGCGTCGATCTCCGCCTGGCCCCGCGGGCGCATCCGCCCCTCGTCGGTGAGGCGCGCGACGATCTCCTGGTTGCGCACCGACCACCGGCTGCGCGGGCGCCGCGGGCAGAACCGCTGCAGCATCGTGTCGGCGCCCAGGCTGCGCATCTGCGCGTCGATCCAGCCGCTGCACAGCGCCTCCTCCAGCGCGGTCGCGTGGGTGAGCGTCGTGGGCGCCGGGCGGCCCTTCTTCGCGAGCACCAGCCACGCGCCGTCGGGGCACGAGTCCTCGTGCTCGTCCAGCCACGCCCGCCACGCCGCGGGGTCGGGCAGCACGAGCTGTTCGGGCAGGTCAGGTCGGGGGTCAGCCATGCCGGGACGGTAGCGCCCCGCCCACCGTCGGGCGCGGGGAACACCCGTAGGCTGGGTCCGTCGTGACCGCACCGACGACCCGCGCCGCACGTCCCAGGGAGACGCCATGACGACGACCGGTTCCGCCGCACCGACCGACGACCTGGTCGTGCTCACCGACGACGAGGGCCGCCCCGTGGGCACGGCGCCGCGCGCGAGCGTCCACTCCTCCGCGACGCCGCTGCACCTGGCGTTCTCCTGCTACGTCGTCGACGACGGGGGCCGCGTGCTGGTCACCCGGCGGGCGCTGTCGAAGCGGACCTGGCCCGGGGTGTGGACCAACTCCTTCTGCGGCCACCCGCGGCCCGGGGAGGACCCGGCCGCCGCGGTGCGCCGGTACGCCCGGCACGAGCTCGGCCTGACGATCGCCGAGCCGCGGGCGGTGCTGCCCGACTTCCGCTACCGCGCGACGGACGCCGCCGGGGTCGTGGAGAACGAGATCTGCCCCGTCTTCGCGACCCGCACGGCCGACGTCCCCGCGCCGCACCCGGACGAGGTGATGGACCTGCGCTGGGTCGACGCGCAGGACCTGGTGCTCGCCGTGCGGTCGGCGCCCTGGGCGTTCAGCCCGTGGATGGCGCTCCAGCTGGAGCAGCTCGACCTGCCGGCCCTCGTCGCCGCCACCCCCGCGGCGTGACCACGGCCGCACCGGGGAACACCTGTCCCCGCGGCGTCGTTGCGCCTACCGGGACGCGAGCGTCCCACGGCCCCGGGGGGACCCCGGGATCGGAATGAAGGGCTATGCAGGTCCATGGAGGTAACGCGATGAACTCGATCTTCGACCAGCTGCTCGGCCGCTCCGGCAAGACCACGATGGTGGCGCCGGAGGACGCCCTGCCCGGGCGCGAGTCGCCCGTGCTGCCCGCCGCCCGCCCGCACACGGTGCTCGGCACCTCGATCGTGGGACCGTGGCCCGAGGGCACGCGCGTGCTGTACCTGGCGATGGGCTGTTTCTGGGGCGCCGAGGAGATCTACTGGCAGGTGCCCGGAGTGGTGAGCACGGCCGTCGGGTACATGGGCGGCACGACGCCGAACCCGACGTACGAGGAGGTGTGCACGGCGCGCACCGGGCACACCGAGACGACGCTCGTGGCCTACGACCCCGCGAAGGTCTCCGAGGCCGAGCTGCTCAAGATCTTCTGGGAGCGGCACGACCCGACGCAGGGGTACCGGCAGGGCAACGACGTCGGCACCCAGTACCGCTCGGCGGTCTACTGGACCACGCCGGAGCAGGAGCAGGCGGTGCGCGAGACGGCGGAACGGTACTCCGCGGTGCTCGCGGCGAAGGGCTACGACCCGATCACCACCGAGCTGCGACCGGCCGTCGAGGCCGGCCCGTTCTACTACGCGGAGGACTACCACCAGGAGTACCTCGACAAGAACCCGAACGGCTACCGCTGCCACGCGACGACGGGCGTGCCCTACCCCGACGCCGCGTGACCCCCTCCGGCCGGAGGCGCACCCCGCCTCCGGCCGGTCAGTCCTGCAGGTACTGCAGCACCGCGAGCACACGGCGGCTGTAGCCGTCGGAGGCGTCGAGCCCGAGCTTGGTAAAGATGGCGTTGCCGTGCTTCTCGACCGCCGAGAGCGACAGGTGCAGCGCGGACGCGATCCCGGCGTTCGTGCGGCCCTCCGCCATGAGGCCGAGCACGTCCCGCTCGCGCGGGGTCAGCCGCGCGAGCGGGTCCGCCCGCCTCGAGTCGGCGAACAGTTGGAGCACCACCTCGGGGTCGACGACGAAGTCCCCGCGGGCCACCCGGTGCAGCGCGTCCAACAGCTCCGCGACCCGCATGACGCGGTCCTTGAGCAGGTACCCGACCCCCGCTCCCCCACCGGTCACCAGCTCGCGCGCAGAGCCGCTCTCCACGTACTGCGACAGCACGAGCACCGCCACCCCGGGCCAGCGGCGCCGGATCTCGAGGGCGGCCCGGATGCCCTCGTCGGTGTGCGTGGGCGGCATGCGCACGTCCACCACGACGACGTCCGGGGGCGTGCGCGCGCCCAGCAGCGCGAGGAGCTCCGCGGCGTCGCCGACGGCGGCGTCCACCGTGATGCCCTCGTCGGTCAGCAGCGCCCGAAGCCCCTCGCGCAGCAGCGCCGAGTCCTCCGCGATCGTCACGCGCACGGCAGCACCGCCCGCACCACCGTCGGCCCGCCGGCCGGGCTGCGCACGTCGAGGACGCCGCCCAGCGAGCCAGCGCGCGCGGCGAGCCCCGCCAGACCGCGGCCTCCGCCCAGCCCGGCGCCGCCCACGCCGTCGTCCTCGACCGTCACGACCACCGCGCCGTCGGACGGCTCGACGGCCACGTCCACGCGAGACGCCCGTGCGTGCTTCCCCACGTTGGTGAGCGCCTCGGCGACGACGTAGTACACGCACGCCTCGACGGGCGGCGGAACCCGACCCGGCACGCGGTAGTCCAGGGTCGCCGGCGGCACGGACCGCGTGGCCAGGCGCCCGAGCGCCGGGCGCAGGCCCTGGGTGTCGAGAGCCGTGGGGTGCACGCTCCACGCCACGTCGCGCACCGCCGTCAGCAGGCGCTCGGTCTCGTCGGCGGCCTGCGCGAGCAGGGCGTCGCGCGCGGCGTCGTCGGTGGCCCGGCGACTGCGGTCGACGAGCATCCCCAGCGCGACCACGTGCTGCTGCGCGCCGTCGTGCAGGTCACGCTCCACCCGGCGGCGCTCCGCCTCGACCGCCGCGACGATCCCGGCGCGAGACGCGACCAGGGACTCGATGCGGGACACCAGCTCGGCGGGGTCCTCGTGGCCGAGGTAGCGCGCGGCGGCGGCACGCTCGAGCGCCGCGGTGCCGACCAGCCCCATCACCGCGAGGTAGAGCAGCAGCACCCCGGGTACCGCCGCCGACAGGATGGTGATCCCGGTCGTGGGCTCGCCCTCGTCGTTGGTCACCGCCGGCACGCGCAGGCCGAACGCCCACGACCCGACCATCAGCACCGCGGCCAGCACCCCGTACGCGAGCAGCAGGAGGACGCCCAAGCCGGTGAGGCCGACGACGAGGCGCACCGCCAGGTATCGCGCGCGCCGGTCGGTCGCCGTGGGGGCGCCGGCGGGGCGGCCAAGCCACCGCTCGAGCCGCCGGGTGTGCACCGCCACCGCCGCCGCGAGCACGCGGTCACGCCGCGCCCGGGCGCCCGGGACGACCCGGCCCGCGAACGACCAGGCGCCGGCCGCGGCCAGGGCAGCGGCGTCGAGCGGGACGAGGCACGCCCCGAGCACGACCCCGTACGTCACGCTGAAGACGGAGCTGCGGATGGCCACGCGGCAACCCTAGCCACGGGTCGCGGGCGCCGTACTGCGGTGAACCGCACCCCTGACCTGCGGTTCCCCGCCCCGAACCGTGCGCGAAGCCGCGCCGTGGCGGCAGCGGTGGCGTTCGTAGCGTCGACGGCATGAGCACAGCACTCCTCGCGACGGCCACCACGGCAGCCCCCCTCACGACGACCACGACGGCGGACGCCCCCGGGATCGTCTCCCGCCTCACCGACTGGGCGGTGGGCCTCATGGAGTCGCTCGGCGCACCGGGCGCGGGCCTCGCCGTCGCCCTCGAGAACCTCTTCCCGCCCATCCCCAGCGAGGTGATCCTGCCGCTCGCCGGGTTCACCGCGAGCCAGGGCACGCTCGGGCTGCTCCCCGTGGTCCTGTGGACCACCGCCGGGTCCGTCGTCGGCGCGCTCGCCCTCTACCTCGTCGGCGCGGCGATCGGCCGGGACCGGCTGCGGCGCGTCGTCGACCGCATGCCCCTGGTCCGCGTCGAGGACCTCGACACCGCCGAGGTCTGGTTCGCCCGGCACGGCGCGCGCGCCGTCCTGATCGGCCGGCTGATTCCCATCGTGCGGAGCCTGATCTCGGTCCCCGCCGGCGTCGAGCGGATGCGGCTGGGCCGGTTCGTGACGCTCACGGCGGTCGGCAGCCTCGTCTGGAACGCCGTCCTCGTGCTGGTCGGGTACCTGCTTGGCGAGCAGTGGCACGCCGTGGAGGGCGTCATGGGCCGCTACCAGTCGGTCGTGATCGTGCTGGCCGGCGTCGCGCTCGCCTGGTACGTCGCGCACGCGGTCGTCACCCGGCGCGCCGTGGCCGGCCGTCGGCACGCGCGCTCGCGGTGACCAGCGGGCTCAGGCGAACCCGTCGAGCAGGCGGCGGCAGCGCACCGGGTCCTCGGTGAGCCCGCGCGCCAGGCCCCACAGCAGGTACGACGTCGCGCGCAGCACCACCCAGGCGCGCGCCCGGTCGCGCGGGACGTCGGCGACGCGCACGAACCGGTCGAACGCCGCGACGACCGCAGCCTCGGTGGGCAGCTCGTCGAGGCGCGTCCACAGCACACGGCCGAGGTCGGCCTCCGGTTCCCCGCGCCACATCACGGGGTCGACGACGAGCCACGGCGCATGTGTGCCGGCCAGCACCTGCTCGTGGTGCAGGTCGCCGTCGACGGCGAAGGTCGACGCCGGCGCGCTCGGCGGCCAGCGCGGTCGCGACGTCGAGCTGCCGCGCCGGGAGCGGCTCGCCCAGCGCCGCCCACTCGCGCGGGAACGACGCCGTCATCCCCGCGGCGATCCCCGCCGTCGACGGCGCGTCGCCGGGGGCGGGCACGGCGAGCGTCCGGGTGAGCCCCGCGAGCACCTCGAGCGCGGCGTCCAGGGGCTCGCCCGCCAGCGACCGGCCGCCGTCGAGCCGCTCCAGGAGCGTGGCGCCCTCGTCCTCGTCGGCGTCGACCAGCAGCACCGTGCCGCGGCCGGCCCACACCCGCAGCGCGCGCACCTCCGCCCCGACGTCGTCCCCGGGCGGCGTCAGCCGCGGGGCCAGCGGCTCGCCGCCGCGGGCCACCGGCACGACCAGCGCGTTCGAGCCGTGCGCCGGCTCGCCGTCGACCGCGAGGCCCCAGGCCGCGCACCGCGCGGCCACCCGCGAGGGCAGGTCGTCGAGCCAACCGCACCGGCGTCGTCGTGCCGCCAGCGCGGCATCGCGCGGAACGAGGGCGGCACCGTGATCACGGCGCCACCCTAGGGCGGCGGCTGGACGACCGGCGGCGCAGCGGGTGTGGAATGGGAGGCATGAGCGAGCACCCCACCCCGCCCGAGGTCCCCACCCGTGCGGCCGCCGACGGCACCGCCGTCCCCGCGGTCGGCTTCGGCACCTACAAGCTCAAGGGCTCGGCCGGCGCCGACACGATCGCCCGCGCGATCGACGCGGGCTACCGCCTGATCGACTCCGCGTTCAGCTACGAGAACGAGGGCACGGTCGGCCGCGCCGTCCGCGCGTCGTCCGTGGCCCGCGAGGACCTGCTGATCACCTCGAAGCTCCCCGGCCGCCGGCACGCCTACGACGACGCCGTCGCCACGGTCGAGGAGTCGGTCTACC
Source organism: Isoptericola sp. NPDC055063 (assembly GCF_053608125.1). Taxonomy (NCBI): domain Bacteria; kingdom Bacillati; phylum Actinomycetota; class Actinomycetes; order Micrococcales; family Promicromonosporaceae; genus Isoptericola; species Isoptericola sp. NPDC055063. The sequence continues at coordinate 97,178 of NZ_JBSGUW010000011.1, read as the reverse complement.
GCAGCGGGCTCGACCACCTCGACCTGTACCTCGTCCACTGGCCCAACCCGCGCATCGGGAAGTACGTCGAGGCGTTCCAGGCGCTCGTCGACTGTCGCGAACGCGGCCTGGTCCGGCACGTCGGGGTGTCGAACTTCCTGCCCGAGCACCTCGACGCCGTCATCGAGGCCACCGGCGTGACCCCCGTGGTGAACCAGGTCGAGCTGCACCCGTACTTCCCGCAGGCCGCCCAGCGGGCCGCCGACGCCGCGCGCGGCGTCGTCACCGAGGCGTGGAGCCCGATCGGCCGGGCCAGCGCGTTGCTGTCCGACCCGGTGATCGCCGAGGTGGCCGCCGCGCACGGCGACTCCCCCGCCCGCGCCATCCTGCGCTGGCACGTGCAGCTCGGTGTCGTGCCGATCCCCAAGGCGTCGAGCCCGGCGCGCCAGGCCGACAACCTCGACCTGTTCTCCTTCGAGCTCACGGCGGACGAGATGGACCGCATCACCGGCCTCGGCCGCCCCGACGGGCGCACCAACGACCAGGACCCGGCGGTCTACGAGGAGCTCTGAGGCACGCACCGCGACACCGTCGGGGGCGGGTGCGACGATCGTCGGGTGCTGCTCGCCGAGCTGGTCGCCACGCACGCCGCCGTCGCCGCGACACGCTCGCGGCTGCGCAAGCGCGAGCTGCTCGCGGACGCGCTGCGCGCCGCCGAGCCGGGCGACGAGGTCGAGGTCGTGGCGGCGTTCCTCTCCGGCCGCCCCCGGCAGCGCCGCACGGGCCTGGGCTGGCGCACGCTGGGCAGCCTGCCCTCCCCCGCCGCCGAGCCGTCCCTGAGCCCCGCCGACGTCGACGCCGCCCTCGGCCGGCTCGAGCGGCTCGCGGGCGCCGGCTCGCAGGCCGCGCGCCGGGCCGCGGTCGACGACCTGTTCGGCCGCGCCACCGAGGCCGAGCAGGACTTCGTGCGGCGCCTCGTGCTGGGCGAGCTGCGACAGGGCGCGCTCGACTCGCTGCTGCTCGACGCGATCGCCGCCGCCGCCGACGTGCCCCTGCCGACGGTGCGCCGCGCCGCCATGTTCAGCGCCCTCACCGGGCCGATCGCCCGGGCCGCGCTCGACGGCGGCGCCCCCGCCCTGGAGGCGTTCCGCCTCGAACCCGGCCGCCCCGTGCGGCCCATGCTCGCGGCGTCCGCGCCCGACGTCGCGGCCGCGCTCGAGAAGTTCGACGGCGCCACCGTCGCCGCCGACACCAAGCTCGACGGCATCCGCGTGCAGGTGCACCGCCGCGGCGACGAGGTCGTCGTGTTCACGCGGTCGCTCGACGACGTCACCGAGCGCCTGCCCGAGGTCGTGGCCGTGGCGCGGTCGCTCGACGTGGAGACCGTGGTGCTGGACGGCGAGGCCCTTGCCCTCGACGACGCGGGCCGGCCGCGCCCGTTCCAGGAGACCGCGGCCCGCACCGGCAGCCACGACGCCGAAGCGGGCAGCGCCGCCGTGCCGCTCAGCGTGCGGTTCTTCGACGTGCTGCACCACGACGGCACCGACCTCATCGACGCGCCCGCCGCCGAACGGCTCGACGTGCTCGACCGCGTGCTCCCGCCCGAGGTCGTGGTGCCGCGCCTGGTCTCCGCCGACGTCGGCGAGGTGGAGCGCTTCTTCGCCGACACCGTCGCCGCCGGCCAGGAGGGCCTCGTCCTCAAGGACCTCGCCGCCCCGTACGCGGCCGGTCGCCGCGGCGCCGGGTGGGTCAAGGTGAAGCCGCGGCACACCCTCGACCTCGTCGTCCTCGCCGTCGAGTGGGGCTCCGGACGCCGCCAGGGCCGACTCTCCAACATCCACCTCGGCGCCCGCGACCCCGGCACCGGCGGCTTCGTCATGCTCGGAAAGACGTTCAAGGGCATGACCGACCAGATGCTCACCTGGCAGACCGAGCGGTTCACCGAGCTCGCGACCTCGCCGGCCGACGGGTCGGAGTACGTCGTGCACGTGCGCCCCGAGCAGGTGGTGGAGATCGCGTTCGACGGCGTGCAGCGCTCCAGCCGTTACCCCGGCGGCATGGCCCTCCGGTTCGCCCGCGTCGTGCGCTACCGGGACGACAAGACCGCCGCCGAGGCGGACACGGTGGACACCGTGCGCGCCCTGGCGGCGGTCGTCGGGAAAGCAGCCGGCTGAGCCGGCGGTCGTCAGCGGTCGAGCGTCAGCTCGCGCGGCGCTGGCGGACCCAGATCATCGCGCCCACACCCGCGCCGAGCAGCGCGACGGCGGCCATCGCCATCCCGAGCACCTGCGCGCCCGTGACCGGCAGCGACTCCGGCGCCGCGGTGGCCTCCGCCTGCTCCTGCGGCGCGCCGACGACCTCGTCACCGGTCGCGGCGGCGTCGTCGACGACGGTGCCCTCGTCCTCGTAGTCCGCGCCGCCCATGCCCGGGGTCGAGCCGTCGGTCGGCGCGGTGGGCAGGGTGGACGGCGTGTCCGACGGCGTCGGCTCGGCCGGCGGGGTGGTCTCCTCATCCGTCGGCGGCGTCGGCTCGGCCGGCGGAGTCGTCTCCTCATCCGTCGGCGGCGTCGTCTCCTCGGCCGGCGGGGTGGTCTCCTCGGCGGGCGGGGTCGTCTCCTCGTCGGTCGGCGGGGTGGTCTCGGTGGGCGTCGTCACGTCCACGTACGCCACGGCATAGTGGCTGATCCCGCGGCAGATGCTCTTGCCGCCGCCGTTGACCGTCGGGTAGGCGATGGTGAGCGTCGCGACCGGCTCATCGAGCGTGACGATCTTGGGGCCCTCGCCCTGCTTGGCCGACGCCGACTTGATGCAGTACGCCGAGATGAGCTTGCCCTCGGGGGCGACGATCTCGAGGGTCTCGGGGTCACCCGAGGTGTTCGTCTTCTTCACGTCCATGTCCGGGCACGTGTCGTCGTCCCACGACCGCGTGTTCTCCGGCCAGCTGTAGGTGGTGCCCTCCCAGGTCGCCGAACCACCGTCCCACTCCGACCCGGTGCGGGAGTCGCCCGGCCCCTCCCACGGCACCCGCTCTCCGGCGACGGCGGGCCCGGCGGCGGCCAGCGAGGCGAGCAGGAGGAGCGAGGCTCCGAGGACGGCGGGTGTGCGCACGAAAACTCCAGGGGCAGGCGGGATCGACCGCGACGGCAGGAAACGCGGCCTCCGGCCGCGCCGGAATGCTAGCGAGTCCGAAGTGCCCGGGGAAGGGTGAAATTTCCGGACGAGTCGCCCGGGTGCGACATACCCGTCGTCAGCGCTTCCCGCGGCCTCCGCGCGGGCGGCCGCGACCCGGCTTCCCGCCGCCCCGCGGCCGCCGTGCACCGGGCTGACCGCCCCCGCGCGAGTCGCCCCGGCCGCCGTCGCGCCGCCCGGCTCCACGCCGTGCGTCCGCGCCGTCGCGGGCGGGCTCGGCCGCCTCCGCGCGCTCGCGCCCGGCCCTCCCCCGCGAGCTGTTCACGGTGCGGCCGCGCACGATGCCGATCATCTCCTCGACGAGCTCACGCTCGTCGTCGGACAGCCCGTCGACCAGCCACGCCAGGCCCACGGGCGCGCCGGGGCCGCCGTCGAGCACCCGGTACGTGACGTCCTTGCGGCGGTGCAGGCGCGCCAGCGACATCGGCACGACGGTGACGCCGACGCCGCTGGCCACCAGCGCGATCACGTCCGCCGCAGTGGCGGGACGCTCCGGCTCGACGGTGTCGCCCGCGCCGTCGTCGTAGGGCGCGGGCCTGTGGCCGGGAGCGTCGGCGTCGCCCGGGTAGAGGACGTCGTCGGCGGCCAGCCACACGACGTCGTCGGCGAGGTCGTCCGCCGTCACGGCCTCCTCGTCGGTGGTCGCGGCGAGCAGGTGGTCGCGGGACACGACGACGACCGGCAGCTCCGTGTACAGGGGGATCGCGTGCAGCACGCCGCCGTCCACCGGCAGGCGCAGGACGGCCGCGTCGACGCGCCGCTCGGCCAGCGCGGCGGGAGCGTCGGCGGCAGTGACCTGCACCAGCTCCAGGCGGACGTCGGGGAGGCGGTCGCGCCAGGTGCCGGCCCAGCGGCCGGGGGTCGCACCCGGCACGTACCCGAGGCGGAAGGTGGGCCGCCCGTCGTCGGGCATCTCCTCGATGGCGTCGTCGGTGGCGTCGTCGAAGGCGTCGTCGAGGTCCTCGCCCGGCTGGTCGGTCACGGGTCCAGGCTACGTGGGCGTGCCGTAACGTCCGCCGCGACTACGCTGGACCCCATGGCCGGAACCCCCTTCTCCCAGCAGGTCCTCAAGCCGACGAACGCGGCGAAGAAGCTCGGGGTGTACCTGCCCGCCACGCCGCCCGAGTTCCAGGAGCACGGCATCACGCGCGCCGAGCTCGAGGAGCTCGAGAAGAACCCGCCGGCCTGGCTCGACGAGCTGCGCCGCCAGGGCCCGCACCCGCGACCCGTCGTCGCCGGCCGCCTCGGCGTCTCCATCGCCGGCCTCGCGCGCGGCGGCGTCACCGAGCCGCTGACCACCGAGCAGATCGACGAGCTGCGGCAGGACCCGCCCGCCTGGCTCGTCGCCGAGCGCGAGACCGCGGCCAAGGTGCGCGAGGAGGAGGACCGCGTCGCGGCCGAGGCCGCGAAGAAGGCCGAGAAGGCCGCGCGCGCGGAGCGCCGCTCCCGCTGACCCCCTCCCCGCGTCCGGGTCACTGACCCATGACGTACTTCACCGTGGGGCCGGCGGTCCAGCCGCCGTCGACGGCGAGCTCCGCGCCCGTCATGTACGACGCGGCGTCGGAGAGCAGGAAGACGACCGCCGACGCGATCTCCGGCGCCTCGCCCACGCGACCCATCGGCGTGTTGGGGTAGTTGCCCTCGCCCTGCTGGATGCCCACCTCGGCGGTCATCGGCGTGTACGTCATGCCCGGGTGCACGGAGTTGACGCGGATCTTCTCGGTGCCGAGCTCGACGGCGGCCACCTTCGTCAGGCCGCGCACGCCCCACTTCGACGCGCCGTAGCCGGCGGTCAGCGCCAGGCCCATGAGGCCCGCGGCGGACGAGATGTTGACGATCGACCCCTGGCCGCGCTCGCGCATGGCGGGCACCACGGCCTGCATGCCGAGGAAGACGCCGGTGAGGTTGATCTCGAGCACCCGGCGGAAGTGGTCGGCCGGCTCGTCCATGATCGGCGCGCCAGTGGAGACGCCCGCGTTGTTCACCAGGCCGTCCACGCCGCCGAACCGCTCGACGGCGGCGCGCACGACGTCGGCCCACCCCTCGGCCGAGGTGACGTCGTGGCGCACGAACAGCGCCCGGTCGCCGAGCTCCGCGGCCGTCGCGCGCCCCTCGTCCTCGAGCACGTCCGTGATGACGGCGTTGCCGCCGGCCGCGACGACCTGGCGCGCCGCCTCGGCCCCGAGGCCCCGCGCACCACCGGTGATGACGACGGTGCGTCCGTCCAGCTGTCCCATGACTCCTCCTGCACTCCTGTCGGCCCACCGCGCCCGACGGGCGCCGTCGCAGACCCTCTTCCTGACAGGATACGCCTGAGTGGCACAACGTGCCGTTGTGAGCCTGGGCACCCCGCACCGCTCCGGCGGCGCCACGACGCGCGCGTCGGGGAGACTGGGCACGTGCACACCCCCGACCCCTCCGCCCCGGACGAGCCCACGACCGACGACGCCACCGCGCGCCTCGCGACCGTCCTCGCGTCCCTCACCCCGTGGCCCGACGACGGCTCCCGCGCCGACGGCCCCGTCGCCGTCGACGCCACCGACCGTCTGCTGCTCGACGAGGCCGCGCCGCTGCTGGCGGCGGCCGGGCCGGGCGACGTCGTCGTCCTCGGCGACCGGTTCGGCGCGCTCACGCTCGGCGCCCTGACCCTCGGCCCGGACGCGGTGCGCACGTCCACGGACTCCGTCACGGCCGAGGCCGCGCTGCAGCACCACGTGCGCGAGCCGCTCATGTCGGCCGTCCGGGGCGACCGGGACGAGGTCGGCATCACGACCTTCGACCACCTGGAGGCCGGCCTCCTCGACGGCGCCCGCGTGGTGCTGCTGCAGCTCCCGCCGTCGCTCGGGGAGCTCACCGAGATCGCGGAGGCGATCGCCCGGCACGCCGCGGACGACGTCACCGTCCTCGCGGGCGGCCGTGTCAAGCACATGACCCGCTCGATGAACGAGGTGCTGGCCGCGTCGTTCGGCGACGTCCGCGCCAGCCTGGCGCGCCAGAAGTCCCGGGTGCTCGTGGCGTCGGGCGTGCGGCCCGAGGCGCGCGACGCCGCGCCCAGCTTCCCGGTCCGCGCCGTCCTGCGCGACGCCGAGCTGCTCGCGGCCACCTCCGCCGAGGGTGCGGCACCCGACGGGATCACCGTCGCCGCGCACGGCGGCACGTTCGCCGGACCGTCGCTCGACCTGGGCAGCCGCTTCCTGCTCACGACGGCCGAGAAGTGGCCCGCCGCCGACCGCGTGCACGACGCCCTCGACCTGGGCAGCGGCACCGGCCTCCTCGCCACCGTCCTCGCGCTCCGCTACCCCGAGGCGCGGGTGGTCGCGACCGACCGCTCCGCCGCGGCGGTCGCCTCGACGCGGGCCACGACGTCGGCCAACGGCGTGGGCGAGCGCGTCGCCGTCCTGCGCGGCGACGCGGGCGAGGACCTCGAGCCCGCGAGCCTCGACCTGATCCTGCTCAACCCGCCGTTCCACGACCGCGCGGCCGTACGGACCGACGCCGCGCACCGCATGTTCCGCGCGGCGGGGCGGGCGCTGCGCCAGGGCGGGGAGCTGTGGTGCGTCTTCAACACGGCGCTGCGCTACCGCGACGCGCTCACCCGCGCCGTCGGGCCCACCGTGCACATCGCGCAGAACCCGAAGTTCACCGTCACGCGATCGCGCCGCCGCTGAACCTGCCCACCCCTCCCCCGAACGCCGAACAGGCGGCTGCGCACGTTCTGGCAGCCCAGAACGTGCGCAACCGCCTGTTCGGCGGGGCAGGGTGCGGTCAGCGCACGTCCACGACGTCGACGACGAAGACGAGCGTCGCGCCGCCGGGGATGCCGGCCTGCGGCACGCCGCGCTGGCCGTAACCGTGCTCCGACGGGATGGACAGCAGCACGCGGTCGCCGACGTTGCGGCCGACGAGCCCCTTGTCCCAGCCGCCGATGACGGCGCCGACGCCGATCGGGAAGTCGATGGTCTGGCCGCGGTCGTAGGAGTTGTCGAACACCCCGCCGCCCCAGGTCTGACCCAGGTAGTTCACGACGATGGTGCGGCCGGCGTCGACCACCGGGCCGGAGCCCTCGGTCAGCACCTGCACCTGCAGGCCGGCGGGGGCGTCGCCCTCCGGGAACGTGATCTGGGGCTTGTCGCCGAAGCCGCCGGTGGCGGTGGGGAGCGTGGTCACAGGGGTACCTCGTCTTCGTCCGGGAGTTCCGCGGGGCGGGGCCACCGCGGGAGTGCGTCGTCCAGCCTACGTCGCGGACGCCGCCGACGACCCGGCGACCTCGTGCAGCGCGGCCAGCGCCGCGCGCACGGGCGGGGTGTCGGCGGCGGCGTCGCGGACGACGGCGTGGATGGACCGCGTGGGCGTGGGCCGCACCGTCGGCACCGCGACCGTCCCCGTCGGGAGGTGGGCAGCGCCCAGCACCGGCAGCACCGTGATGCCGATGCCCGCGCCCACGAACGCGAGCGCCGTCGGGTAGTCGTGCGCCTCGACGGCGAACGTCGGGCTGAACCCGGCGGCGCTGCACGCCTCCAGGAGGTTGCGGCGGCACCAGCCGCGCGCGAAGTCGTTGTCGACCCACCGGTCGCCGGCGAGCTCGGCGAGCTCGATCTCGTCGCGCCCGGCGAGCGGGTGCGACGCGTGCACGACGGCGACGTACGGGTCGTCGAGCAGGTGGTGGGAGGTGAACCGCGGAGCCTCCGGGGTGTCGCCCCACTCGGCGACGACGAGCTGCAGGTCCGGGCGCTGCGCCGCGTCGGTCGCCACGTCCTCGCGCAGCTCGAGGGCGAGGCGCACGCCCGGGTACTCGGTGGTGAGCGTGCGGACGACCGACGGCAACCACGCCGCCCCGACGGACGCGAAGTACGCGATCGACAGCGTGCCGGTGCGGCCGGCGCGCAGGTCGGCCACGAACGTCTCGACCTCGCCGAGCCGGGACAGCACGACGTCGGCCTCCGCGGCGAGCGCCAGGCCGGCCGCCGTCGGCCGGACGCCGCGGCCGTGCCGGTCGAGCAGCCGCAGCCCGGTCTCGCGCTGCAGCGCGGCGACGTGCTGGCTGACGGCGGACGGCGTGTAGCCCAGGTTGCCGGCCGCGGCGGCGACGGAGCCGCTGGCGACCACGGAACGGAAGACACGGAGGCGGTGGACGTCGAGCATGGCGTGACACTACAGCGGGACTGAAGCGTTCGGTAGATATCTGAACTGGTGCTCACGGGTCATGGCGGGGCACGATCGGCGCATGACCACGAGGACCCCGGACGCGACGAGCGTCGCCGACCCCGCCCGCCCGACCCGGGTCGGCGCGCTCACCGCCACGGCGATGGCGGTGACCGTGGTGCTGTGGGCGTCGGCGTTCGTCGGCGTGCGCGCCGTCGGGCACGACCTCGACGCCGGGGCGCTCACCCTCGGCCGGGTCGCGGTCGGCACGGCCGCCCTGTCCGTGATCCTCGGCGTCGCGCGCCTGCGCCGACGTGCCCCCGTGCGCCTCCCGCGCGGCCGGGCGCTCGTCCTCGTGCTGGCGTGGGGCGTCGCCTGGTTCGGCGCCTACAACCTCACGCTCAACGCGGCCGAGCAGCACCTCGACGCCGGCACCACCGCCCTGCTGGTCAGCATCGCACCCATGCTCGTCGCCGTCCTGGCCGGGGTGCTGCTGCGCGAGGGCTTCCCGCGCCGCCTGCTGGCCGGCATCGCCGTCGCGTTCACGGGCGTGGTCGTCATCGCGGTCGCGACAACCTCGGGCCGCTTCGACGTCGCGGGCGTGGTGCTGGGCCTCGCCTCCGCCGTCCTGTATGCCGGCGCCGCCACGCTGCAGAAGCGCCTGCTCCCCCACGTCGACGCGCTCACCATGACCTGGCTCGGGTGCCTCGCGGGCACGGTCGCGGCGCTGCCGTTCCTCCCGGCGCTCGTCACGCAGGCCGCGGCCGCGCCGACGTCGTCCCTGCTCGGGGTCGTCTACCTGGGCGTGTTCCCGACGGCGATCGCGTTCAGCACCTGGGCCTACGCGCTGGCCCGCGTGAGCGCCGGCCGCGCCGCCGCGTCGACGTACGCCGTGCCGCCGCTGGTCGTGCTGCTGTCGTGGGCGCTGCTCGACGAGGTCCCCGCGCCCGTCGTCCTGCTCGGCGGGGTGCTGGCGCTGGCCGGCGTCGCCGTGGCCACCCTCCCCCGCCGACCTGCCAGAGCCACGCGCACGAATACGTGAACCTGGCCCTGACAGGTCGCGGGTCAGAGGGCGGCGGCCTTGGCCTCCAGCACGCCGCGCTCGCGGGCGTTGCCGCACAGCCGGGCGGCGAGCTCCAGCTCGCCGCGCGCCTCGTCGTTCCGCCCCAGCCGGGCCAGCAGCTCGCCGCGCACCGACGGCAGCAGGTACGACCCGGACAGCACCTCGCGGGCGACGAGGTCGTCCACGACGGCGAGCCCGGCGGCCGGCCCCGACGCCATCGCGACCGCGACGGCCCGGTTCAGCTCGACGACGGGCGACGGCGCCACGCGGCCCAGCGCCTCGTAGAGCAGCACGATCCGCTCCCAGTCCGTGCTCGCCACGGAGCGGGCCGTGTCGTGCTGCTCGGCGATCGCCGCCTGCAGCCCGTACGGGCCGAGGCCGCGGCCGACGGCGACGGCGCGGGCGAGCGCGTCCCGCCCGCGGCCGATCGCCGACCGGTCCCACCGCCGCCGGTCCTGGTCCTCCAGCAGCACCGGCTCCCCGTCGGGGCCGGTCCGGGCAGGGAACCGCGCCGCGGTGAGCTCGAGGAGCGCGAGCAGCCCGTGCGCCTCGGGCTCGTCGGGCACGAGGCGCGCGAGGACGCGGGCGAGCCGCACCGCCTCGTAGGCCAGGTCCGGGCGCATCCAGTCGTCGCCCGCGGACGCCGTCGAGCCCTCCGAGAAGATGAGGTAGAGGACGTTGAGCACCGAGCCGAGGCGCTCGGGCCGGTCCGCCGCGGTCGGCACCTCGAACGGCACGCGCGCGGCGGCCAGGGTCTTCTTCGCCCGCGTGATGCGGGCCTGCACGGTCGGCACTGACACGAGGAAGGCCCGGGCGATCTCCTCGCTCGTCAGGCCGCCCACCACCCGCAGGGTCAGCGCCACCCGCGCCTCCTTGGCGAGCACCGGGTGGCAGGCGACGAACAGCAGCGCGAGCCGGTCGTCCTCGATCCGGTCCGGGTCCCACAGCAGGTCGTCGCCCGTGTCGGCCGCTCCCGCGCCCGTGACCACGCCACCCTCCCCGAGGTCCCGGGCCAGCGCGGCGTACCGCTCGTCGCGCCCGGCCCGGCGGCGGAACGCGTCGATGGCCCGACGCCGGCCGGTGGCCAGCAGCCACGCCGTCGGGTCGCGCGGCACGCCGTCCCTCGGCCAGGCCACCAGCGCCTCCGCGAGCGCCTCGGACGCGACGTCCTCGGCGAGCGCGAAGTCGTTGGTGTAGCGGGCGAGCGCACCGACGATCCGGCTGGACTCGATGCGCCACACCGCCTCGACGGCGCGACGGGAGGCCGCGCCGTCGTCGGCACGGCCCCCGTCGGGTGCGCTCGGGCTCACTGCGCCTGCTGGGTCCGGCGAGCCTGCTCCTCGCGCCAGCCCTCCTCCTTCTGCACCCACTCGTCGTCCTGCGGGAAGTCCTCGGGGCCGTTGACGCGACGCACCTCGAGCTTGGTGCCCGGGCCGCTGAGCGGCGCCCGCTTGGCCCACTCGATCGCCTCCTCCTTGGTGGCGACGTCGACGATCCAGAAGCCGTTGAACAGCTCCTTGGTCTCCCCGTAGGGGCCGTCCGTGACGACGGGCGTCTCGGAGGAGAAGTCGACGACCGACCCCTCGGACGCGTCGGACAGGCCCTCGCCCGCCGCGAGGACGCCCGCGTCCATCATCGACTCGTTGTAGCGGCCCATCGCCGCGATGACCTCCGTGAAGTCGAGCTGCTCGTAGGCAGCCTGGCCCTCGTCGGTCCCGCGCATGATCAGCATGTACTTCGGCATCGTGGTCACTCCGTCCGGTCGTCGTTGGTCGTTCGTGGGTGTGTGTTGTCGTTCGTGGGTGGTCGGCGCGTCTGCGCCTCGCCGGCTCAGAGCTGGTGCGTGCGCTCGCGCCAGGCGCGCTCCCGGCGCACCCACTCGTTGTCCTGCGGGAACTCGTCGATCGACGGGATGCGGCGGATCTCGGCCTTCATCCCCGGGCCGGCGAGCGGCGCCTTCTTGGCCCAGCCGACGGCGTCGTCGATCGTGTCGACGTCGAGGATCCAGTAGCCGTTGAACAGCTCCTTGGTCTCGCCGTACGGCCCGTCGGTCACCACCGGCTCGGCGCCCGAGTAGTCGACGACGACACCCTTCTCCGGCTCCTCGAGCCCCTCGGCGGCGACCAGCACCCCCGCCTCGATCAGCGCGTCGTTGTAGCGGCCCATCCGCTCGAGCATGTCGTCGAAGCTGAGGCCGGACTCCTGGAACGCGCGCTGCGACGCGTCGTCGGACCGCATGATCAGCATGTACTTGGCCATCGTCGTGCTCCCTGTCGTGTGCGCGGGTCGCCCCCCTGGGCGACCTTCTCATCCCCAGGTCGAACGGGGAACGACGGGATCGACACGGGCGCGGAACTTTTTTCGAGAAGCCTCTTGCGCCCTTCGGCTAACGGCATTAGCTTAATGGCTATGGACATCACCCCGACCGCGTCGATCCGGTATCTCGCCCGCCCCGAGGGGCGCATCGCCTACACGGACGCGGGCACCGGCCCGCTCGTGGTCGCGGTGCCCGGCATGGGCGACCTCCGCTCCACCTACGACGACCTCGTCCCCGCGCTCGTCGCCGCCGGCCACCGCGTGGTGGTCGCCGACCTGCGCGGCCACGGCGACTCCGACACCACCTTCCGCACCCACGGCGACGTCGCCACCGGCACCGACCTCGTGGCCCTCGTCGAGCACCTCGACGCCGGGCCCGCGGTGCTGGTCGGCAGCTCCATGGGCGGCTCGGCCGCCGTGTGGGCCGCCGCCGAGCGCCCCGACCTGGTGCGCGCCCTCGTGCTGCTCGCCCCGCACCTGCGCGAGGCCGCCTCCCCCGGCCAGCTGCGCCTCAACCGCGCGCTGTACCGCGCGCTGTTCGTCCGCCCGTGGGGCGGCGCGGCCTGGGCCTGGCTGTACACGTCGATGTTCGCGAAGGGCCGCAAGGGGGCCCGGCACGCGGAGCACGTCGCCGAGATCCGCCGCAGCATGAGCGACCCGGCGCACCTACGCTCCTTCCGCGACCTGGCCGTCGCGCTCGACCACTCCGTGATCGAGCCGCTCGTCCCCGCCGTCGAGGCGCCGTCGCTCGTCGTCGTCGGCGAGCTCGACCCCGACTACCAGGACGCCGGCGCCGCGCTCGCCGACATGCACGAGGCCCTCGGCGGGCAGGGGCTCCTGGTGCCTGGCGTGGGCCACTACGCGCAGCACCAGGCGCCCGAGGTCGTGACCCCGGCCGTCGTGGAGTTCCTCGCCGGCCTCCCCGCCGCCGACCTTGCCCCTCAGGAGAACGGCACCGACGGGCGGGGTTCCCGTGCCTAGGGCCGGGCTGTCCCGCGACGCCGTCGTGCGCCTCGCGCTGGAGCAGGTGGACGCCGGCGGCCCGACCGGGCTCGCGGACCTCACCCTCGCGAAGGTCGCGGCCAGCGCCGGCGTCGCCACCCCCAGCCTCTACAAGCACGTGGGCTCGCTGGCCGCCCTGCGCCGCGAGGTCGCGCTGGTCGCGCTCGAGGAACTGACGACGACGAGCGCGGCCGCGACCGTCGGCCGGGCGGGGCCCGACGCCCTGCGGGCGCTCGCCGGCGCGTGGCGGGCCTACGCCCTCGCCCACCCCGGCCGGTACGCCGCCGTCCAGCTCGCGCCCGACCCCGACCCCGAGGCCGTCGAGGACGCCGAGCACCGCGCCGCCGGGGCCCGCGTGGTCGCGCTCGTCGCCGCCGTGCTGCGCGGCTTCGGGCTCCCCGACGACCGCACCATCGACGCGGTGCGCGTCGTGCGCGCGGGGGTGCACGGCTTCGTCGCCCTCGAGCTGGGCGGCGGCTTCCGCCTCCCGGAGGACCTCGACCGCAGCTTCGACGTCCTCGTCGACATGCTCGTCGCCGGGGTCAGCGCCCTGGCCGACGCGTCGTCGGACGCCCCGTCGCTGACCACCACCTCGCCGGCCCCCACGAAGGAGCAGCCATGACCGCCGCACCGCACCCCGTCGCCCGCACCGCGCCGTCCGCTCGCCAGGGTGCGCGGCCCGACGAGGGCGCCCCCTCCCCCGCGGTGGCGCGCCCGGCCGTCGCGCGCTGGACCGTCGCCGGGGCGGTCGCCGCCGGCGTGCTCCTGCTGCTGTTCCCCGCGCTGCGGCCGTGGCCGGACGAGTCCGTGCCGACACTCGCGCTCGCCGCCGGGTTCGCGTCCGACCACTGGGTGCTCGCCCACCTGTGCGGCATCGCCGGGCTCGGGCTGCTCGCGCCGACGCTCCTGGGCGTGCGCGCGCTGCTGCGTGGCCGGCCCGGCGCCCGGGCGGCGACGGCGGCGGTCGTGACCGCGTGGGCCGGCGCCGGCATGAGCGCCCTGTACTTCGGCGCCGAGATCTTCGGCATCCGCACGATCGCCCAGGCCGCGCTGCGCACGGGCGACACCGCCCTCCTCGCCGACGTCGACGCGCTGCGCGAGCAGCCCGCCGCGATGACCCTCTTCGGCCTAGGCCTGGCGCTCGTCGCCGCGGCCGGCGTGCTCGCCGCCGTCTCCCTGTGGCGCGGCGGGGCCGCCCCGCGCTGGGCGGGCGTCGTCCTCGCCGCCGGCCTGCTGCTCTACCTGCCCCAGTTCTTCACCGCCCCCGCCGTGCGCGTCGGGCACGGCGTCCTCGTGGCCGTCGGCCTGGGCCTCGTCGCCTGGGCCGTGCACCGCCTCGGCGACCGCCGCTGAGCCCGGCCCGCCCCGGGCACGACGACGGCCGGCCACCCCGCGGGGTGACCGGCCGTCGGCCGTGGTGCGGGCGAGGGTCAGTCGCCGCCGCGCAGGATCGCCAGGATGCGCAGGATCTCCAGGTACAGCCAGACCAGGGTCACGATCAGCCCGAATGCCGCCGACCACGCGAACTTGGCCGGGACGCCCTGCTCGACGCCGCGCTTGATGGAGTCGAAGTCCATGATCAGCGACATCGCGGCGAGGCCGACGGCCACCAGGCCGACGATGATGCCGATCGGGCCGGAACGCAGACCCCAACCCTCGACCAGCCCGGTCCACGTGAGGATCACGTTGATCAGCGAGAACGCCAGGTAGCCGACCATCGCCACCAGCAGCCAGCGCGTGAACTTCGGCGTGACGCGGACCTTGCCGGACTTGAACAGGAACAGCGCGGCGGCGAAGGTCGCCATCGTCGCGATCACGGCCTGCAGCACGATGCCCGTCAGCGGCTCGCCCGAGTTCCCGACGGCGATCTGCGCGAACGCGATGCTGATGCCGCCGAGGAACACGCCCTCCGCGACCGTGTACGCGATGATGAGCGCCGGGCTCGGGTTCTTCTTGAAGGCATTGACCAGGCCGAGCACCAGCCCGGCGATCATGCCGACGGGCCACAGCTGCGGCATCACGTTCCACGTCACCGCGGCCACCGCGATCAGGAGCGCGAGCAGACCGCCGGTCTTGATGATGACGTCGTCGTAGGTGAGGCGCTTGGTGTCGGCCGTCGTGGCCGACGGCGCGCCGTACATGTTCTCCAGCGACGCCGCGTCGGCGGCCTGCGCGCCGGTGGTGCCCGCGGTGGTTCCGTAGGCGACCTGCCCGTACTGCGGCTGCGCCGTCGTGGTACCCCCAGGACGTGCACCCTGGCGCGCGCCGTTGCGGCGGGGCTCGCCGAAGACGTCGCTGTTCGAGAAGACGGGGTTGCTCATGAACTCCTCCTGGTCGCGGCTGCCGGGTGCCCGACGACGGGTCGTCGCGCGCGCAGTGCCGGGTCGCTGGCCGTGCGATCCATCGTAGGGAACGCACGGGGAGCACGAGACGTTCCCACGATCACCCGCCCCGATCGAGACGGAGACGTGACCCGGCCGTAGGCTCGAAGGCGAACCGTGCTCCCCGCCGCACCGCCGTCCGACGCCGGACCGGCGCCACCACACCCTGGGGCGACATGATCGAAGCACACGGCTTGACCAAGAGGTACGGACCGAAGCTCGCGGTGGACGACGTCACGTTCACCGTGCGGCCGGGCACCGTGACGGGCTTCCTCGGCCCGAACGGCGCCGGCAAGTCCACCACGATGCGCATGATCATGGGCCTCGACCGGCCCACCGCGGGGACGGTCACCGTCAACGGCCGGCCGTACGCGGAGCACACCGAGCCGCTGGCGGAGGTGGGCGCGCTCCTGGAGGCGAGGGCCGCGCACCCGGGCCGGACGGCGCGCCAGCACCTGCAGGCCCTGGCCGCCACGCACGGGATCGGCCCGGCTCGGGTGGACGAGGTCGTCGAGCTCACCGGCCTCACGACCGTGGCCCGCAAGCGGGTGGGCGGGTTCTCCCTCGGCATGGGACAGCGGCTCGGCATCGCGGTCGCCCTGCTCGGCGACCCCCGCACCCTCATCCTCGACGAGCCGGTGAACGGCCTCGACCCCGAGGGCGTGCTGTGGGTGCGCAACCTGGCCCGGTACCTGGCGTCCGAGGGCCGCACGGTCTTCCTGTCCAGCCACCTCATGAGCGAGGTGGCGCTGACGGCCGACCACGTGATCGTCATCGGCAAGGGCCGCATCCTCGCGGACACACCCGTGCAGTCCCTCGTCGACGGAGCGTCCCGCCGCACCGTGCGCGTGCGCTCCCCGCAGGCCGCCGACCTCGCCGACGCCCTGCGGCGCGAGGGCGGCGAGGTCGCGCCGGGCGAGGATGGCGCCCTCGACGTCACCGGCCTCGAGGCCGCCCGGGTGGGCGAGCTCGCCGCGGCCGGCGGCCTGGTGCTGCACGAGCTCACCCCGGTCTCGTCCACGCTCGAGGAGGCCTACCTCGCGCTGACCGCCGACGCCGTCGAGTACCAGACGGAGTCCCCGGTCGGGGCCCCGGCCAAGGACGGAGCGCCCCGATGAGCACCGCCACCGCGCCGGCCCACGACACCGCGCCCGCCGTCGTCGTCCACCGCGTCACGTTCGGCCGCGTGCTGCGCGGCGAGTGGATCAAGTTCCGCACGCTGCGCCCGACGGTGTGGACCGTGGTGATCACCGCCGTCGTCATGGTCGGCCTCGCCCTGATGATGGCCGCGATCATGCGCGTCGCGGCACAGACACCCGAGATGTCGGAGGGGATGTCCCAGGACCCGGGCCTGCAGGCGATCGGGCTCACCGGCACCACGATCGTGACGTTCGGCTACTCGTTCGGCGCCCTGGCCGTCGGCGTGCTGGCCACGCTGATCGTCACCAGCGAGTACTCCACCGGCACCGTGCGGTCGACGTTCGCAGCCGTGCCCCGGCGCCTGCCCGTCCTGTGGGCCAAGCTGGTCGTCATCGTGCTCGCCACCGCCGTGGTCGTGACGATCGCCCTGGCGATCGCGTACGTCTCGACGGCGCCGCTGCTCGAGGACGCCGGGATGAGCGTGGACCTGTCCGACGGCGAGCAGGTGCGGGCGCTGCTCGGCTGCGTGCTCTACCTCGCCACCGTGGCGGCGTTCTCCCTGGCGGTCGGCACCCTCATGCGGCACAGCGCGGGTGCGATCTTCACGATCGTCGCGATCTTCTTCGTGGTGCCGCTGATCTTCAGCATCGTGGTGCAGGCGACCGACGCGGCGTGGACCGACTGGGTCAACAAGCTGCTGCCCAGCGTCGCCGGCGAGCGGGTCATCTCCCGCGGCGCCCCGACCGACGCCCTGCTCGACCCGTGGGTCGGCTACGCCGTCCTCGCCGGGTACACCGTCGTCCTGCTGGTCGCCGCCGCGATCACCCTCAAGCGCCGCGACGCCTGAGGAGCACCACCGCGTGTTGTGAGCGGGATCTTGGCCCTGTTTCGACGCGAAACAGGGC
>NZ_JBSGUW010000011.1:76375-80051 GCF_053608125.1 Isoptericola sp. NPDC055063 | reverse complement strand
CCCCACGCGCCGCGCCGCCCCCTCTTGGTTGTGTGGGCTGTTTTTTTCTCTTTTTGCAAAAAAAACCCCCCCCCACCCCCCCCCCCCCAACACAGTGGGGTGAGGGGCAGGGCGCGGTCAGGCGGTGTCCGCCGCGCGGCGGGCGACGGCGGCGGCCTCCTCGGCCTTCTCCGCCTTGTCGGCCGCGCGGGCGGCGGCCTTCTCCGCCTTGCGCAGGGCGCGGGAGTCGCGCTTGACCCGGCGCCGCTCCTTGCGCCGCTCGATGAGCGTGTAGATCACCGGCACGACGAACAGCGTCAGCAGCGTGGACGACACGAGGCCGCCGATGACCACCAGCGCGAGCGGCTGGCTGATGAACGAGCCGCCGCCGGTGATCCCGACCGCCATCGGGGTGAGCGCGAAGATCGTCGCGAGCGCCGTCATGACGATCGGCCGCAGACGCTTGCGGGCGCCCTCGTGCACGGCGTCGTCCAGCGTCTTCCCGCGCTCGCGGTACTGGTTGATGAGGTCGATGAGCACGATGGCGTTCGAGACCACGATGCCGATGAGCATCAGCACGCCGATCAGCGCGGGCACGCCCAGCGGCGTGTCCGTGGCCAGCAGCGCCAGCAGCGCGCCCGTGGCCGCGAACGGCACCGACACCAGCAGGATGAGCGGCTGCACCAGCGACCCGAAGGTCGCGACCATCACGAGGTAGACGATGGCGATCGCCGCGACGAGCGCCAGGCCGAGGTCGGCGAAGGCGTCCGCCTGGTCGGCGGCGACGCCGCCCACCTCGACGGTGGCGCCGGCCGGCAGGTCCAGCCCGTCGGTGGCGGCCGTGATGTCGGCGCTCAGCGTGCCGACGTCCTGCGTCTCGGGCGTCACGGACACGGTGGCCGAGCGCTCGCCGTCGGTGCGGGAGATCGACGTGGGCACGTCGACCTTCTCGACGGTGGCGACGTCGGTGAGCGGCACCATGCCGGTGGCCGTCGGGAGCTCGAGGTCCTCGATCTCGGCCTGGGTGGCCGGCGCGTCGCCGGACTTCACGACGACGTCGGTGGGGCCGTCGCCGACGTCCACCTGGCCCACGGTCTGCTCGGGGTCCATCGCGCCCGCGACGATGCCGGACACCTGGGTCTCCGTGAGGCCCAGCGCGGCCGCCTCGTCCCGGTCGACGTCCACCTGCACCACCTGCTGCGCGGCGGACAGGTTGTTGCTCACCTCGGCCACGCCGTCCAGCCCGGACACCGCGTCGGTGACCTGCTGCGCCGCCGTGGCGAGACCGTCCTCGTCGTGCGAGCGGACCACGAGGTCCACCGTGCTGGACCCGAAGCCGGAGTCACCGCCGGAGACGCTGACCCCGGTCGTGACGCCCTCGTCGGCCAGCGGCTCGACGGCGTCACGGATCTCGTCCTGGGCGGCGACGGCGTCGGCGTCGGGGTCGAGCGTGATCGAGAACGTGGCCTTCGGGGCGGAGCCGCCGCCCATGAAGGCGGCCTGCGCGGCGTCTCCCGTGCCGACCGTGGTCTGCACGCTCTGCACCGCGTCGACGCCGTCGAGGGCGTCCTCGACGTCGGACGCCGCGGCGTCCTGCGCCTCGAGCGACGCGCCGGGCTCGAACGTCTGGGTCACCGTGACGGTGTCCTGGCCGGAGTCGCCGATGAAGTTGGTCTCCAGGCGCGGCACCATCGCGAGCGTGCCGCCGAGGACGGCGACCGCGATGACGAGCGTCACCCACGGGTGGCGCAGGGCCGCGCCGAGGCTCGGCACGTACGCCCGCTGCCACAGGCCGCGGCGCTCCTTGGCCTCGGCGGCCTCGCGCACCTGCTCGGCCTCCTCGGGCGTGGCGGGCACGGCGGGCGTCTTGACGAACCAGTACGCCAGGACGGGCACGATCGTGAGGGCCACGACGAGCGACGAGAGCATCGCGATGGTGACCGTCATGGCGAACGGGCGGAACAACTCGCCCACCATGCCGCTGACGAACGCGATGGGCGCGAACACCGCGACGGTGCAGATGGTCGACGCCGCGATGGCGCCGCCCACCTCGCGCACCGCGGTGAGGATGGCGGCCTTCTTCTCCTCGCCGTACGACAGGTGTCTCTTGATGTTCTCGATGACGACGATCGCGTCGTCCACGACGCGGCCGATCGAGATGGTCAGGGCGCCCAGCGTGAGGATGTTGAGCGTGTAGCCCGTGAGGTTCATGACCACGAACGTGGCGGCCAGCGACAGCGGGATCGACACGGCCGACACCAGCGTGGACCGCACCGACATGAGGAAGACGAGGATCACGAGGACCGCGAACACGAGGCCCAGCCCGCCCTCGGTGGCGAGGCCGCTGATCGACTCCTCGATGAACGGCGCCTGGTCGAAGACGACGGCGGTGGTGACGCCGGCGGCGGCGAGCTCGGGCTTCAGGTCGTCCAGCGCGTCCTGGACGGCGTGCGAGACGTCGACGGTGTTGCCGTCGGGGGTCTTGGTGATGGCGACGCCCAGCGACGGCTCGCCGTCCAGGCGGGAGTGGGAGGTCGCGTCGACCGGAACCACCTTGACGGTGGCGACGTCGGAGAGGACCACGGGCTCGGGCGCCTGCGGCGCCTGGGTGGCGGTCGGGTCGGCCTGGCCGGCCGCGGCCGGCGGGGCGCCCGTGCCGTCGCCGGTCTCGCCCGTGGTGCCGCCCGTGGCGTCGCCGGTGCTCGACGCCCCGGCGGCGGCCGCGGCGTCCGGGGTCACGACCAGGGGCAGCGCCTTGAGCTCCTTGACGCTGTCGATGCTGGAGCCGGCCTGGACAGAGTAGGTGACGTCGTCGTCGGTGATGGTGCCGGCGGGCAGCACGACGCCGTTGTCCTTGAGGACGGACGCCACGTCGTCGGTGGTGAGGCCGGCCTTCGCCAGCTTCTTCGTGTCCACGTCGACGAGCACCTGGTCGGTCTCGCCGCCGGTCACGGCCACGGACCGCACGTCGTCGACGTCCTCCAGCGCCGGCACCACGACCGTCTCCACCGTGTCCGCCAGCGCGGCGGCGTCCACGGAGCCGTCGGCGCCCGCGGCGGCGAGCTGGATGACGGGCAGGTCGTCGAGCGACCCGGTGATCACCTGCGGCTCGACGTCCTCCGGCAGCTGCGACTGCGTGCGCGTGATCGCGGTCTGCAGGCGCTGCGTGGCGGCGTCCATGTCGGTGCCGTACGTGAACTGGACGGTCGTGACGGAGCTGCCGGTCGACGCCGTCGAGCCGATCGACTCGATCCCCTCGACGGACTGCGCGGCGGCCTCGAGCGGCTCGGTGACGCGCTCCTCGACCACCTCGGGTGACGCGCCGGGGTACACGGCGACGACGGCTCCGGCGGGGAGCTCGAGGGACGGGATGAGCTCCTGCTTCAGGGAGCCCAGGCTCATCACCCCGAAGACGAGGATCGCGACGGTCGCCAGGGCGACGACGGCGCGGTTCGCCAGGGACAGGCGGGCAAGTCGGAACACGCTCACTCCAGAGGGCGGTCGGCAGGACGGGCACGACTCCGCTGTCGTGACGCAGGGCTGAACGGACGATACGCGCCCGCGGTTCCCCCGGGCATCATCCGAAAGTCGGACGGGGGGCGGGGGGGGGGGGAGCGAGTGGCCAGCCGTTGGGGTGGGTCATGGACACGAAAAAAGAGATAACCACATGAAGGGAGCGAAGCCTCACAACTGCCCC
>NZ_JBSGUW010000011.1:67858-76365 GCF_053608125.1 Isoptericola sp. NPDC055063 | reverse complement strand
TCTGCTCGGAGTTATAAATACGACGATTTCTCTCTGGTTCCCCGCCGGCACCCCCCAAAAGTCTCGCGCGGCCTTGGGTTCCGTCCCCCCCGCCCCCCGTCGTGGTGTCGCTCGCGGCCCGGGCCGCGAGCGAGTCACCGAGCGGAGGTCACAGCTCCGACATGGCCTCCTCGGGCGTGCCCTCGACGGCGGCGGCGGCCCTGTTCCAGCGCGACCACAGCACCTTCTCGCCGAGCTGGCCGGCCATCTTGTGGGCCGTGAGCAGGAAGACGACGACGCCGACGGCGAGCACCGCGACGCCCACCCAGTACGGGGCGGACAGGCCGACCGGGTGCAGCAGGCCGGCGATCACGGGGGCCGGGGCGGCGAAGCCCCAGCGCACGAGGTTGAACGCGCCGGTCGTGACGCGGCGGTCCGGGTCGCCGAGCGCCAGGGACAGGTCGGTGAGGATCGCGTTCGCGATACCCATGAACACGCCCGCGACGACGAGCACGACGATCGACGCCGGCGTCGGGAGGCCGAGGGCCAGCAGCAGCGTCATGACGAGGACGCCCGCGACGGCGATGCCGAGCGTCTGGACGGCCCCGATCGTGTGGGCCAGCTTGTGGCCGACGACGAGGATGCCGAACGCGAGGCCCAGGCCCCACGCGGTGAAGACGAGGCCGAGGGGGATGACGTCGAGGCCGAGGAAGATCGGCGTGTAGCCGAGGATGATGAAGAAGACGAAGTTGTACGTGGCGGTGACGACCGCGAGCGCGAGGAACGCGGGCTTGCGGAACAGCGAGAAGACCTGGCCCACGTGCAGCGGCGCCGGCTTCTCGGCGGGGTCCTTGAGCTTGGTGATCGACATCGCCAGCGCGACGATCATGAACAGGCCGCACGCGAAGAACGGCACGCGCCAGCTGATGCTGCCGAGCAGGCCGCCGATGAGGGGGCCGACGGCGAACCCGAGGCCCACGCAGGTCTCGAAGATGCCGACCACCCACTCGCGGTCGTTGGCGAGCGAGACGAGCAGCACCATCGCGGTGGCGAAGAACATCGCGTTGCCGAGGCCCCACAGGCCGCGCAGCGCGGCGAGCTGACCGATGGAGGTGCTCAGGGCGGCGAGGATCGCGGCGATCGCGACGAGGGTGACGCCCGCGCCGAGGATCTTCTTGTACCCGAACTTCCCGGTGGCGAGCACGGCCGGGATCATGCCGAGGGCCATGACGGCGATGTACGCCGTGAACAGCAGCTCGATCTGCCACGTGGTGGCGCCGATGGCCTCCCCGATGACCGGGAGGATCGGGTCGACGACCGCGATGCCGGCGATCGCGAAGAACGCGGTCAGCGCGGTCGCGTAGATCGCGGTCTTGTTCGGTTCGTTGCGTGTGCCTGCCACGGACTCCTCGCTCCTGCCCCACGGGTGCCCCGCGGGCCTCGTCTCCTGGTGCGGCGCCGTCCCGGGCGCCGGTGGCGCCTCCGGGGCGCCAAGATGCCTGCATCATGCAGGTATTTACCTGTAGGGTACACCTATGACTGCTTCCCTGGGAAACAGCTCGACGGACGAGCGCCCCGACGCCGGCCCTGACGCCCCCGCCCCGGAGGTGATCGCGCGCGTGGAGCTCGGCCTCGCCCACCTGCTGCGCCGGGCCGAGCGGACCACCGCCGCCACGACCGCCCGCACCGGCGGGCACGACCTCGACCGCTCCGGCTACCTGCTGCTGCACGCCCTGCGCGACGGCGGCCCGCAGCACGTGCGCGCCCTGGCCGACCGGCTCGGCATCGACGCCTCGACCGTCACCCGCCAGGTCGTCGCGCTCGAACGCGCCGGGCACGTGGTGCGCAGCCGGGACACCGAGGACCGCCGCGCCGTCGTCGTCACCGCGACCCCCAGCGGGCGTCGCGCCCTCGACGCGCAGCGCCGCCGACGCGCCATCACCTACACGACCGTCCTCGAGGACTGGCCGGCCGACGACCGCGCCCTCCTCGCCGACCTCGTCGAGCGCCTCAACGCCGACCTCGACGCCTACAAGCGGGACACACCCCCGGCCTGACCTCCGACGTCCGTCGCCCTGGGCAATAGATGTCCCGGGCGTGCCCCGGGTCGCTCCCGGTGTGCTGGGACCAACGATGCCCGGGGCGACGTCGCCCCGGGCGGCCCGACACCGCCGAAGCCCTCGAGGGAGACCGCCGTGGCACCGCACACCGATCCCGGCACCATCGGCCCCGGCGCGGAGCCGCGCCCGGGCGTCACACCCGGCCGGCCGCGCCCGCGCCGCCTCGTCGCCGCCCTGCTGGCGGCGGCCCTCGCACTCGTCCTCCCGGTCGCGCTCCCCGACGACGACGCGACGTCCGCCCCCCGGTTCGACGTGCAGTGCGACGAGCTCATCGACAACGTCGAGGAGATCGCCGACCTGGTGGACCTGCCGACCGGCACCGTCGAGGACATCGACCCCTACGAGTACGAGAACCCGGCCTCGCACCTGAGCGACGAGAAGGAGCCGACGAAGGCGGAGCTCGCGAAGCTCACCGGGAGCTACAAGAAGTTCGACGTCGGGTCGAAGGACCGCATGCTCCGGCGCTGGAAGGTCTACAAGGGCAAGTACACCTGGGAGCAGTGGCGGAACACGTACATCCCGAACCAGGCCAACGACGCGCGCGGCGACGCGTTCCACGGCAACGCCGCGCGACGGCTCAAGCTCGGCGGGTCCGGGTGGATGTGCGAGGACACCAAGCTCGCCACGGAGGAGAAGCTCGGCTCGAAGCGGCGGTACGACTCGGTGAGCCGCAAGCACGGGATCGCGTACGAGGTGAAGTCCGGCAGCTCCGCGCTCAAGGAGAGCCAGCTGAAGGCGGACCAGAAGCTGCAGGCAAGGATGGCCAACGGCCGGAACTGGCGCGTTGTGTACGTCTTCAGCAAGGAGCCGACCGCGGCGCAGCGCGAGCTGATGACCAAGTACGGCGTGAAGCACGTGGTGCTGCGCGCCTCGCCGAAGGAGATCAACCCGCCGGCCTCCTCGAGCGCCGCGATGGACGCCCCGTGCGCGGCTACCAAGCCCGCGGCGCGGGTGTCGACCCTGGCCGCCTCGTCCTGCCCCCGGCGCTCGACGGTCGGCCCGGCGAAGGACCTCGCCCAGCGCTCCGGACGCACCCCGGCCCTCGCCCGGGAGGGCCAGCGGCTCCAGACCTCGTTCGGCGCGGACGGACGTCGCCAGGGCTTCATGCCGCCGCGGCCCGGCGGGATCGACTGGACGTCGCTGGAGCTCAAGTACGTCACCGACGACCCGAAGGCCGGCGACTACGGGTACGCGTTCTCGGCGGACGAGCTGCCGGAGGACGCAGTGGAGCCGGGCTGGGGCGGCGAGGCGTCGCTGGACCTGTCCTCCGACGCGCTCATGACCTGGCTCGCGCTGGACCCCAGCCAGTTCTGGGTCAACCTCAACCCCGACACCCCGGAGACCATCGTCGACCAGCAGTTCGGCACGACCGACGCGGGGCGGGTGCTCCTCGAGGCCGACCTCGAGATGAAGAAGTCGCTGACCGGCCTCTCGGACCCGGCGACGCCGCTCGGGAAGAAGCACTGGGACTCTCTCGAGCGCAGCCCCGACGGGACGATCTGCTACGACTGGACGCGGTTCTGGATCGAGCCGCAGCCGGCGAAGGTCCGCGTCGACGGCGACCAGCTCTTCATCCTCGACGCCCCGCTGCAGGTGCAGATCGAGCCCATGGACATCGACTGGTTCCCGCCCGGCCAGGAGCCGTGCACCGCGACCGCCCCGGAAGACATGGTCGAGCGCAACACGCAGCGCGTCGTCGACGACTTCGAGCAGCCGCTCGAGGACTACGTCAACGCCGCCCCCGAGTTCGCGGACCTCCGGCGGGTCTACACCGCCCGCGTGGCCGCGGAGTGGATCAAGGACCGGGACGCGAAGCGCCCCGGCGCTTTCCACGACGTCATCGGCTCCGGCGACGTCTCCGCCTGGCCCGCGCGCACCGACTACGACCCGCAGGACGTCTTCGACGAGCTCATGGAGCTGTTGCAGACGGTGCAGTACCGCTACGAGTACGAGCACGGCAGCCTGGAGTACTACGTCGAGGTGATGGGCGGCATCGAGCTCCCCGACGCCCCGCGCGACCAGACGTCGAAGGAGGAGTTCGAACGCGACCACCCGCGGCTGGAGCGCACGGTGCGAGGGGCTCGGTACGACGTCACGAACGAGCCGCCCGTCGTCGGTGCACGGGACGACGTGACGACCCTGGACGACGCCACCAGCACGGCGTGGCTCGGCGGTGGCACCGTCGAGGAGGCGGCTCGGCCCGACCCGACCGACCCGCCCGAGGAACCCGACCCGACCGACCCGCCCGAGACACCGGCCCCCACGAACCCGCCCGGGAAGCCGGCGCCGAACGACCAGCCCGGCGGCGGGGACTCCGGCGGGGGCTCCGGGCGCGCCGACCCCGGTCAGGACCTCCCCGATCCGCCGCAGGCCGACCCGCCCCAGGGCGAGCAGGCCCCGCACCCCGGCGAGCTCGCCGCCACGGGCTTCGCCCAGGGCTGGCTGGTGCCGGCCGCGATCGTCCTCGTGCTCGCGGGGATCACCCTGGTGGGCGTCCGCCGGGGCTGGTTCTCCCGGCCCTGACCGGCCGCCCGGGAGCGCGTCTGCCGTGAGCAGATGCGCTCCCGGCAGAGAACCCTCCCGCGCCGACGGGGGCAGGGAGACGGTGGGGCCATGAGCACACCAGTCATGAGCACACCGTCCCCGCCCCCGCCCGCCTTCGACGACCAGCTCACCGCGCGGCTGCTGCACCAGCGCATCGTGGTGATCGGCACGGAGATCGACGACGCCGTCGCGAACCGCGTCTGCGCGCAGCTCCTGCTCCTGTCGGCCGAGGACCCGCGGTCCGACGTCGCGCTGTACGTCAACTCCCCCGGCGGCTCCGTCACCGCGGGGCTCGGCATCTACGACACCATGCGGCTGCTGCCCAACGACGTCGTGACGGTCGGCTTCGGCTTCGCCGCCAGCATGGGCCAGTTCCTGCTCACCACCGGCACCAAGGGCAAGCGGTACGTGCTGCCGCACACGCGGGTGATGATGCACCAGCCGTCGGCCGGCATCGGCGGCACCGCCGTCGACATCGAGATCCAGGCGCAGAACCTCGAGCACACCAAGCGCGTGATGCACGAGCTGACCGCGCAGCACTCGGGCCGCACCGTGGAGCAGATCGCCACGGACAGCGACCGCGACCGCTGGTTCACCGCCGCCGAGGCGGTGGAGTACGGCCTGGCCGACCGCATCGTCGAGCACGTCGACGACGTGCGGCCCACGGCCGCCGGCCGGAAGGCGGGCCTGTGATGAGCAGCTACACGATCCCGAACGTCATCGAGCGCACGCCGCTCGGCGAGCGCTACTCCGACGTCTTCAGCCGCCTGCTGCGCGACCGCATCATCTTCCTCGGCACGGAGGTCGACGACGGCGTCGCGAACGTCGTGATGGCGCAGCTGCTGCACCTGGAGTCCGAGGCGCCCGACCAAGAGATCGGGCTGTACATCAACTCCCCCGGCGGCTCCGCCACGGCCATGACCGCGATCTACGACACGATGCAGTACGTGCGCTGCGACGTCGCCACCACCTGCATGGGCCAGGCGGCGTCCGCGGCGGCGGTGCTGCTCGCGGCCGGCACGCCCGGCAAGCGCACGGTGCTGGAGCACGCCCGGGTGCTGCTGCACCAGCCGTCCACCCAGGGGCAGGGCACCGTCTCCGACCTCGCCATCCAGGCCCGCGAGGTGCTGCGCCTGCGCGCCGAGACCGAGCAGCTCCTGGCCCGGCACACCGGGCAGACCGTGGAGCGGCTGCGCACCGACACCGACCGCGACCTCATCCTGTCCGCGCACGACGCCGTCGAGTACGGCGTCGCGGACGCCGTCGTCACCTCCCGCAAGGTGGCGGCGCGCACCGCGGCCTAGCGACGGGCGGCCGCGTCGCGACGTCACACCGTCGACGTCACGACGCGGCCGGTCGTCCCCCGAAGCTCCAGTCGTGGACCTCGACGTCCGCGTAGTCGTCCGCGACCAGCACCCGGCGGGCGTCGGCGGGCCCGGCCGCCTCGACCAGCGCGGCCGCGCCGAGGACGGCGGCGCCGTCGTCGGAGAGGAGGTGCCCCGCCGCGACGACGCCGACCCGCGCCCCGGCCGTGACGAGCGGCTCGCCGCTCCCCCGCCACCCGAGCCCGAGGACCAGGAACCGTGGGCCACCCTCCGGCCCGCCGGGGTAGTCCCACATCGTGCGCCCGAGAAGGCCGCGCCACCGGCGCAGCAGCACGTCGCGGTACGCGCCGACCTGGTAGTTGGGCTCGTCGAACGCGAACGCCCGGGCCGCCTCGGGCCCGGGCAGGTCGAGGACGTGCACGCTGCCGGTCAGCGTCTCGCCGTCGTCCGTCGTCGTCGGGCCGCGCGCGATCATCCCGTCCGCGAACCGGTCCATGTACGCCAGGTGCTCCTCGTTGAGCGCCTCGCGCAGGGCGCGCGAGCCGGCACGGTCACGGTGGTAGCAGAAGAACTCCATGCCGCCAGACGGTAGCGGCACGCGCCCACCGGCCCCGGCGACGGGGCGTCACCTCCGCCGGCCGTCCTGGAACGACCGCCCGGACGACGTGCGGCGACCTCGGGCTCACGCGGCGAGCGCGACGACGTCCGACGTCGTCGAACGCACGGCAGTCGAGCGCACGGCCGCCGAGCGCACGTGCCGGGAGGACGACGGGGAACGGTCGCGCAGGGACGTGAGCACCCGCACGCGCTGCTGCTGCTCGGCACTGGCGGCCAGGGCGTCGTGCGCCTGGGCCACGAGGTCGACGAGGCGGATGCCGAGGGCGGCGCACACCGCGGCGAGCACCTCCGACGACGCCTCCTTGCGGCCGCGCTCCACCTCGGACAGGTACGCGGTGGACATGCGCGCCGCGCCGGCCACCTCCTGCAGGGTGCGGCCCTGGCGCAGCCGGGCGCGGCGCAGGATGCCGCCGACCAGGTGGCGCAGCAGGGGCTCGCGCACGTGCTCCACCTCGGTCGCCCGTCCGCCGATCGCGCCGACCCGCGTGTCCGCCGTCATGCGCTCGACGCTACCCGCGCCCGACAGCCGACGGCTCCGCGAGCGGCTCGTGGGGCGCTCGTTCTGCTGACGGCAGAAGGCGGCGCGCGGCCCGGCTGCTGCCATACAGCACCCCGCCGACGACGAACGCGGCGCCCACGCCCTCGAGCGGGGTCACCCGTTCGCCGAGCAGCACCCAGGCCGCGGACATGCCGACCACGGGCACGAGCATGGAGAACGGCGCGACCACGCCCGCGGGGTGGCGGGCCATCAGCCAGGTCCACACGCCGGAGCCGAGCACCGTCGCGACCAGCACCGTGTAGAGCAGGCCGACGACGGCGCCCACCGCCCCCGGGTCGTCCCATGACGTGAGCGACCGGGAGATCTCGCCGGGGCCCTCGACCAGCAGCGACAGGGCGAGCATCGGCAGCGGCGGCACCACCGACATCCACAGGGTGAGGCGCAGCGGGCTCTGCGGCTTCGCCTGCCGGTTGCAGATGTTGCCGATCGCCCAGCCGAACGCGCCGGCGAGCGTGAGCAGGAAGGGCACGACCGTCGCGCTCGCGGCCTGCTGCCACGCGACGAGCGTGAGGCCGCCGACGGCCACGAGGATGCCGAGCACCTGCCGGCCGCTGACCCGCTCGCGCAGGAACGTGGCGCCGAGCAGCACGGTGAACGGGCCGGACATCTGCAGCACGAGCGACGCGAGGCCGGCGGGCATCCCGGCCGCCATGCCCCAGTACAGGAAGAGGAACTGCAGCGCGCCGAACCCGAGCCCGTACCCGACCACCCACCGCACCGGGACGTCCGGCCACGGCACCAGGAACACGGTGGGCAGGGCGATGAGCGCGAAGCGCAGCGCGACGAGGAACATCGGCGGGAAGTGCTGCAGCGACGCGTCGATGGCGATGAAGTTGAGGCCCCACATCAGGGCGACGAGGACGGCGAGCAGCCGGTGGCGGGCGGGCATGCGCCCACCCTCACCCGCCGTGACGTTGAAGGACAAGCGAAAGTTGCTTCACCTTGTCTGTAGTCTGCCTTCATGGACGTCCGGCACCTGGCGCTGCTCCGCGAGCTCGCCGACCGCGGCAGCGTCACCGCCGTGGCCCAGGCCACCCACCGCACGCCGTCCGCCGTGTCCCAGCAGCTGCGCACCACCCAGCGGGAGCTGCGCACCCCGCTCGTCGAGCCCTCCGGCCGGGGCCTGCGCCTCACCGAGGCCGGCCGCCTGCTGGCCGAGGGCGGCGCGTCCGTCGCCGCCGCCGTCGCGCAGGTGCAGGCCCGCTGGGACGAGTTCCAGGGCGAGCCGTCGGGCACCGTCAGCGTGGGGGGGGGGGGGGGGGGGGGGGGGCCCCCCCCCCCCCCCCCCCCCTCCGCCACCCCCAGAAAAAAAAAACCACCCCCCCCCCCCCCCCCCCCAACCCCCCCAAACACAACACCACC
>NZ_JBSGUW010000011.1:33785-67848 GCF_053608125.1 Isoptericola sp. NPDC055063 | reverse complement strand
TTTTTGTCCGCTTTTGCGGGGGGGGGGAGGTCCGGTGGGGAGGATTTCAGGGAAGACCCGTCGGCCACCGTGGTTTGGCCGCCCCTGCCCACCCCCCCCACGTTCCTGCTCCCCCGCGTCATGGCCGACCTCGAGGGCACGGCCATCACCCTGCGCTGCGCCGACGTCGACATCGCCGAGGCCGAGTACGGCCCGCTCACCGCCGACCACGACGTCGTCGTCGCGCACTCGCTGACCAGCGTGCGGCCCGCCGGGGCCGAAGGGCTCACCGTGGTGCCGCTCGCACGCGAGCCGCTCGACGTCGCGATGGCCGCCGACCACCCGCTCGCGCGGCTGCCGCGCGTGCGCCCGCACGACCTCGTCGACGCCGACTGGATCGGCGTGCCGCTGGGTTATCCCTTCGACACCGTGCGCCTCGCCGTCGAGCAGACCACCGGCGCCGAGCTGCGCGTCACGCAGCGGCTGCGCGACAACCGCCTCATCGAGGCGCTCGTCGCCTCCAGCCACCAGGTCGCCGTCCTTCCGCGCTTCACCACGCCCACCGGCGACCGCCTCGTGCTGCGCGAGCTGGCCGACGTCGCCATCGCGCGGCACGTCTCCGCCGTCCTGCGCCCCGACCGCGCCGAGCGCCTCGCCGTGCGCCGCGTCGTCGACGCGTTCCGGCGCGCAGGCGCCGGCGTCGAGGCCGAGATGACCGACAGCGCCGGCGCCTGACGACGTCGAAGGTGCCCCCGCCCGGGTTCGAACCGGGACTTTGCCGGGTTTAAGCCGGCCGCCTCTGCCAGTTGGGCTACGGGGGCGAGAACGAGAACGGGCGCCCGGCCGACCCGCAGAGGTCGGCCCGACGCCCGTTCACCGTACCGGGGAAGGTCAGCCCTTCTCGGCGCGCGCGGCCGACGACTCGGCCTTCTGCTCCACCTTCTGGCCCGGCTGCTTCGGCGGCACCGACGCCTTGCGGAACTCGTCGCGCGGGTCGTGCAGCGAGCCGAGGGACACGATCTCGCGGCCCATGAGGAACTGGCCGATCCAGCCGATGAGGATGCGGATCTTGCGGTTGCCGGTCGGCATCGCCATGACGTGGTAGCCGCGGTGCGCGAGCCACGCGAGCGGGCCGCGCAGCTTGAGGAAGCCGAACAGCTCCGCGACGCCCTTGTAGAGGCCGAGCGAGGCGACGACGCCGACGCTCTTGTGCGCGTAGTCCTCGGGCTGCTCGCCCTTGAGGAGGGCGACCATGTTGTCGGCGAGCTTCGTGGCCTCGCGGATCGCGTGCTGCGCGTTCGGCGGGCAGAACTGGCCGGGGTTCAGCACGTCCGGCACGGCGGCGCAGTCGCCCGCGGCCCACGCGTCGGGGACGACCTCGCCGTCCTCGGTCGCGACCTGCAGCGTCGGCTTGACGATGACGCGGCCCAGCTTGTCGAACGGGAGGTCCGAGTCCTCCTTGATGACCGGGTTCGACTTGACGCCCGCGGTCCACACGATGGTCTCGGTGTCGAACTCGACGCCCGTCGAGGTGACGACGTGACCGTCGACGCACGACGACAGGAACGTGCTGAGGTGGAACTCGATGCCGCGCTTCTTCATCTCGTCGAGCGCCCACAGGCCCATGGGCTCGGAGACCTCGGGGAGGATGCGGTTCGAGCCCTCGATCATGACGAAGCGCAGGTCCTCGACGTCGATCGTCGGGTAGTTGCGGGTGGCGTAGCGCGCCATGTCCTCGATCTCGGCGAGAGCCTCGATGCCCGCGAAGCCGCCGCCGACGAACGTGAACGTGAGCATGCGCTTGCGCGCCTCCGCGTCCCACGTGGAGGACGCGACGTCCATGCGGTTGAGCACGTGGTTGCGGACCGCGATGGCCTCCTCCACGTTCTTGAAGCCGATCGCGTTCTCCGCGAGGCCCGGGATGGGCAGCGTGCGGGAGACGGAGCCGAGGCCGACGACGACCTGGTCGTAGGAGACCTCGTAGTCCGGCCCCTCCTCGGGGTGGATCGTGATCTTGTGGTCGGCGTGGTCGATGCGGGTGACCTTGCCCTGCAGCACGTCGATGCCCTTGAGCGCCTTGCGGTGCGGGGCGACGACGTCGCGGGCGTCGATCGAGCCGGCGCCGGCCTCGGGCAGGAACGGTGCGTACGTCATGTACGGGCGCGGGTCGACGACGACGATCGCCGCGTCCTTCTTGCCGAGCTTGCGGCGCAGACGACGCGCCGCGTAGAGGCCGACGGAACCACCGCCGAGGACGACGATGCGGGGAACCTTGCGGGGCCGCGGCGCCGCTGCGGGCGCGTCCTGGACATGGGTGTCCGACGACAGAACGTTCTGAGGCATGAACACCATTCTACGACCGCCCCGGGGCCCCGCAGTCGGGCCGTCCACGGTGCGACACCGCACCGGTGACGGCGGGGCGACGACCGCGCCACCCCGCCGCACCGTCGCAGGTCAGCGCCCTGCAGCCACCGCCGTCGACGTCCGGACGTCCGTCGCCGCCCCGGCGGACGACGACTCCCGGCCGCCCTTCGCCGCCCCGTCGCGCTCGGACGTCGCTCCGCCGCCCGTCGAGGGCGTCGTCGCGGTCCCGTCCGCGCCCTCGTCGGCGTCGCCGCCGCCCGGGTCGCCCTCGGACGCGTCCTCCCTCGCGCCCGCCCCCTCGAGAGACGTGGGCGCCTTGAGGAACGGCCACGGCATCGCCTCGGGCTGGGTCCCGACCGGGGGCTGCACCTCGGAGCCGTCGTCCGACCACTCCATCCCCGCCTCGGGCAGGGCGCGCAGCGGGTAGACGTTCCACCGCGAGCGCCCGTCGTCGGCCGTGGCGGGGCGGAAGAACCAGGTGCCCTCGACGTCGGGGACGGACCACGCCTGCTGCGCGCCGTCGTCGGTCATGGTGCGCACGGGACGACCCCGGTCGTCGAAGAGCTGCACGTCCTTGATCGGGTCGCCGTGCGCGTCGTAGGCGAACAGGTTCGACACCTGCATGCCGTCCACCCACACGCCGTCGTCACCGGAGTACCCGCCGTACCCGACGCTCGACGCGTCGTTCTGGGCGGCCGCGTAGCCGGCGTCGTACGAGCCGCCCCCGCCCGTCGACCCGTGCACCGACCCGTCGTACGTCGCGCTGGCCACGGCCGGCACGGCGAGCACCGCGACGACCGACGCCGCGACGGTGGTCCGGGCCCGCCAGCCGACGGGGAGCCAGTGCCCGCGGGACCACTGCACGCTCACCAGGGCGGCGAGGCTCATGGCCATCAGCTCGCCCACGCCCCCGGGCACGAGGGACGGCCGGCCGTCCGTGAACCACGCGACCAGCACCGCACCGACGAGCCATCCGCGCGCCACCCACCACGCGGGGCGCAGCTCGCGCCCGAGCACGCGGAGGCGGTCCCACTGCGGCGTGCTGGTGACGGGGTGCCACGCGCGGCGCCAGCGGTCGGCGACGAGCGCCCGCCGGGCGGCGAAGGACCGCTTCCCGGACCGGCCCGGGGCGTCAGGCAGCGCGAGGGGCAGACCGGCGGCGGTGCGCAGCTCGGCGGCATAGGCCGCCGCCGCGCCGAAGTGGGCGGCGAGGTCGAGCGCGACGTCGTCCGCCGCGTCGGGACGGCCCGGCACGCCGTCGAGCGGGGCGGACGCGTCGGTGTACGCCTCGGCGAGGTCCGCCTCCAGCCCGTCCGTCAGCTCGTCGACGACCTCCGGGCCGAGGTCGGCGAGCTGCAGCCGGACCGCCTGCGCGTAGCCGCGGGCGTGCGCGTCGAGCACGGTGCCGAGCGCGGGGCGGGCGGCGTCGCCGGCCCCGGTGGTGTCGTCGATGATCATCAGGCTGCCTCGTCCCTGTTCCCGAGGAGGCCGCCGACGGTGCCGGCGAACTCCTGCCACTCCTTGCGCTGGATGGCGAGCACCTGCCGCCCGTGGGCGGTGATGCCGTAGTACTTGCGGTGCGGGCCTGACTCCGACGGCACGACGTAGCTGGTCAGCGCCCCCGCGGCGTACAGCCGCCGGAGCGTGCCGTAGACCGACGCGTCGCCCACGTCGTCGAGCCCCCGGGCGCGCAGGCGCCGCACCACGTCGTACCCGTATCCGTCCTCGTCCTCGACGACGGCGAGGACCGCCGCGTCGAGGACCCCCTTGAGCAGCTGCGTCGTGTCCATCGACCTTCTCCTCCCGACTGCTTCGCGACAGACACTAGTGCGCGATGCGCAGTAGTGGAAGGGGGCCGCGCCGCCGTGTCGCGAAGGAGGCCCGCCCGCCGACCAGGCAGTGGGTGCCGGTATGAGCGCGTCCGGGCGCGCATACCGGGAGCAACCGCCTGGTCGACGGGCGGGGTGGGTCTGCCGGACGGTCAGGCGAGAGACAGTGCGATGCCGTCGAGGATGTCGCTCTCGCTGGTCACGACGTCGGCCAGCGTGCCACCCGCGGCAGCGACGTCGTCGCGCACGCGGCGCACGACCTCCGACCACACCAGCGCGCCGGCGCCGATGACGTCCGCGCGGCCGGGGTGCATGAAGCCGAGCGCGAGGCGCTCGGCGCGGGTGCGGTGCAGCAGGTCGTCGCAGGCGGCGAGCACCCGGTCGACGCCGAGGACCGCGCCGTGCACGGCCTCACGCCGGTACTCCGGCAGCCCGAGGGCGTGCGCCGTGACCGAGGTGACCGAGCCGGCGAGGCCGACGAGCGTGGTGGTGCGGCCGAACGGGACGGTCCGCGCGGCCTCGTCCAGCGCGGTGCGCACGTCGGCGCGGGCGGCGTCCACCTCGGCCGCGGTGGGCGGGTCGGAGTGCAGGTGCCGTTCGGTCATGCGCACCGAGCCGACGTCGAGCGACAGCGCCGCCTCCGGCGTCGTCGTGCCGAGCACCAGCTCGGTGGAGCCGCCGCCGAGGTCCACCACGAGGTACGGGCCGGGGTGGTCCCCAGACACGCCCGCGGTCGCGCCGCGGAACGACAGCTCCGCCTCCTCGCGGCCCGACGCCACCTCCGGGTCGACGCCGAGCGCCGCGCGCACGCCGTCGAAGAACTCCTGCCGGTTGCGCGCGTCGCGCGTGGCCGACGTCGCGACGAAGCGGACCCGCGTGGCGCCCGCGTCCGCGATCACCGCGGCGTAGTCGCGCGACGCCTCGAGCGTGCGCGCCAGCGCCTCGGGGGCGAGCTCGCCGGTACGGTCCACGCCCTGTCCCAGGCGCACGATGCGCAGCTGCCGGTCGACCTCGGTCAGCGTGCCGTCGGGGGCGACGTCGGCGACGAGGAGGCGGATCGAGTTGGTGCCGCAGTCGATGGCGGCGACCCGGGTGGTCGTGGAGCGTTCGGTCACGGGCGACACCTTCTCATTCACCACCGACGCCGCGCCTGCCGTGCGCGGCCCGTGTGACGAAGGCCGTCAGCAGGAGCAGCGGTCCGGGCGCCACTGGTCGCGGACCAGGGCGAGGGCCTCGTCGCCGAGCGGGTTGACGCCCGGCCCGGCGGCCAGGGCGTGACCCATGAGCACGTGGATGCACTTGACGCGCGTGGGCATGCCGCCCGCCGAGATGCCCTCGATCTCCTCGACCTGGCCGAGCTCCGCGCGCTGCGCGAGGTAGTGCTCGTGCGCGCGCCGGTACGCGGCGGCGAGCTCCCCGTCCTCGCCGAGGCGCTCGGTCATCTCCTTCATCACGCCGTCCGCCTCGAGCCGCGACGCGGCGGCGACCGCGCCCGGGTGCGTGAGGTAGTAGGTCGTGGGGAACGGCGTGCCGTCGGGCAGGCGCGGCGCGGTGCGCACCACCAGCGGGCGCCCGCACACGCACCGCGCGGCGATGCCGACGACGCCGCGCGGCGTGCGCCCGAGCTGCTCGGCGAGCACCTCGAGGTCACGGTCGGTCACGGCGGTCGGGTCGACGGGCGCGGCGTCGGGCGTCTGGTCGGTCACAGGAGATCCTCGGGGCGTTCGCGGGCGGGGCAGCCCTCATTCTCCCCCGGCCCCGGGGATGCGGCGGCGCCGGGCGCTCACCACTCCGCGACCGAGCCGTCGGCGTGCCGCCACACGGGGTTGCGCCACCGGTGCCCGACGGCGGCCCGCTCACGCACGTAGTCCTCGTCCACCTCGATGCCGAGGCCGGGGCCGCGCGGGATCTCGACCGTCCCGTCGGCGTACGCGAAGACGGACGGGTCGACGACGTAGTCGAGCAGGTCGTTGCCGGTGTTGTAGTGGATGCCGAGGCTCTGCTCCTGGATGACCGCGTTGTACGCGACGGCGTCGAGCTGCAGGCAGGCGGCGAGCGCGATCGGCCCGAGCGGGCAGTGCGGGGCGACGGCGATGTCGTACGCCTCCGCCATCGCGGCGATCTTGCGGACCTCGGTGATGCCGCCGGCATGCGACAGGTCGGGCTGGATCACGTCGACGACGCCCGAGGTGATGACGTCCCTGAAGTCCCAGCGCGAGAAGAGCCGCTCCCCCAGCGCGATCGGCGTGGTCGACGCGCGCAGCACGTCCGCGATGCCGTCGACGTGCTCCGAGAGGACCGGCTCCTCGACGAACATCAGGTGGTAGGGCGCGAGCGCGTCGAGCAGCACGCGCGCCATCGGGCGGTGCACGCGGCCGTGGAAGTCGACGCCGATGCCGACGTCGGGCCCGACGGCCTCGCGCACGGCGGCGACGTTGGCGACGACCTTCTCCACCTTGTCCCGCGTGTCGAGGTACTGCAGCTCTTCCGGCCCGTTCATCTTCACGGCGGAGAAGCCGCGCCCGACCGCCTCCCGCGCGGCCTCGGCGGTCTCGGCCGGGCGGTCCCCGCCGATCCACGAGTACACCGTGATGCGGTCGCGCACGCGCCCGCCCAGCAGCTCGTGGACGGGGGCGTCGTGCGCCCTGCCGGTGATGTCCCACAGGGCCTGGTCGATGCCCGCGAGCGCGCTCATGTGGATGCCGCCGCCGCGGTAGAAGCCGCCCCGGTACAGCACGGTCCAGTGCTCCTCGACGCGGCGCGGGTCCTTGCCGACCAGGTAGTCGGCCAGCTCCTCGACGGCGGCCGCGACCGTGGCCGCGCGGCCCTCGAGCACGGGCTCGCCCCAGCCGACGATCCCCGCGTCCGTCTCGATCCTGACGAACAGCCAGCGGGGCGGGACGGCATACGTCGTCACCGAGGTGATCTTCACGGGTTCCTCCAGGTGTGCACGAGCGCGGCGGCCCGCGCTCCGACCTCGGCCGCGGCGTCGCCCGGCCGGTACAGGGACGTGCCGACGCCCGCGCCGTCCGCGCCGGCGCGGACCCACGCGGCCAGCGTCGTCAGGTCGACGCCCCCGACCGGCACGAGGCGCGTGCCCACGGGCAGCACGCTCGCCCACGCGCGCATCCCGGCGACCCCGACCGCGGCGGCCGGGAAGACCTTCACCGCCGTGGCGCCGGCGTCCAGCGCGGCGAACGCCTCGGTGGGCGTCGCCGCCCCCGGATAGCTCTCCAGGCCGAGCCGGACGGTCTCGGCGACGACGTCGGGCCGAGTGTTCGGGGACACGACCAGGGAGGCGCCGGCGTCGGCGGCGCGCCGCACGTCGTCGGGCGTGAGGACGGTCCCCGCGCCCACCCGGGCGTCGGGGCCGGCCGCGGCGCGCACGCGCCGCACCGACTCCAGCGGGTCCGGCGAGTTGAGCGGCACCTCGACGGCGTCGAAGCCCGCCTCGAGGACGGCGACGGCGACCTCGACCGCCTCCGCAGGCGTCACCCCGCGCAGGATGGCGACGAGCCCGGTGGCGGGCGGGGTCATGGGCGGGCCTCCGTGGTCGGGGTCGTCGGGGCGGGCGTCCTCGTGGGCGTGGAGTCGGGGGGTGTCGTGGGCGCGGCGACGAGGCCGGCGCCCGCGGCCACGCGCCACAGGCCGCCCCGGGCGAGGTCGTCGCCCAGCGGGCGGGCGGCCGCGCCGTGCCGGGCGAGCGCGCGCCCGTACCGCGCGGCGAGGGGGCCAGCGCCGCCGACCGCGACCTCGGCGGCGGGGGCGGTGCGCAACGCGTGCCGCACCTCCGACCCCACCAGCAGGCCCGAGACGTAGTCGGCCACGTCGCCGGGGGCGAGGCGGCCCGCCTGGGCCAGCGTGCGCGCGGTGAACAGCAGCGTCAGCAGGCCCCGGTCGTCGCCCTGCCCGGCCTCGGCGTCGAGCCCGCGGTCGAAGGCGCGCGACGGCTCCGGTGCCGGGCCGCCGTCGGCCAGCCGGGCGAGGACGCTGTCGCGCAGCAGGAGGGCGAACACCTCCCCCGTCATCGCGGTGGAGAAGCCGGCGACGCGGCTGCCGTCCAGCCGCACCCACTTCGCGTGCGTGCCGGGCAGCACCACCTGCGCGGGAAGGCCGGCCGGCGCGGGGCCGTCCGCGCCGTCGGATGCCGCCACGAGCGCGCCCAGGAGCTGCACCTCCTCGCCGCGCAGCACGTCCGGGCCAGGTTCGCGCAGACCCGACGCACCCCGGCCCGGCACGCGCAGCCCCGGCACCAGGTGCACGACGCCGCCCGCCGCGGGCGCGTCGACGGGTGCGGCCGTGAGGTGGTGCGCCAGCCGGTCGAGGCCGACGGGCACGTCGAGGTACCCGGCGTCGGCCCAGCCGTGGTCGCTGCCCGCCATGCCCGCCACCACCACCGGCAGGCCGGGGCGGTGGGCGAGCCAGCCCCCGCACCGCGCGACGAAGGTGCCCGTGAACGCGGCGGAGCGGCCGGCGGCCGTGGCCGCGCCCGCGGAGGTGCGCAGGGAGCCGTCGTCCGAGCGGACCTCGTCGAGCACACCGCCGGCGTCGTCCAGGAGCCATGCGCGGAACGTCGACGTACCCCAGTCGACGGCGACCAGCGCGGCGTCGCGGTGGGGGTCGGGTGCGGGCATGGCCGGGACGCTAGGCCCGTCGTCGCGACGCCGGGGAGAGTTCCCGATAATCGGGATAACCTCGCCCGATGGCGACGCGACCCGCGACCCCGCGACCGGCAACCGCACGACCGGCAACCGCACGACCGGCAACCGCGGACCCGGTGCTCGCCCCGGCGGGCACGCAGACCCTGGCGCGCGGGCTCGCCGTCGTCGACGCCGTCGCCCGCGGGCACGACCGGCTGCGCGACGTCGTGGAGGCGACCGGCGTCGGGCGCAGCACCACCCACCGGCTGCTGCAGCTGCTGGTCGCCGCCGGGTACCTGCGGCGACTCGAGGACCGGTACGCGCTGGGCCCCGCCCTCATCGAGCTGGGCTACCAGGCGCTGCAGGAGAACCCCGTCGCCGAGGTCGCCGCCGCACCCCTGCGCGCGCTGCACGCGCGGGTGTCCGACACCGTGCACCTCGCGATCGAGGACCGCGGGCAGGTGCTCTACCTCGACAAGATCCCCGGCACCCGCGGCGAGCCGACCCGCTCGCGGACCGGCCACCGCATGCCCCTGACCCGCACCGGGATCGGCAAGGCCCTGCTGCTCGACCGGCCCGACCGCTGGCGCGACCAGTTCCTCGCCGAACGCCGGGCGGGCGCCGACGGCGACGGCGTCGGCGAACAGGAGGCGGAGGTGCTCACCGCCGACCAGTTCGTCGCCGTCATGACCGAGTCCGCCCGGCGGGGCGTCGCGCTCGACCTGGAGGAGAACGAGCCCGGCGTGCTGTGCGTCGCCGCCCCCGTGCGGGAGGCGGGCGGCGCCATCGTGGCCGCGATCAGCGTCTCCGCGCGGCGTCCGGCCATGCCGCCGGCGCGGGTCGAGGCGCTCGCGCCCGTGGTGCTCGACGCCGCCGCGAGCATCGGCGCGGGCCTCGGCTTCGACCCCGCGCGCTGACCCCGTGGTCCGACGGTCCGGATCAGCCGGTCCGGGTCAGCCGTCCCCCGACGAGGACGGGCTCGGCGAGCTCCCGGGCGCGTCGCCGTCGTCCTCCCCCGTGGCGCCCGCCGGGCCGTCCGCGACCTGCACCGACTCCCACACCGACTGGTACCAGGGCACGCTCGACCCGCCCGCAGTGCCGACCGGCCCGGAGCCGACGGCCTCGCCCGTCACGGGGTCGACGTCGTCGTCGCCCGCCGCGCCCGGGTCGACCACGCGCCACACCTTGTCCGCCGGCATGACGAAGCTCAGCCGCGAGCGTGCCTGCTCCTCGACGTACGAGCGGTCGTCCCAGCGGCCGAGCTCCACGTCCAGGCGGTCGTTCTCGGCCTGGTTCTGCGCGAGCTCCGTGCGCAGCCGGTCCAGCTCGTGCGACTGCTGCACCGCGCCCCGCACCGTCGGCAGCAGCAGCACCACCGCGAGCAGCACCACCACCGACAGCACGATGAGCCGGACGGTCAGCACCTCCGGCAGCACGAGGCCGTAGCGGCTGCGGCGCCGGTCCTCGCGTGCCGGGCCCGCCGGGCGGCGCGAGCCCTTCCGGCCCGCCGAGCCCTTCGCCGTCGTCCGGCCCGCACCCGACGCCTTCGTGCCGGGCTTCGCAGCCGACGCCTTCGACCCTGCCGTGGATCCCGTCCTCGACCCCGACGACTTCGACCCGGTCGACTTCTTGCCGGTCGACTTCGAGGCCGATGACGCGGGGCGGGCGGACGGCGGCGCACCGACCGAGCCGTTCGCCGTCGTCGTGGGCCGCGAGCCGCGCGCGCCCGAGGGCCGCGACGCCGGGCGGCGGGCGGCGGGAGATGTCGGGCGACGGGCAGGCACGCCCCGATTCTGCCGATCCGCACCGCCGCCGCCGGGGACCGTCGTCGGCGCGCCCGCCAGACCACCTCGCCGAGGTAGTTCCCGTCTCCGCGAGGTAGTCCCGAACCTGCCGAGGTAGTCCCGAACCTGCCGAGGTAGTCCAGATTCTGCCGAGGTAGTGGACTACCTCGCGGAATCTCGAACTACCTCGCGGAGATTCGCACTACCTCAGCAGGTTCGGGACTACCTCGCGGAGATCCGGACTCCCTCGGCAGGTGAGGCCTCCCTCGGGCACGACGACGGCCGGCCGCCCGCGGGGGGAGCGACCGGCCGTCGGTCAGGACCTGCGAGCCTCCGGGGTGTCAGCCCTGGAAGCGCGGGAAGGCGGAACGGCCGGCGTAGCGACCGGCGTCGTCCAGCGCCTCCTCGATGCGCAGGAGCTGGTTGTACTTGTTGATGCGCTCGCCGCGGGCGGTGGCACCGGTCTTGATCTGGCCGGCGTTGGTCGCGACGGACAGGTCGGCGATGGTGGTGTCCTCGGTCTCGCCGGAGCGGTGCGAGGTCATCGTCGTGAAGCCGTTGCGCTGCGCGAGCGTGACGGCGTCGAGCGTCTCGGTGAGGGTGCCGATCTGGTTGAGCTTGACCAGCAGCGAGTTGGCAGCCTTCTCCTCGATGCCGCGGGCGAGGCGCTCGGGGTTGGTGACGAACAGGTCGTCGCCGACGACCTGCACCTTGTCGCCGACCTCGGAGACGAACTGCGACCAGGCGCCCCACTCGTCCTCGGACAGCGGGTCCTCGATGGAGACGATCGGGTAGCTCGAGATCAGGCCCTCGTAGAGCTTGATCATGTCCTCGGTCGAGTGCACCTCGCCGTTCTTGAAGTGGTACGCCCCGTCCTTGAAGAACTCGGTCGCGGCGACGTCCATCGCGATGGCGACGTCGGAGCCCGGCGCGAAGCCGGCCTTCTCGATCGCCTCGACGATGAGGTCCAGGGCGGCGGAGTTCGACGGCAGGTCGGGGGCGAAGCCGCCCTCGTCGCCGAGGCCCGTGGAGAAGCCCTTGCCCTTCAGCACGCTCTTGAGCGCGTGGTAGACCTCGGTGCCCGTGCGCAGGGCCTCCTTGAAGGTCGGCGCGCCGATCGGCGCGATCATGAACTCCTGGAAGTCCACCGTCGAGTCGGCGTGCGACCCGCCGTTGATGATGTTCATCATCGGCACGGGCAGCACGTGCGCGTTCGGGCCGCCGACGTAGCGGAACAGGTCGAGGCCGGCCGACTTCGCGGCGGCCTTCGCGACGGCGAGCGAGACGCCGAGGATCGCGTTGGCGCCCAGCTTGCCCTTGTTCGGGGTGCCGTCCAGCTCGATCAGGGTCTGGTCGATGATGCGCTGCTCCTCGGCGTCGTAGCCGATGAGCTCCGGGGCGATGTCGTCGATGACGGCGTTGACCGCGCCCTCGACGCCCTTGCCCAGGTAGCGGCCCTTGTCGCCGTCACGACGCTCGACGGCCTCGAAGGCGCCGGTCGAGGCGCCCGACGGGACCGCCGCACGGGCGAACGTGCCGTCGTCCAGCGCGATCTCCACCTCGACGGTGGGGTTGCCGCGCGAGTCGAGGATCTCGCGTGCTCCAACGGCTTCGATGCTTGCCACGGGCTGCTCCTTCAGACGGGGCTCGCAGGCGACCGCGCGGCAAGGCCCAGGCGGGAGTGCCCGGGGCCGCTGACGCCCGCGACGGTGCTGGGTTGACCCGCCCAGCCTAGACCGGCGCCACACCGGAGGCTCCCGCGACCACCCAGCGGTCACGACCGCGCCGATAGCGTGGACCCCGTGGACAGCGTCTGGGACTTCCTCGGCTCGTACTGGTGGCTGATCTTCTTCGTCGGCCCCGCCATCGGCGGCGCGGCGCGCAGCATCTCCACCTGGGACCGGCAGCGTCGCCAGGACAAGCTCGAGATGTACCGCATCAAGCACGGCGTCGAGCAGCCTGCCGCCGCTGCCGCGAAGGCCGACGAGGAGGCCCTGACCAGCGAGATCGAGCGCACCGTGGCCGCGCACGACGCGACGCAGCAGCGCTGGCTGGCGTACGAGCTCGACGCCGTGAAGTCCCTCGAGTACCCGCTGATGTCGGACATGCGCGAGCAGGTGACCGTCGACTTCCACCGGGCCCGGCGCGCGGCGGAGGACCTGCGCCCCGACGACCTGGACGAGCTGCACGACCGGCGCCGCCTCGAGGCGTACCGCGACGCCGTCCGCGAGATGCAGGTGCGCTTCGACGTCGCCGAGCGGGAGGCGAAGCGGCGGCGCGCGTCCGACTTCTCCCCCGCCGAGCGGCAGGCCCTCGACCGGGCGAAGAAGCTCCTCGCGATGGCCGACGACGAGGGCTCGTCGCAGGCCGAGCGGCAGTCCGCCTACCGACGGGCCATGAAGGAGCTCGAGGGGATCGTCGTGCTGCCGGACGCCGCGACCGACGCGCTCGAGCACCGCATCGCCGGCGAGCTCGGTCGGCCCACGGGCGACTGATCTGCCCCGGCCGCCCCGGCCGGCCCGACCGGCCCGACCGGCCCGACCGACACGGCCCGACCCGACCGGTCAGGTCGCGTCGGGCAGCTTCTGCCGCGCCTCGCGCCGCACCGCGGCCGGGAGCGCGTCGCCCATCCGGTCGAGGAACGCGCGCACGGCCGCCGGGTCCGCGGCACCCGCGTGCTTGAGCGCGATTCCCACGGGCTTGCGCACCACCGGGTCCGGGTCGGTGTGCAGGAGCTCGGCGAGCCGCAGCAGGTCGGCGATGCCCTCGGGGTGGGGCGGGCGGGTGAACGCGAGCGGCGCGGTCAGCGCCGTGCGGCGGCGCAGCGGGTCGTCCGAGCGGGCGAGCTCGAACAGCGGCTCCCGCGACCGGTCCCGCAGGTACACGCCGACGACGCGCGGCGCCGCCCGGTCCACCATGTCCCACGTGTCGATCCGGTCGTGCCGGTCGAGATACACGCGGTACCGCGCCTCCCGCTCGTCGTCGGTGACCCGTGGGCGACGGACCGCGAAGTCGAGCACGCAGAACGCGGCGAGACGGGGCTCGTAGGCGGGCTCGTCGAGCAGCCGGTGCACCTCGTCGAGCGGCATCGCGGCGTACCGCTTCGCCACGTCGAAGAGCGTGCCCATCCGCACGCCCAGCACCTCGCCCCGGCCGGCGTAGTGCCGGTTCGGGTGCGCCGCCGGGTCCGCGACGGCGCGCAGGTCCTCGACGACGGCGCCGGCGGTGAGCTCCACGCCTCCACGCTACGCGCGGGGACCCGGCCCCGCGCCGGACCTCACCAGTTCGTGAACGACCCGTCCAGGGCACGCAGGGCGGGACGCTCGTCGGCGGTGGCGGTCATGCGGCGCGCGGCGTCGCGGTCGAGGTCGACGCCGAGGCCGGGCGCGTCGTCCGCCTCCACCCACCCGGGCCGGATCGCGGGGCGCGCGGAGAACAGGGCGGCGACGGCCGGCTCGGGCTCGGCCTGGTGCTCCTGGACCCCGACGGCGGGGCTGGCGAGGTTGAGGTGCAGGGAGGCCGCCGCGGTGACAGGGCCCAGCGGGTTGTGGGTGGCGAGCTTGACGTGGTGCACCTCGCACAGGGCGGCGATCTTGCGCGCCTCGGTGAGGCCGCCCGCCACGGCGACGTCGACGCGCGCGTAGTCGATCAGGTCGCGCTCGACGAGCCGCGCGAAGTCCCACTTGGACGCGAACTGCTCCCCCGCCGCGAGCGGGACCCCGGTGGCGGAGCGCAGGCGCGCGTAGGAGTCGAGGTTCTCGCAGCGCAGCGGGTCCTCGACGAAGTAGGGGCGCGCGCTCTCGATCTCCCGGCACAGGGTGACGGCCTCGGGCGGGTCGAGGCGGGTGTGCACGTCAAGGATGAGCTCGACGTCGTCCCCGACGGCGTCGCGCATGCGGTGGAAGAGCTCGATGCCGTCGCGCATGCTCTGGCGCTGGTCGAGCACGCCGGGCGGGTGCGGCAGCGCGAACCGCAGGTGCCGCCAGCCGTCGGCGGCCAGGCAGCGGGCCCGCTCGTAGAACGCCTCGCGGTCCTCGTAGTCGTCGCCGAGGTGCACGTAGCAGGCCACGCGCTCGCGCACCGGTCCGCCGAGGAGCCGGTGCACGGGCACGCCGAGGGCCTTGCCGCGCAGGTCCCACAGGGCGGTGTCGATCGCGCCGATGGCGGCGCCGACGATCCGGTCCGCCGGGAAGAAGCCGCGCCGGGCCATCACCTGCCACAGGTGCTCGACGGCCATGGCGTCCTCGCCCAGGACCAGGTCGGCCAGGTGCTCGACGGCGCCCGCGACGGCGCGCTGGCGCGACCGGATACCGACCTCGCCGAT
Source organism: Isoptericola sp. NPDC055063 (assembly GCF_053608125.1). Classification (NCBI taxonomy): domain Bacteria; kingdom Bacillati; phylum Actinomycetota; class Actinomycetes; order Micrococcales; family Promicromonosporaceae; genus Isoptericola; species Isoptericola sp. NPDC055063. Next base: position 52,928 of record NZ_JBSGUW010000011.1, on the reverse strand, counting down.
GCCGTGGAGCCCTTCGTCGGTGTCGACGACGACCAGCATCATCGAGTCGCCGTGGTCCGGGAGGGTGAGCACCTCTACGCCAGTGATCTTCATCGAACACTCCTCGGTGAAATTTCCACCATCGTTTCCAGCACGAATTGCGGCGATCCTAGCCACAGTCACGCTTCTCGGCCAGACCTGTTCCACAACTCTTGACGTGTTCCACAACCGTTTGCCATGATCCGTGGCACCACCGATGAAGGAGGTGATTCCCGTGGCAGCCACGATCACGGAGGTCGCGCGACGGGCCCAGGTGTCCGCGTCGACGGTCTCCCGGGCCATCAACAGCCCCGAGCTCGTCAGCGACGAGACCCGACGGCGCGTGCTCGAGGCCGCGAACGCCCTCGGCTACTCGGCGAGCCCCGCCGCGCGCTCGCTGCGGGACCGCCGCACCGGCTCGCTCGGGCTCGTCGTCACCGACATGGCGAACCCGTTCTTCCCGCCGATCCTCAAGGCGATGCAGGCCCGGGTGCGCCGACAGGGGTACACGCTGCTGGTCGCCGACTCGGACGAGCACGAGGCCGACGAGGCCGAGACCATCAGCACCCTGTCGAAGCAGGTCGACGGCCTGATCCTGTGGGCGTCCACCCTGTCCGACGACGCGCTGGCCCGGCTCGCCGCCGAGATCCCGCTGGTGCTCGTCAACCGCGAGGTACCGGGCGTCGCGGAGGTGCGGATCGCCCTCGGCGGCGGCCTGCACCAGGCGGCGGAGCACCTGCGCGCCCTGGGGCACGAGCGCTGCGCGTTCATCAACTGCGCCCGCCCGGAGCTCCAGCGCGGCAAGTCCATCCACGAGGCCTTCGACGACGTCGGCCTCACGCTCGTCGAGCTCGGCCCCTACAAGCCGCAGTTCGAGACCGGCCTGCACGCAGCCCCGCTCGTCACGGCGAACGGCGCGACGGCCGTCATCGCCCACAACGACCTCGTCGCCATGGGCGTGCTGCACCAGTTCCACGCGCTGGGCGTCGACGTCCCGCGCGACGTGTCCGTCGTCGGCATCGACGACACGCTCCTGTCCCAGGTCGCGACGCCGTCCCTGACGACGATCGCCATCCCCGCCGACGAGCTCGCCACCCGCGCGCTCGACACCCTGACCGACCTCGTGCACGACCACGACCGACCTGCCGCCCTCGTCGAGGTCGGCACCCACCTGGTCCCCCGACGATCGACCGGCCCGGCTCCCCGGGACTGATCGGCGCGGGACGACTCACCGCTCCAGTGGAGGGACGACGATGACTCACCACCCGACCCGGCGGCGCGCCGTGCGCGCGACCGCCGTCGTCACCGCATTCGGCCTCGCCGCCACGCTCTCGGCGTGCGGCGCCTCGGACGACGACCCCGGCGCCACCGCCGGGCCCGTCACGCTGCGCGTGCAGGGCATGCCCCCGGCGACCGACGCCGCCGGGCAGGAGGCCTTCCAGGCCACGATCGACGAGTTCGAGGACGCGAACCCGGACATCACGATCGAGGCCACGACCAACGAGTACGACCCGCTGACGTTCTCCGCCCAGCTCGCCGGCGGCAGCATCGAGGACGTCATCCGCGTGCCGCTGACCGAGCCGCAGGGCCTCATCCAGCGCGCGCAGGTCGCGGACCTCACCGAGTACCTCGCGGCGTGGCCGCACTACGAGGAGCTCAACCCGCAGGTCCTCGAACCGCTGTCGGACGACGCCGGCAACGTCTACGGCGTGCCGCGCTCGCCGTTCGCGATGGGCCTGGCCTACAACCGGGCGCTGTTCGAGAAGGCGGGCCTGGACCCCGACGACCCGCCGGAGACGTGGGACGAGGTGCGCGCCGCGGCGAAGGCGATCGCCGAGAAGACCGACGCCGCGGGCTTCGTGCACGAGTCGAAGGACAACCAGGGCGGCTGGCAGCTGACCATGCTCACCTACGCGTTCGGCGGCGCGCTCGAGTCGCGGGACGGCGACACCGTCACGCCCACCCTGGAGACGCCGGAGATCAAGGCCGCGCTCGCCCAGCTGCACGAGATGCGCTGGACCGACGACTCGATGGGCAGCCAGCAGCTGGTCAACCAGGACGACGTGGTGCGCGACTTCGCGGCCGGGCAGGTCGGCATGTTCATGGGCACGCCCGGCACGTACAAGCTCGCCAAGCAGAACTTCGGCATGAAGGACACCGAGAACTTCGGGATGGCCGCCATGCCCCAGGCGGGCGGCGACGCGACGATGTCGGGCGGCGAGGTCTACATGGTGCCGGCCAACGTCGAGCCCGCGAAGGCGGCCGCGGCGGTGAAGTGGATGCTCTTCGCGTACGCCCAGCCGCAGTACGACCCGGAGGTGGCGGCGGCGCAGGCGGAGACCCTCGCGAAGGACCCGACAGCCGCCGTCGGGGTCCCGACGCTGCCGATGTTCGACGCGGCGCACCAGGAGAAGATCGACGCCGCGATCGAGCCGTGGGTCAACGTCGAGCTCGACCACTTCACGCACTACACCGAGGGCACCCCGCAGCTCACGCTGCAGCCGGAGCCGACCGCGGGCGCGCAGGCGATCTACGCGGTGCTCGACACCGTGGTGCAGGCCGTGCTCACCGAGAAGGACGCCGACATCGACGCCCTGCTCGCCGAGGCCCAGGCGCAGGCCGAGGCCCAGCTGGCGTCGAGCTGAGGACCACCGTGGCGACGATGACGACGACCGTGCCGGTGGCGCGTCCCGACCAGGACGCGCCACCGGCGCCCCGGCCCAGCCGGCGGCGCGCCCTGCGCACCGACCTGGTGGCGGCGGGGCTCCTGGTGCCCGCCCTGCTGATCTTCGGCCTGTTCGCGTGGTGGCCGATGATCCAGGGCCTGCTCCTGAGCTTCCAGAAGACGAACCTGGTCACGCCCGCGGTGTGGGTGGGCCTGGACAACTTCCGCGCGCTGCTGGCCGACCCGCTGCTCGCGACGGCCGTGCTCAACACCCTGCAGTTCGTGGGGCTCGGCCTGCTCATCGGCTTCCCGCTGCCGATCATCATGGCGGCGGTGATGTCGACGGTGCGCCGTTACGGCGGCGTGTACCGCGTGCTGGTCTACCTGCCCGTCGTCGTCCCGCCCGTGGTGTCCGTCCTGCTGTGGAAGTGGTTCTACGACCCGGGCCCCGGGCTGTTCAACTCGCTCCTCGCCCAGGTGGGGCTCGGCCCCTACCCGTGGCTGGAGTCGCCGGACACGGCGATGCTCTCCCTCGTCCTGGAGTCCACGTGGGCCGGCATGGGCGGCTCGGTGCTCATCTACCTGGCGGCCATCACCGGCGTCCCGCAGGAGCTGTACGAGGCGGCGGAGCTGGACGGCGCAGGACTGTGGCGCCGCATCGGGCACGTCATGCTGCCGCACCTGCGCCCCACGATCGGCCTGCTGCTCCTGTGGCAGCTCATCACCACGGTCCAGGTGTTCACCGAGCCGTACGTCTTCACCGGCGGCGGCCCGCGCAACTCCACCGTGACCGTGCTGCTGCTGATCTTCCGCAAGGGCTTCCAGCAGGGGCAGTACGGGCAGGCCGCGGCCCTCGCGTTCCTCCTGGCGCTCGCCCTCGCCGCCCTGTCGTTCGTCTACCTGCGCGCCACCCGGCGCTGGAGCCAGTCATGAGCACCTTCGTCTCGGTCGCCGCCCGGCGACGCCCGGGCGGCCGCGCCGCGCTGCTCGCCGTCACGGGGATCGCCCTCGTGCTGCTCGTGATCGCGGGCGTCGGCCCCCTCTACTGGGCGTTCAAGGGCGCGATCTCCTCCCCCACCGAGCTGGTCACCGACCCCCTCGCCCTGTGGCCGGCCGACCCCCGCTGGGAGAACTTCGCCCTGGTGTGGACCCGCCTCGACATCGGCCACTACCTGCTGAACTCGCTGTGGGTGGTGCTCGGCTCGTGGGCGGTGCAGCTGTTCGTCGCCGTGACGGCGGGCTACGCCCTGTCGGTGCTGCGGCCGCGCTTCGGGCCCGCGGTGTACGCCGCCATCCTCGCCACCATGTTCGTGCCGTACACGGTGTCGATGGTGTCCCTGTTCCTCACGATCATCGACGTGCCGCTGGTGCACCTGAACCTCGCCAACACCTACTGGGCGATCTGGCTGCCCGCCGGAGCCAACGCCTTCAACGTCCTCATCGCCAAGCGGTTCTTCGACGCGCTGCCGCACGAGCTCTTCGACGCCGCGAAGGTCGACGGCGCCAACGTGTGGCAGGTCATGACCCGCATCGTCATGCCGATGAGCCGCCCCATCCTCGCCGTGATCTCCCTGCTCGCGGTGATGCACGCCTGGAAGGACTTCATCTGGCCGCTGGTCGCGATCACCGACCCCGCGAAGCAGCCGATCGCGGTCGCGCTGTCGGTGCTCGCGAAGCAGGCGCCGCAGGACCAGCTCATCGCCGCCTGCTTCCTCGCCCTCCTCCCGCCCGTCCTGCTGTTCCTCGTCTTCCAGCGCTACATGGTCGACGGGCTCGGCTTCACCGGCGTCAAGGGCTGACCACCGGCCTCCCGCTCGTCCCCGCACGTTCCCCCGTCACCGTCGACGAAGGACCCCACCATGACCGCTCGCGAGCTCCCCGCCCCCGTGTCCCGCCGGACGTTCGTCGCCGGCGCCCTCGCCACCACCGGCGCCGCCACCCTGGCTACCGTCGCCGCGCCGCCCGGCATCGCGCGCGCGGCCGACCTGCCCTCCCTGGTCGCGCCCGGGATCCGCCTCGACGCGCTGGCCGACGGCACGATCGTCGTGCGCGACGACGCCGGCACCGAGCGCCTGCGCCTCACCCACTTCATGGTCAAGGACATGGTGGTGGGCCAGCAGCGCACGTACGGGGGCACGCCCACGGCGACGACGCTGCCCGACGGGCGGCCCGCCATCCAGGTGGAGTACCGGCTCGCCGCGGCGGCGGACGGCATCACGGTCCGCGGCGTCTTCGACGTCTCGCCGCACCGCGCCCACCTGCGGTGGGACGCGACCAGCCCGCGCGGGCTGAGCCTCAACTCCCAGGTGACCAGGGTGCCCGCCGGGTCGACCGGCGCGTACACGACCACCGCGCTGGTGCGCTGGCAGCGCGACGCGGGGGGCGGCGTCCCGTTCGAGACCAACGACGGCATCGTCTACACCGAGCCGCTGGCGGGCACGGCCGCGCACTTCCGGTTCGCCACCACCAACCCCGCCTGGTCCAGCGCCACCTGGCTGCACGTCGAGGGCATCCTCGGCGACGACGGCGTGCTGGTGCACGAGGGCGACCTCGTGCTCGGCGACCTGTCCCCCACCGCGGCGGGCACCGTCGCGACGGGGCGGCCCGTCGGCGTCGAGCTCGTCCACGACCGCCCCTTCGGGCTGTCGACCGACGCCTCCGCGCCGCTCGTGGTGCACGCGCACGTCGTGCAGGGCGCGCCGACGGCCGGCCCCGTGACCCTCGCCTGGGAGGCCCGCGACTTCGACGGCGCCGTCGTGGCGCAGGGTACGGACACGCGCGCGCTGGAGCCCGGCACCTCCTGGCAGCGGGCCGTCGAGGTCCCCGCCGTCGAGCACGGCATCGCCTTCGTCGAGGTGCGGGCCGCGAGCGCCGGCGGCGAGGACTTCGCCCGCACCACGCTCACGGTGCTGCCCAGGCACGACTACGCAGGCACCGGCCGCATCGGCATCGCGAACTACCCGTGGCTGCTGGAGCCGTCGAAGAAGGACGTGGCCGAGCTGCTCACGCTGCTGGGCGTCGCGTCCGTGCGGATCGCCTACGAGGGCGCGCCCGGCATCCCCCCGGCCGAGCTGGAGGCGATGGGCATCATGCCGAACATCCAGCACGGCGACGTCGTCTTCGGCGCCACGCCCGAGGAGGCGAAGCAGTGGGCCGCCGACCTCGTCGACGTGGTCGTGGGGGCGCGGGCCCGGTACTTCGAGGTCGACAACGAGCGCAACCAGCCGTGGATGTCCGGCCGCTACACGCTCGAGTACGTGCGCGACGGGCTGCGCCCCGCCGTCGAGCGGCTGCGCGAGGTGGGCGGCACGGCGAAGGTCATGAACTGCGGCCTCGGCGGCATGGACGTGAACTGGGTCGACGGGTTCCACGCCGAGGGCGGCTGGGACCTCATCGACGCGTTCGCGTTCCATCCCGGGCGGGGCAACTTCGTGCCCGACTACGCCCCCGCGCCCGACGAGTGGGTCACCGGCGACACCGGCTCGTACTGGAACTTCCTGGGTGCTCTGCGCGAGGCGCGGCGCCGGGTGGACCTGTACGGCGGCGACAAGGAGCTGTGGCTCACCGAGGCCTACGCCTGCACGCGGCCGAACCGCTGGTGGAACGACACCCTGCGGCAGGCCGCGGAGAACACGCTGCTGCAGCTCGCGCTCGCGATGTCGGAGGGGGTGGACGGCGTGAACTGGTACCAGCTCCACGACTCGATCATCCACCGCCCCCAGCAGGCGATGCCGGCGAACGCGGAGTACCACTTCGGCCTGATGAACCGCGACACCAGCGCCAAGCCGTCGCTGCTGGCGTTCGCCACCGCGACCCGCCTGCTCGAAGGCGCGACGTTCGTCCGCTGGCTCGACCTGTCCGCACAGGACCCGGACCTGCGCGGCCTGCTGTTCGACACCCCGGACGGCCCGATGTCGCTGCTGTGGTCGCGCGCCGACGGGTACCTGCTGAACGCCGACCACGGCGCCGACGCCTACCACCCGCACCCGGAGGCCTGGGAGGACGGCTGGCCCACCAAGACGGAGGTGTCCTTCCAGGGCGCCCGCGAGGTCGTGGAGATCGACTGCATCGGCCGGCGCCGGACCGTCGCGGGGAGCGGCGGTACCGTGACCGTCCGGCTCGACGGCGCGCCCCGCGTGTACCTCGGGCTGTCGGCCCGCCCCGAGAAGAACGTCGCCGCGTGCCGTCGCGTCGACGCCGACGAGAGCTGAACGGAGCGCGATGCGCGAGCAGGACCTGACCTACGACGTCGTCGTGGTGGGCGGCGGGCTGGCCGGCGTGTGCGCCGCGATCGCCGCCGCCCGCCTCGGCACCCGCGTGGCGCTGGTGACGAACCGGACCGTGCTGGGCGGCAACTCCTCCAGCGAGATCCGGGTCTGGGTGGTGGGCGCGACCGCCCACGGCCGCAACCACTTCGCCCGGGAGACCGGGATCATGGGCGAGCTGTTCGTCGAGAACCAGTACCGCAACCCCGAGGGCAACCCGTACCTGTGGGACGCGGTGGTGCTCGACGCGGTGCGCGCGGAGCCGTCGCTGGACCTGTTCCTCGACGCGGACGTGCGCGAGGTCGAGGCCGACGGGCCCGCGTCCGCGCGCCGCGTCGTGGCCGTGACGGCGTGGAGCCCGGGCAGCGAGACCCGCACCCGCTTCGCCGCGCCGGTGTTCCTGGACTGCACCGGCGACGGCTTCGTCGGGCACCTCGCCGGGGCGGCGTCGCGGCTGGGACGCGAGGCCCGCGCCGAGTTCGGCGAGCCCTGGGCGCCCGACGAGGCGGACGCGATCACGCTCGGCTCGTCGCTGCTGTTCTACTCCAAGGACGCCGGGCGGCCGGTGCGGTACGTCGCGCCGGACTTCGCGAAGGACATCACCACGACGTCGATCCCCTCACGCCGGGTGATCCGTGCCGAGGACTCGGGCTGCGCGTACTGGTGGATCGAGTTCGGCGGCGAGCTGGACGTGGTGCACGACAACGGCCGCATCCGCGACGAGCTGTGGTCGGTGGTGCACGGCATCTGGGACCACATCAAGAACTCGGGCGAGTACGACGCCGAGAACCTCACCCTCGAGTGGGTGGGCTCGGTGCCGGGGCGGCGCGAGTACCGCCGGTTCGTGGGCGAGCGCACGCTGACGCAGCTCGACGTCCTCGCGCAGCGGGAGTTCGACGACCGGATCGGGTTCGGCGGCTGGTCGATCGACCTGCACCCGCCCGGCGGCATGTACGCCACCGAGGAGGGCGCGCGGCAGCGGTACGCGGACGGCGTCTACCACCTGCCGTTCGGCATGCTGCACTCGCGCGCGCTGCCGAACCTGCTGTTCGCGGGTCGCGACGCCTCGGCGTCCCACGTCGCCTTCGGCACGACGCGCGTCATGGCGACCTGCGCCGTGATGGGCGAGGCCGCCGGCACCGCCGCCGCCCTGTGCGTGCGGCAGGGGGTGGCGCCGCACGAGCTCGACGTCCCCGCGCTGCAACGGACGCTGCTGCGCCAGGACGCCGCGATCGTCGGGCTGGGCAGCACCGACCCCGCCGACCTCGCCCTCGCCGCGACCGCGACGGCCTCCTCCGTGCTGCGGCAGATCGAGGTGACCGACGCCGTCGAGGCGTGGCCGCTGGAGGACGACGCCGGCCTAGTGCTGCCGGTCGACCCGGCCCTCGACGGGCTGGAGCTGCTGGTCGACGCGCGGGTCGCCACGCGGCTCGAGGTCGAGCTGTCCGACCCGGGCAAGGCGCAGAACTACGTGCCCGGCGACGTCGTCGCCACGGCCGTCGTCGACGTGCCCGCCGGGGAGAAGCAGTGGGTGCGGCTCCCCCTGGCGTGGGCGCCCGACGGCCCGCGCAACGCCTTCGTGCGGGTGGCCGCCAACCCCGACGCGGCGCTGTACCTCGCCGAGGGGCGCCGGCCGGGCGTGCTCTCCCTGGTGCGCCGGGCGCTGCGGCCGCAGGACGAGCGACCCCAGCCCGTCCGCGAGTGGAGCACCAACGACGTCGGCCGCCGCACCTACTGCGTGCGCGGCGTGCGCACCGACGCCTTCACGCCCGACAAGGCCGTGGACGGCTGGCTGCGCCCGTTCGCCGGGCCGCGCACCTGGGTCTCCGCGCCCGCCGGCGCGGACGAGCCGGCGTGGCTGGAGCTGCGCTGGCCCGCGCCGGTGACCATCGGGACGGTGGACGTGGTGGGCGACGACGACGTCGAGGAGGACCTCATCAACCTGCACCGGCACACCAGCCCGCACCGCGTGCCGCCCGTGCTGCTGCGCGACCACGAGGTCCAGGCGCTCGTCGACGGCGCGTGGCGCACCATCGCGTCCGGGCGCGACAACCGGCGCCGGCGGATGGTGCACCGGCTGGAGGCGCCGGTGACCACCGACCGGCTCCGCGTGGTCGTCACGACCACGCACGGGGCGCCCTCCGCGCACGTCGTCGCGGTGCGCGCCTACGCTCCCGGCGTCGAGGTCGCGTCGCGCGGGGGTGCCGCGTGAGCGCCGCGGGCCGGGTGCTGGTCACCGGCGCGGGCGGGCGGATCGGCACCGCCGTCGTCGCCGAGCTGGTCGCCCGCGGCACCGCGGTGACGGCGCTCGTGCTGGACGCCGCGGACGCCCCCGCCGGGGCCGACCGCGTGGTGGCGGGCGACGCCGCGGACGCCGACGTCGTCGCCCGCGCCCTGGAGGGGGCGGACGGCGTCGTGCACCTCGCCGCGATCCCGTCGCCCCTGCACGACCCGCCCGAGGTGGTCTTCGGGAGCAACACGCTCGCCACGTTCACGGTGCTGGAGCAGGCGGGCCGGGCCGGCGTGCGCCGCGCCGTCGTGGCGGGCTCCCAGGCCCGGAGCGGGCTGCCGTTCGCGCCGCGTCCCGGCCATCCGGCGTACGTGCCCGCCGACCTCGCCTCCCCGTCGCAGGCGGCCGACCCGTACGCGCTGTCCAAGCTGGTCGACGAGCAGACGGCCGGGGCCGCCGCGCGGCGGCACGGCATGACGGTCGTCGTGCTGCGGTACCCGCTCGTGGGCGACGCGGACCGGCTCGCCGCGTTCGCCGCGGCGCGGGCCTCGGACCCGGCGCTCGGCGCCTCCGACCTGTGGGCCTACCTGGACGTCCGCGACGCCGCGACGGCCGCGGCGCTCGCGCTCGACGTCGAGGAGCCCGGCGCCCACGTCGTCGACGTCGCGGCGCCCGAGACGCTCGTCCCGTTCGCCACCCGCGACCTCCTGGCCCGCTACCACCCCGGCACCGAGGTCCGCGCCGACCTGCCCGGCCGCACCGTGCCGGTCGACCTGGCGCCCGCCGAGCGCCTGCTCGGGTTCCGCGCGCGCCACCTGCTCGACCCGGGGCCGGGACGGCCGCTCCCCTGATCTCCTCCTCCTGACCGGCTCCCCGACCCGTTCCTCTCCTCGACACACCCGCGCCACCTCCGTCTTCACAGGATGGTCACAGCCGCACGGCAGGGGCGCACCAGGCGCGCACCCTAGGTTCCGGGGCGTCCCGTGGCAGCGCCGCCACCCCTCCCGCGGTCACCGCACTCTCGTCACCGCACTCCTGTCGAGGAGCCCCCGATGTTTCTCACCTACCTGCGCCGCGAGCTGCGGCACCGGCGCAAGCAGACCGTGGTCGTCGCGATCGGCCTCGCCGTCGCGATAGCGCTCGTCATGGTCGTGTCCTCCGTCTCGTCCGGCGTGCGCGACGCCCAGGCCTCCGTGCTGGAGTCCGTGTACGGCGTCGGCACCGACGTCACCGTGACCCAGGCCGGCGAGCGCGGCTCCGGCGGCCCCGGCCGGTTCCAGTTCGGCTCGGGCGACGGCAGCGCCGACGACGACGGCACCCGCACCGTCGACCAGGACCGGCTGAGCGTCACCCCGGGTTCGGCGGCGTTCGACGACGACGCGCTGGGCACCGTCACCGGCGTCGAGCACGTCACGGGGGCGGCGGCCACGCTCACGCTGCAGAACACGTCGTTCTCCGGCGAGATGCCGGACTTCGACGCGATGCGCCAGCAGTCCGACCAGCAGGGCGGTCCGGGCGGCGCAGGTGGCGGCACGGACCAGCAGGCCCCGCCCAGCGGCGGTCCCGACGGCGCGGGCGGCAGCGCGTTCCAGGTCGACAGCATGACGGTGACCGGCGTCGACCCGACCGCCGACGCCGTGGGCCCGCTGACCACCGTCCAGGTCGCCGACGGCCGCGGGCTGGAGGCCGACGACGCCGGCACCGGCGACGCGGACCCGGCGAAGGTCGCCGTCCTCGACGCCGCGTACGCCGACCAGCAGGAGCTCGCCGTCGGCGACACCGTCTCCGTGGGCGGCACGGACCTGAAGGTCGTGGGCACCGTGACGTCCACGACGGGCGAGGGCGTCGCCACCGCGTCGGACGTGTACGTCCCGCTGACCCTCGCGCAGCAGCTCGCCGACCTGGACGGCCAGGTCACGGACCTGTACGTGTCCGTGGACTCCGCCGACCACGTCGACGCTGTCGCGGACGCCGTCTCCGCCGCCCTGCCCGACGCGTCCGTGAGCACGCAGTCCGACCTGGCCGGCGACGTCACCGGCTCGCTGTCCACCGCGTCGTCGCTGGTCTCGACCCTCGGCACCTGGCTCAGCGCCGTCGTGCTGGTCGCCGCGTTCGGCCTCGCGATCCTCTTCACCGTGTCCGGCGTGAACCGTCGCACCCGCGAGCTCGGCACGCTCAAGGCGATCGGCTGGTCGCGCGGGCGCGTCGTGGGGCAGGTGGCCGGCGAGTCCGTGGTGCAGGGCCTCCTCGGCGGCGTCGCGGGCGTGGTGCTCGGCGGGATCGCGGTGGTCGCGATCAACCTCGCCGGGATCACCCTGTCCGGCTCGTCGGGCGGCGGCGCGTTCAGCTTCGGCGGCCCCGGCGGGGGCGGCGGCATGCCCGGGGGCGGCCAGGTGCCGGGCGGCGGCGCCACCGGCGGCCCCGGTGGCGGGGGCGGTGGCCCGTTCGGCGGGATGGCCGACGCCGCGGGCAGCGCGGTCGACGTCGTCCTGCACGCGCCCGTGTCCGTGTGGGTGGTGGTCGCCGCCGTCGGGCTCGCCGTGCTGGGCGGCCTGCTCGCGGGCGTTGTCGGCGGCTCCCGCGCGGCCCGCCTGCGTCCCGCCGAGGCCCTCCGCTCCCTCGCCTGACCACCGCCCCCGACGCAACCGACCCGTCCAGGAAGGACCGGCATGTACAAGCTCGAGAAGCTCACCAAGACCTACCGCGGCAAGCGCACCGTGCACGCGCTCACCGACGTCACCCTCGAGATCGGCGACGGCGAGCTCGTCGCCGTCCAGGGCCCCACGGGCGGCGGCAAGTCCACGCTGCTGCAGATGCTCGGCGGCCTCGACCGCCCGACGTCGGGCAGCGTGCGGCTGGCCGGCGAGGACCTCGCGGCCCTCGACGACCGCGGCCTCACGCGCGCCCGCGCGCAGCGGCTCGGCTTCGTGTTCCAGCACTTCAACCTCATCCCGACGCTCACCGCGGCGGAGAACGTCGAGACGGCGCTGGTGCCGGCCAGGGTCGGGAGGGCGGAGCGGTCCCGGCGCGCGCTGGCCGCGCTCGACCAGGTCGGCCTCGCCGACCGCGCCGACCACCTGCCCGGCGAGCTGTCCGGCGGGCAGCAGCAGCGCGTCGCCATCGCACGGGCGCTGGTCAAGGACCCCACGGTGCTCCTCGCCGACGAGCCCACCGGCAACCTCGACGAGGCCACCCGCGACGAGATCGTCGAGCTGCTCGAGGGCCTGTGGAAGGAGCAGGGGCTGACCGTCGTCATGGTCACCCACGACTCGGTCGTCGCCCGCCGCGCCCAGCGGCGGCTGCGCATCGCGGGCGGCAAGGTCACCGAGGCGGCCTGACCGGGACGCCGGGGCGGGGGCCGGTCAGGCCGTCGTGACGAGCCGCTCGAGGGTCGCTCGGGCGGGCGGGCCCCACGTGGGCTTGCCTCCCGAGCGGCCCTCGTCGCCCGCATGACCGACGAGCAGGCCGCCCAGCGCGGTGGCCGCCGCCCACCCGCGGGCGCGACGGCGGGTGGCGTCGTCCGCGCACCGGTCGCCGGGGCCGCGGTACGCGGCGTGGAAGGCGCCCTCGGTGCCGGCGGGCAGCAGCCGCCACGCGGCGGAGAGGTCGTAGGCCGGGTCGCCCGCGCACAGGTCGCCGAAGTCGACGACGCCGCACAGGGCGCCGCCCGCGGTGAGGACGTTGGCCGGGTGCAGGTCGGCGTGCAGCCACACCGCCGGTCCGTCCCAGGCCGGCGCGGCGACGGCGTCCCGCCAGACGGCGCGGACGGCCTCGGGGTCGGCGACCAGCCCGAACCCGGCCGCCTCCGCGAGGCCCTGCTCGAACCCGTCCGTGTGCTCCGCCAGCGGGCCGCCGCGGCCGCGGCCGGCGGGCGCGCCGTCGGGGCCGGGGCGGTGCAGCGCGGACAGGAACGCGGCCAGGTCCTCCGCCGCCCCGGGGGCGGTGACGGGCGCGCGGTCGGCGGGCTCGCCCGGCACCCACGTCGTGACGATCCACGGCCGCGCGAACAGGGCGCCCGGCTCGCCGAGCCGCTGCGGCACCGGCACCGGCAGCGGCAGGAGCGGCGCGAGCCCGGGCAGCCAGGTGTGCTCCTTGCGCAGCAAGGCGTCGGCGCTCTCGGTCGCCCACGGCAGCCGGACGGCGAGGTCGTCCCCGAGCCGCCACAGCTGGTTGTCCCAGCCGCGGGCGCCGAGGCGCAGCGGCAGGTCGGCGAGGTCCGGGTGCTGCTCGCGCAGCAGGTCGCGGACGAGGTCGGCGGTGATCTCGACGTCGGTGGTGGTCACGACGCGCCACGCTAGCGGCGCACGGCGCCCGCCGGGCCGGCCGCGCCCGCACGTTCACGGCACCGGCACGACGTCGGCACGCGCCGCCCGACCCCTTCGATGCTCGAAGGTCAGGCGGTGGGTGTCGCCCCGTCGACGACGGTGGGCGGGCCGGCGCCGTCGTCCGCGCCCTCGTCGTCGGGCCGGGGCGGCCGCGCGACCAGCTCCAGCAGGGCGATGAGGACACCGGCCACCAGCGCGGTGCCGATGATGAGGCCCGGGGTGGGGCTGCCCGCGAGCAGCAGCACCAGCGCGGCCACCAGGATGATCGCCACGCGGACGGGGGTGCGGTAGCGGCCCAGCCAGTCGCCCACCGGGCCGGCGGTCACGCCACGGCCCTCGCCGTAGTCGCGCACCCACGCGAGACCCCGCCCGGCGCCCGCGCGCAGCGACCTCGCGGACGCGCTGCTCCCGCCCAGGTAGGCGACGATCGCGACGACGAGGCCGAGCACGCCGACCGTGCGCAGCGTGACCCGCAGGAACGACACGACCTGGTCGAAGAGCACCTCGGCGGCGTCGAGACGCAGCACCACGTCCTTGAGCGCGTCGAGGTAGATCCCCCGCGCGATCGCAAGCCCGACGGCGAGCACCACCATCCCGGCCACCAGCGCCAGCCCGGCGACCACCAGCGTGCGCGACTTGTGCCGCGCCACGAGCACGCCCGCGGCGAGCAGCCCGAGCGAGACCCACGGCAGCCACGTGCCCAGCGCCACGAGCTGCGCGTACCTGTTCTGCACCTGCACCAGCTGCGAGGTCTGCATGAGGGTGAACGTCGCGTTCACCTCGGGGATCCTGGCCGCGATGCCGAGCCCCCGGTCCACCAGGCGCTGCTTGACCAGGTCGATCATCCCGGAGAGCTGAATGGTGAGCTGCCCGTCCTGCCCGATCTGCAGCAGCTCGCCGCCCTCGCCCTTCATCGTCGCGACGAGCTGTTCGTGCGCCACCCGGTTCGCCTGCACCCACGCGTCCTCGAACGCGCTGCTCGTCACCACGTTGTTCGCGGCCTTCCGCACGAACGACTCGACGCCGCTGGTCAGCGGGCCCTCGAGCTGCGTCAGCGCCTCGGTGGCACGCGGCCCGACCCCCTGCTGCTCCAGCCCGTCGACGACGGTCCCCACGATGGCGTTCACGTCGATCTGGTCCATCACGACCGTCGTGAGCCGGCCCGCGACGGCGGACTGGATCGTGGGGTCGGACGCCAGCGGCCCGACCGTCGCGACGTACCGGTCCGTGTCGGTGAGGGTGCGCTCCGCCCACGCGGCCACCACGGCGACGGGGGCGAGCAGCGCGCCGAGGACGACGAGCACGACGGCGGCCGCGGCGCGGCCCCGGTGGCGCGGCTCCCGCGGGGCGGGCGGCGGCGCCGCGACGACGAGCGGTGTGGCGCCCGCCGCCAGGCGTGCGCGCAGCTCGGCGTTCTCCTGCTCCAGCGCGGCGAGGCGCGCCGCCGTGTCGTCGGGCAGCCCCGCGCCATCGACCCCGCCGCCGTTCGTGCCGCTCATCGCGCCCTCCGTCGTCGCCCGCCACGGGCCACGCACACGACGGCGCGGCCGGGCCCCTCGCGGGGCCGTCATCCGGCCATGCTAGGGACGCGCGAGCGTTCCCACCTGCTGAAACGAGGTGAACCGCGGGCGAGCTCCCGGGCGGCTCAGCGCGACGCCGTGCCGACGCTCGCGGCGGCGGACACCTCGCCGAGGATCACCGCATCGATGAGCTGCCGCGCCCAGGCGAGCACCTCGGCTCCGCGCAGGGGCCTGCCGCCGATGCGCGCCGTCGTCGGGAAGGGCACGAGGACCGCCCGGATGGCCGGCTTGAGGATGGTGCCCGGGTACAGGCGCTTGAGGCGCAGCTGCGCGGACTCCGCGAGCTCCACCGGCGCGAACCGGATGAACTTGCCCTGCGCGGTGACGTCCGTGAGCCCGGCGCGGCGCGCGTGGTTGCGGAAGTCGGCGACGTCGAACAGGGCGGAGGCGACGTCGGGGAGCTTCCCGTACCGGTCCACCAGCTCGGCGCGGATCTCCGCGAGCGCCGGGGCGTCCTGCGCGGCGGCGATCTTCTTGTACGCCTCGAGGCGCAGCCGCTCGGTGGCGATGTACGACTCGGGCAGGTGCGCGTCCACGGGCAGCTCGATGGTGACCTCGGGCTGCTCCTCCTCGCCGTCGCCGCGGAAGGCCGCCACGGCCTCGCCCACCATGCGCACGTACAGGTCGAAGCCGACGCCCGCGATGTGGCCCGACTGCTCGCCGCCCAGCAGGTTGCCGGCGCCGCGGATCTCCAGGTCCTTCATGGCGATCTGCATGCCGGCGCCGAGGTCGGTGTGTGCCGCCATGGTCGACAGCCGGTCGTGCGCCGTGTCCGTCAGCGGCCGCTCCGGCGGGTACAGGAAGTACGCGTACGCGCGCTCGCGGCCACGGCCCACGCGCCCGCGCAGCTGGTGCAGCTGCGACAGGCCGAGCACGTCGGCGCGCTCCAGGATCAGGGTGTTGGCGTTGGAGATGTCCAGGCCGGTCTCGATGATCGTGGTGCAGACCAGCACGTCCAGCTCCTTCTCCCAGAAGGCGCGGATCACCTGGTCCAGCTGGTGCTCGCTCATCTTGCCGTGCGCCACGCCGATCCGGGCCTCGGGCACGAGCTCCGCGAGGCGCGACGCCGTCTTCTGGATGGTCTCCACCTTGTTGTGCACGTAGAAGACCTGGCCCTCGCGCAGCAGCTCGCGCCGGGTCGCCGCGGCGATCTGCTTCTCCTCGTAGGCGCCTACGTAGGTGAGCACGGGGTGGCGCTCCTCCGGCGGGGTGGCGAGGGTCGACATCTCGCGGATGCCGGTCACCGCCATCTCGAGCGTGCGCGGGATGGGCGTCGCGGACATGGCGAGCACGTCCACGTTGGTGCGCAGCTGCTTGAGCGTCTCCTTGTGCTCGACGCCGAACCGCTGCTCCTCGTCGACGATCACGAGGCCGAGGTCCTTGAACCGCACCGAGCCGGTGAGCAGGCGGTGGGTGCCGATGACGATGTCGACGGTGCCCTTGCCGAGCCCCTCGACCGTCTCCGCCGACTCCTTGTCCGACTGGAAGCGGGACAGCGCGCGCACTGTGACGGGGAACCCGGCGTACCGCTCGGAGAACGTGTCGAAGTGCTGCTGCACCAGCAGCGTCGTGGGCACGAGGACGGCCACCTGCTTGCCGTCCTGCACCGCCTTGAACGCGGCCCGAATGGCGATCTCCGTCTTGCCGTAGCCGACGTCGCCGCAGATCAGGCGGTCCATCGGCACCGCCTTCTCCATGTCGGCCTTGACCTCGTCGATCGTCACGAGCTGGTCGGGCGTCTCGACGTAGGCGAAGGCGTCCTCGAGCTCGCGCTGCCACGGGGTGTCCGGGCCGAACGCGTGGCCCTGCGTCGCCATGCGCGCCGAGTACAGGCGGATGAGCTCGCCCGCGATCTCGCGCACGTGCTTGCGGGCGCGCGCCTTGGTGTTCTTCCAGTCCGCGCCGCCCATCTTGGACAGCGACGGCGACTCCCCGCCGGTGTACTTGGTGACCTGGTCGAGCTGGTCCATCGGCACGAACAGCCGGTCGCCCGGCTGGCCCCGCTTGGACGACGCGTACTCGATCACCAGGTACTCGCGCGTCGCCGCGTTCGCCCCCGCGCCGAGCGTGCGTTGCACCATCTCGACGAACCGGCCCACGCCGTGCTGCTCGTGCACCACGAAGTCGCCGCCGCGCAGCTGCAGCGGGTCGACGACGTTGCGCCGCCGGCTCGGCATCTTGCGCATGTCGCGCGTCGTGGAGCCCTGGCGGCCGGTGAGGTCGGACTCGCTGAAGACGGCCAGCTGCAGGTCGGTGGCCACGAAGCCCTTGCCGACCAGCGCGGGCGCGACCAGCACGACCCCGCCCTCCGGCTCCTCCCCCAGCGCCGTGACGAGCCGGGCCGCCGTGTCCTGCGCGGCCAGCTGCTCGACCATGCGCTTGGCGGGGCCGTGGCCCTCGGTGGTGAGCAGCAGCCGCCAGCCCGCGCGCTGCAGCGTCTGCACGTCGTCGAGCGCGCGCTGCAGGTCGCCGCGGTAGGACTCGACGTCGCGCGCGGCCACGGTGAACGTCGTGACGCCGTCCACCTCGGACGTCGGCGCGACGGCGGCCTCGTCGTCGCCCTCCGTGGGCGCGTCGAGCGCGAACGACGACAGCGTCCACCAGCCCAGGCCGCGGCGGGCCGCGACGTCGCGAACCTCGGTGAACGTCTCGAACGACGCCGCCGACAGGTCGATCGGCGCGGCCCCGCCTGCGACGGCGCCCGTCCACGCGGCGGCGAGGAACTCCTCGGTGGTGGCGACCAGGTCGTGCGCGCGCCGGCGGACGCGCTCGGGCTCGTCGATGACGAGCAGCGCGTCGTCGGGCACCAGCTCGAGCACGGGCACCATGCGGTCCACGAGCACCGGCGCGAGGGACTCCATGCCCTCGACGGCGACGCCGGCCGCGAGCTTGTCGAGCATCTCGATCGCACCGGGCAGCCGCTCGACCAGGCCCGCCGCCCGCTGCCGCACGGAGTCGGTCAGCAGGATCTCGCGGCACGGCGGCGCCCACAGGCCCTGCTCCGCGATCTCGAGCGAGCGCTGGTCGGCGACGGCGAACCAGCGGATCTCCGTGACCTCGTCGCCCCAGAACTCGATGCGCAGCGGGTGGTCCTCGGTGGGCGGGAAGACGTCGAGGATGCCGCCGCGGACGGCGAACTCGCCGCGCCGCTCCACCATGTCCACACGCGAGTAGGCCGCGCCGACCAGGCGGTCGGCCACGTCCGTGAGGTCGGCGGTGTCGCCGTGGTGCAGCTCCACGGGCTCCAGCTCCCCGAGGCCCTCGACCACCGGCTGCAGCAGCGCCCGCGCCGGCATGACGAGCAGGCGGATCGGCCCGGTCTGGCCGGGCTCGGGCGACGGGTGCGCCAGGCGGCGGAACACCGCGAGCCGCTTGGCGACCGTGTCCGCCCGAGGCGAGAGCCGCTCGTGCGGCAGGGTCTCCCACGCGGGCAGGACGGCGACCTCGTCGGCCCGCTCGTCCGGCAGGTACGCCCGCACCGACGCGGCGAGCTCGTCGGCCTCGCGGCCCGTCGCGGTGACGACCACCAGCGGGCGCCGCTCGGCCGCCGCGGCCAGCAGCGGCGCGCGCACCCCCACCGGCCCCACGACGTCGGCGAAGCCCCGCGCCCGCACGTGCTCGAGCGCGGCCGCGGCGCCGGGGTCGGCCAGGAGGGCGGGGACGATGCCGGTGAGGTTCATGCGAGGTCCTTCGGATCTGCGACGCGGGGCTCTGCGGGGTCGGAGCGCTGTGAGTGGGAGCGCTGCTTGCGGTGGGGGCTCGGTGCGGGCACGACGACAGGCCCAGCTCTCCCCGGGACGCACGTGGTCCCGCGGGTCCGACGCGGGTGTCGGGCGTCTCCGCCGTCGTGCCGGGCGCGTCGTGGGGCCGTGGAACCGTGCGACCGGCGGGGTGCCGGGCGTGCCGAACCAGACTACGCCGCGCCACCGACGCCCCCGCTCCGCAGCCCGCCAGCGACCCCGCCCGCGATGCCGAACAGGCGGTTGCGCACGTTCTGAGCGTTCAGAACGTGCGCAACCCCCCTTTTGGGGAGGGGGGGGAAGGGGGGGAGGGGGGGGTG
>NZ_JBSGUW010000011.1:0-33775 GCF_053608125.1 Isoptericola sp. NPDC055063 | reverse complement strand
GAAGCGTAAGAGCGCCGTTTCCCCCCCCCCTGCCCCCCCCAACCCCCCCACAACCGCCTGTTCGGCGAGAGAGGGGACGGTGCGAAGGGTGGGTCAGTTCGCCGGGAGCCGGCCGCTCAGGTCCGCGGGGAGCTGGTCGCGGATGCCGTCCGGGAGGCTGCCCAGCAGGTCCTCGCACGAGGTGGGGTCGCCCGCCTGGCACTGGCCGCCCAGCTCCTGCAGGCGGTCGGCGTCGCCGAGGGTGCCGGCGAGGTCCCGGAGGTCGTCGAAGGACATGCCGCTCGACAGGCCGCCCAGCAGCAGGTCCGGCACGGACAGGTCGGTCTGCGTGAGGTCCTCGGCCTGCGCCAGCGCCTGCTCGACGTCGTCGCCGTAGGTGTTCCACAGCATCACGCCCGCGATCACGACGATCGCCGTGAACACCACCTGGATCGACCCGAACGTCAGGCCCGTGGCCGCCATGCCGCGGCCGCCCGTGCCGCGTCGGCGCGTGCGGTCCAGGCCCACGCCGCCCAGCACGATCGCGACGACACCCAGCAGCGGCACCACGAACCCGAGGATCCCGGTGACCAGCGCCCCCACGGCCGACGGCTCCGTGCCACGGCGCTGCGGCGCCCGGCCCGCGGGCGCGGGGGTGGGAGCGGCCGGAGCGGGGGCCGCGGCCCACGGCGACGGCGGCGCGGCCGACGGCGCCGGGCGCTGCGCCGGAGCCGGTGCAGGTGCCGGAGCGGGTGCAGGTGCCGGAGCGGGGGCCGCCGCCTGCGGGGCGGCGACGGGCGCCCGGAGCGAGCCCACCGGCCGGGACGACGCTGTCCGCAACGGCGGCGCCGGCAGCGGGGTCGTGCCCGCCGTCTGCGGGGCGAACACCTGCGTCCGCTCGACCGGCTGCGCCGCGAACACCTCCGTCCGGTCCCCACCCTGCGGGGCCAGGGCCTGCGTCGCGTCGGCGCCCTGCGCCGCGAAGACCTGCGTCCGGTCCGCGCCCTGCGGCGGCAGCGCCTGCGTCGCGTCAGGGCCCTGCGCCGCGAAGACCTGCGTCCGGTCCGCGCCCTGCGGCGGGAGGACCTGGGTCCCGGCGCCGTCCGGCGGGGGCGGCGCGGCCGGCACGACCTGGGTGCCGTCCTCGCGCGGCGGGATCGCACGGGTGGGCGGGGTGTCGTGGGCGTCGTACCCGCGCGGGTGGCTCATGGTCCTCCTGGTCGGTGCGGCGGCGGCCGGTGCCGGACGGCGGTGCCCGCTCCGTCGTGCGTCGTCGCGCCGGGCGCCGTCCGACCCGCGATGCTACCCACCCGACGACCCCCGGCGGCAGCCCCGACGGGTCTCCACGCAGGACCTTCGCAACCGCCTAAGGGCTACCGCCCCAGCAGCAGCGCCGACGAGTCGAACGTCGTCTGGAAGTCCTCCGGGTCGAACTGCGAGACGAACACGGCCGCGAAGACGATGAACACGATCCACGCGACGATCCCGACCGCGCCCAGCACGATGCCGGCGATCGCCATCCCCTTGCCCTGCTGCCCCGTGCGCGAGATGCGCGAGAGGCTGATGATGCCCAGCACCACCGGCACGATCGCCAGGCCGAGGATGCCGGTGACCAGCGCCGCGATCGACCAGCCGTCCGTGCCCGCCGACGGCGCGTACGGCTGCTGCCCGTACGGCTGGGCGTACGGCTGCTGCGGGTACCCGGGCGGCTGCTGCCCCGGCGGCTCCTGGCCGTACGGCTGCTGCGCGTACTGCTGCGACGGGTCGCCGTACGCGGGCATCCCGCCCGGCTGCTCCCCCGCCCCCGGCTGCTGGCCGGCGTCCGGCTGGGGGTAGCCGGGCGGCTGCTGGTACGGGTCGGGCCGCGGCGTCGCGCCCGGGTCGGCCGCCTGGTCCGGCCGGGGTGCGTACGGGTCCGGCTGGTTGCCGTCGTCCTGGCTCATGACCGTTCCTCCTCGTCGACGCCGCGCGACGGGCGCCCCCGGCCGCGTCCTGCTCCTCCCACTATGCCGGAGGGGAGGGTCCCTCCGCCGGACGTCGCGGCAGGTCGTGCCCGTCGTTCACCCCGGCGTTCACCCCAGCGTTCACCCCGTCGGCGCTCCTCACGCGCCGCTCGGGCTGCCATGCTGGGACCCGGCGGGCCGAGCCAGGGACTTGGCCCGCCACCGTCCGCCGGACCGGGGAGGGCACGTGCGCGTCATCGTCGTCGGGGGCGGGATCATCGGGCTCGCGACGGCGGCACGCCTCGCCCGCCGCGGCGACGAGGTCACCGTGCTCGAGAAGGAGCACGAGCTCGCCTGCCACCAGACCGGCCGCAACTCCGGCGTCGTCCACTCCGGCCTCTACTACGCGCCCGGCAGCCTCAAGGCCCGGCTCGGCGTCGCCGGCGCCGCTTCCATGACGCGCTTCGCCGCCGAGCACGGCGTCCCCGTGGCCACGACCGGCAAGCTCGTCGTCGCCACCGACGCCGGCGAGCGTGACCGGCTGCGCGCCCTCGCCGAGCGCGGCGCCGCCAACGGGGTCCCCGTCCGGGAGCTCGACCCCGTCGAGGCCCGCGAGCACGAGCCCGACATCGCCTGCGTCGGCGCCCTGCGCGTGGAGACGACCGGCGTCGTCGACTACCGCGAGGTCTGCGCCGTCCTCGCGGGCCAGGTGCGCGCGGCGGGCGGCACCGTGCTGCTCGGCCGCGCCCTGCACGGCGCCACCGTGGTGGGCACGCAGGTGCGGGCCGAGGTCGACGCCGTCCGCACCCGCCACCGGCACGAGCACGTCGCCGACGCCCTCGTCGTGTGCGGCGGCCTGCACGCCGACCGCCTCGCCCTGGCGTGCGGCGTCGACCCCGGCGCGCGCATCGTGCCGTTCCGCGGCGAGTACTTCGACCTCGCCGACGGCGCCGCCGACCGCGTGCGCGGCCTCGTCTACCCCGTGCCCGACTCGCGCTTCCCCTTCCTCGGCGTGCACCTCACGCGCGGCGTGCACGGCGACGTGCACGCCGGCCCCAACGCCGTCCTCGCCCTCGCGCGCGAGGGCTACCGGCGCCGCGACGTCGCCTGGCGCGACGTCGCGGACGCCGCCTCCTGGCCCGGGCTGTGGCGGCTGGCCGGGCGCAACCTCGCGCCCGGCGCCGCGGAGGTGGCCCGCTCGATGTCGCGCACCCTGTTCGCCGCGTCCGTGGCGCGGCTGCTGCCCGGCACCACCGCCGACGACCTGCACCCCGCCCCCGCCGGCGTCCGCGCCCAGGCCGTGGGCCGCGACGGCTCCCTCGTCGACGACTTCCTGGTGCGCACCGCGCCGCGGCAGGTGCACGTCATCAACGCGCCGTCGCCCGCCGCCACCGCGTCGCTGGAGATCGCGCGGCACGTCGAGGCCGAGCTGGACCGCACGATGACGGCGAGCCGCTGAGACGTCAGGGGGCGTCCGGCGCGAGCCCGCCGTCGGCCTCGGTGTACGTCTCCCCGGTGGCGGGGCAGCGCCACCGCCCGTCGCCGTCGGCCTCGAGCGGGACGCCCGCCCGGCCCACCCAGCGCACGCGCCTCGCGGGCGAGCCCGCCACGAGCGCGAAGTCGGGCACGTCCCGCGTCACGACCGACCCCGCGGCGACCGTGGCCCACCGGCCGACCGTCACCGGCGCGACGCACACGGCCCGCGCCCCCACCGCCGCGCCCTCGCGGAGCGTGACGCCGACGGCCTCCCAGTCGTCGCCGGTCTTGGCGGAGCCGTCCGGGTTCACGGCGCGCGGGTAGAGGTCGTTGGTCAGCACGGCCGCCGGGCCGACGAACACGCCGTCCTCCAGCACCGCCGGCTCGTAGACCAGCGCGTAGTTCTGCAGCTTGCAGCGCGCGCCCACGCGCACCCCCGGACCCACGTACGCGCCCCGCCCGATCGTGCAGCCGGGGCCGACGACGGCGTCCTCGCGCACCTGCGCCAGGTGCCACACGGTGCTGCCCTCGCCGATCGTCGCGCGCTCGTCGACGTCGGCGGACGCCGCGATCGTCGGGCCCGCCGTGCCGAGGGGCGTCCGGGTGCTCGTCACCGCGTCCTCCGTCCCGCCGGCGGCTGGTCGCCGGCCTCCGCTCCACTGTCGACGCCGGTGCGCCCGGACGGAACACGTCGACCGGGTGAATCCCGCACCCGCCGACGACGTCGTCCCAGGTCAGCGCGTTCCCGCGCCGCGACGGCAGGGGATGAAATCGGCTCCGGACCCCCTGTGCGACACCCCGCCGTGGCTACTCTGCGAACGCGGTGGCCGCGCGGCGTGCGCGGCCCGGGAGCAGGGGGGACACCATGGCCGGACCCGCACCCCGCGCGAGCCTGGTGATCCCCGCGCACGACGAGTCGGCCGTCCTCGGCGACCTGCTGCGCGAGCTCGCGCGCGCGGACCCCGGCGAGCTCGAGACCGTCGTCGTGTGCAACGGCTGCACGGACGACACCGCCCGCGTCGCCGCGACCTTCCCCGGCGTCACCGTGGTGGAGGTCGCCGAGGCCTCGAAGATCGCGGCGCTGCGCGCGGGCGACGCCACCGCGACCGTGCTGCCGCGGGTCTACCTCGACGCCGACGTCGGCATCACGCTGGACGCCCTGCGTGCCGTGGTCGCGGCGCTCCGCGCGGGGGCGCCGTCCGCCGCGCCCGTGCCGACCTTCGACACCCGCGGCTGCGGCGTCGCGTCCCGGGCGTACTTCGCGGTCTTCTCCCGCCTCGGCTACGCCCGCCACCACGTGCTCGGCTCGGGCGTCTACGGGCTGTCCGCCGCCGGCAGGGCCCGGTTCGGCACGTTCCCCCCGGTGGTCGCCGACGACGGCTTCGTGTACTCCCTGTTCGCCGAGCACGAGCGCGTCAACCCGCCCGGGGCCACGTTCCGCGTGCGCCCGCCGCGCACGCTCCGGGCGCTGTACCGCCGCCGCGTGCGGATCGTGGTCGGCAACCGGCAGCTCGCCGCCCGGGGAAGCACGCTGCGGCCCCCGGCACCCTCCTGGCGCCAGGTGGTGCGGGCCGAGCCCCGGCTCGTCGCCGCCGGCGCGGTCTACGCCGCCGTGAACGCGGCCGCCGTGCTGCGGGCCCGCCGCCTGCTGCGCGCGGGGAGCGTCGGCGGGTGGAACCGGGACGACACCTCCCGGGCGCCCGCGCCCGCGCTGCGCGGAGGGCGGCCCGCGTGAACGTCCCCGAGGTGAGCGTCGTCGTCGTGACGTACCAGAGCGCGGACTGGGTCGAGCGCTGCCTGAGCACCCTCCCTGCCGCGTTCGACGGCGTCGCGCACGAGGTCGTCGTCGTGGACAACGCGTCCACGGACGGCAGCGCCGACCGCGTCGCGGCCCGGTACCCCGGGGTGCTGCTCGAGCGCAACGCTGTCAACGTCGGGTTCGCCGCCGCGGTCAACCAGGGCGTGCGCCGGTCGACGGCACCGTGGGTGCTGCTGCTCAACCCCGACACGGAGTCCCGCCCCGGGGCGCTGCGCCGCCTGCTCGAGTTCGCGCGGACCCACCCCGGCCACGGGCTGTACGGCGGGCGCACCGTCCAGGCCGACGGCAGCCCGGGGCCGTTGTCCTGCTGGGGCCTGCCGACCGTGTGGAGCACCCTGTGCTTCGCCACGGGGGCGTCCACCCTCTTCCGCCGCACCCGGCTCTTCGACCCGGAGTCGCTCGGACGGTGGCCGCGCGACACCGTGCGCGAGGTCGGGATGGTCACGGGGTGCCTGCTCGTGCTCGAGCGCAGCACCTGGGAGCGCCTCGGCGGGCTCGACGAGCGGTTCTTCGTCTACGGCGAGGACGCCGACCTCGCGGCGCGGGCGCGCGGCCTGGGCCTGCGGCCCGTCATCACGCCCGACGCCGAGATCGTGCACGCCGGCGGGGAGTCGTCGTCCGACGCCGACGGCGGCAGCACCCCGCTCGTCCTCGCGGGCAAGGTGCTCTACGCGCGCACCCACTTCGGCCCCGTCGCCGCCCCGGTGGTCGTCGCGCTGCTGCGGTCGGGCGTCGCCCTGCGGGCCGCCGGGTCGGCCGTCACCGGGCGGGGGCGCAAGTGGGCCGCCACCTGGCGGCGTCGTGCCGAGTGGTGGGACGGCTTCCCCGCGTCCCTCCGCGCCGCGCCCGCGGAACCGGAGCAGGACCCCGCGCAGGAGCCGGTGCGATGACCGGCTCAGGCCGTCGGGACGAGAGGGGCCCGCGGGTCGGGACCCGCGACCGGGTCGCCGTCGAGGGCGGGGGTGAGGGCCGCGGCGCGGCGCAGCCGGCGGCGGCGCGCACGCTCGTCCAGGAGCACCGCGCCCGACACGCTCACGAACGACCCGACGAGACCGATCGCCAGCAGGGCCCGCGCCTTGCCGCCCCGGGTGGAGCCGACGTACGCGACGGGCGGGTCGCCCAGCAGCGGCTGCACGGTCATCAGGTCCTGCGTCCGCGTGCCCTGCGTGAGCTGCAGCGCGCGCGCCGTCTCGGACACCTGCGCCACGACCTCGTCGTACCGCCGCGCGACGCCGGCCTCGTCGGGGCCCACGACCTCGACCGTCAGGTTCGGCTGCGCGAACATCGTCGTCCACTGGTTGCCGTAGTTGCGCAGCCGCACGGAGGACCCGTCGCGCACCCCGGTGCCGTAGATGGGCGCGGAGTTCATCCGGGGCGGCGGGGCGGCACCGTTCAGCTCCCGGTCGAGCACGCCCGCGAACGCGATGAGGT
Organism: Isoptericola sp. NPDC055063; assembly: GCF_053608125.1. Taxonomy (NCBI): domain Bacteria; kingdom Bacillati; phylum Actinomycetota; class Actinomycetes; order Micrococcales; family Promicromonosporaceae; genus Isoptericola; species Isoptericola sp. NPDC055063. Next base: position 27,127 of record NZ_JBSGUW010000011.1, on the reverse strand, counting down.
TGCCGCGCCAGTAGCTGTCGGGCGCCTGCTGCAGCGACCCCCCCGGCGCGACGAGCACGACGTCGCCCTCGGTCCAGTACAGGGGCTGCGGCCGGACCGCCACGAGGACGGCGACCGCCGTGAGGAGCAGGCCCAGCACGACCACGTACCAGCGGTGCCGCAGCACCCGGAGCAGCCCCTCGAACGTCATCGCCGACCTACCGCTGTGAGTCACCCGTCGGAGGCCCCGTGAACGAGACCCTGAGCCACGTCATTCTCACACGGTTCAACCTGCCGTCGGCGGGCGCCGAGAAAGTCGTCCGGGCGAAATCCGGGTGGCTGCGCGACCGGACCGCGCTGTTCGAGCGCTACTGCCTGCCGAGCGTCGCCGCCCAGACCGACCCCGCGTTCGCGTGGATCGTGTACGTCGACCCGCAGAGCCCCGCGTGGTTCTTCGACTGGCTCGACGACGTGAGCCCGGGGAGGTTCCACCCTGTCCGCCGGGAGGCGGTGCACCGCGTCGACCTGCTGCGCGACGTGGTGGGCGTGCTCGGGCACGAGCCCGACCGGCTCGTCACCACGAACCTCGACAACGACGACGCCGTGTCCGACGACTTCGTCGCACGGCTGCGCGCCGGCGGCGCGGCGACGACGGGCCGCGCCGCCCTGTACCTGGAGAACGGCCTGGTGCGGCGCGGCGAGCGCGTCTACGCCTGGCGCGACCCGTCGAACGCCTTCGCCTCGGTGGCGGAGCCGTTCGCAGGCGCCGTGACCTGCTGGGTGGACTGGCACAACCGCCTCGAGCTGCAGATGCCGGCGGTCCGCCTCGGCGGCGACGCCGCGTGGCTGCAGGTGATCCACGGGGCGAACGTCAGCAACCGGGTCCGCGGCACGCTCGTCGACCCGCGGCCCTACCGCGCGAGGTTCGTCGCCGGCCTCGACGGGACGGCCGCCGTCGCTCGCCGCCGCGTGGTCGCCGACCGGCTCGTCGCGGCGCCGGCTCGGGCGGCCCGCGACCACGGCCGCTCTCTGGTCAAGCGCGGCGTGCTCGCCGTCGGCGGGCGCGAGGCCGTCGACCGGGTGAACGCCCTGCGGCGAGGCGTCGTACGACCCCGGGAGGGCGGATGACGTGGACATGGCGCGCGGAGCCCGTGCAGGTGCCCGGACCCGCGTCACGACCGACCCCCGAACCGCTCTCTCTCGATGACACGTCCCGGTCCGGGCGCCCCACCCCCGGGCCGCCCGCGCCGGCCGGGACCGAAGGACGCACCGTGCAGCTTCACGACATCCTGATGATCCTCCGCCGACGGTGGTACCTGGTCCTGTGCGGGATCGTGGCGGCCGCGGCGGTGGCGTACGGGGCGACCACCCAGGTGCCCGTCACGTACGCGATGCAGACGAGCTCGGTGCTCATCCCGGGGAAGTCCACGATCCTCGAGGGCAGCAACCCGTTCCTCTTCCTCGGGGGGCTCACGCAGCAGCGCGACCTCCTCACGTACGCCGTCATGTCGCCCGAGGTGCAGGCGCAGCTGCTGGAGCCGTACCCGGGCACCACCCTCGCCGTCTCGGCCGACGTCGGCACGAGCGGCCCGGTGCTGACCGTGCAGGCCACGGGGCCGGACCCCGCCGCGCTGCCGGCCGTGATCGCCGACGCGAACGCGTCGCTCGACGCGGAGCTCGGGCGCATGCAGGACGAGGTCGACACGCCGCGCGGCGCGCGCACGTCGATGCTGCAGCTCACCACCGCCGCGCAGCCCACGACGGAGCGCGGCGCACAGCTCAAGGCCATGGTCGCCGGCGCGGGCGTCGTCATGCTCGTCACCCTCCTGGTGACCGCGTTCGTGGACGGGCGCCTCCTCGCCCGGGCGCGGCGACGTGGCGGGCTCGCGGAGCCCGGCCTGTCGGACGAGCTCGCCGAGAGCCTCGCCGGGGACCCGGTCCGCACCGGTGCCGGCATCCCCGACAGCGCGCCCCGGCGGCCCGCCTCGCGCCGGCGCGCGCGGCCGAGCCCCACCCACCACCGCCCGGCGGCGGACCGGCGGACGCGCAGGTCGGTCGACCCCACATGACGACCGCCGCCGGTGGGGCGCGCCCGCCCGCGGCGGCCCGCGGGTGGTCGGTGCGCGGCTTCGACGCCGTGAGTCTGCTGACCGTGTACATGGTCAGCCTGTACGCCTTCCCGTCCGCCGGCTCCATCGACGGGCTCGGCTCGCTCGGGCGGCCGTCGAACCTGGTCGGCCTCGCGTGCCTCGGCTGGTGGGTGTGGGAGCAGATCTCCCGCCACCGCCCCGCGCCGCGGCCCGCGCAGCCGGTGCGTGTCGCCCTCATCGTGCTCGCCCTGGCCGTCCTGATCAGCTACGCCCTCGCGGGGATGCGCGGGATCCCCGTGCTCGAGCAGAGCGTGGCCGACTCGACGATGCTGCGCTTCCTGTCCTGGACGGGACCCGCCCTGCTGGCCACGGACTGCGTGCGCACCCCCGAACGCTTCCTGGCCCTGGTGCACCGCATCGTGATCGCCGGCGGCCTGATGGCCACGCTCGGGCTGGCGCAGTTCGTCACCGGCCAGCCGCTCCTCGCGGGCCTCCCGATCCCCGGCGTCACCGCGGACGCCGTCGACCTGGGCGACCGCGGCGGGTTCGTCCGGGCGAGCGCGATGGCCGCCCACCCGCTGGAGTACGCGACGGTGCTGGCCGCGGCCATCCCCCTCGCCCTGAACGCGGCGCTGTACTCGCGCCCCGGCTCCCGGCTGCGGCGCTGGTACCCGAGCGCGGCCATGATCCTCGCGTCGCTGCTGGCGGTCTCCCGGTCCGCGATCCTCGGCACCGCCGCGGGGATCCTCGTGCTCGCGCCGTCGTGGCCGCGCCGGGTCCAGGTCCGGCTCGCGGTCGCCGGCGTGCTGCTGCTGGCCGCGGTCCAGGTGCTCGTGCCGGGCATGCTCAGCACGTTGCGCTACATGTTCACCGGCGGGGACTCCAGCACCGAGTCACGGGTCGACAACTGGGGCATCGCGTTCGACCTCGCCTCGCGGTTCCAGCCCTTCGGCCGCGGCCTCGGCACCTTCCTCCCGTCCTACCGGATCCTCGACAACGCCTACCTGCTCCTCCTGATCGAGATCGGCATCGTCGGCGTCCTCGCCGTCATCGGCCTCGCGGCGACCGCCGTCGTCGTGGCGCTGCGGGCGAGCCACCGGGCGACCGACACCGCCCTGCGCAGCCAGTCCCGGGCGCTGGTCGCGTCGGTCAGCGCGGTCATGCTCCTCATGGCGTTCTTCGACGCGATCTCGTTCACGATGTCCGTCTCGACGTTCTTCCTGGTCGTGGGCTGCTGCGGCGCCGCGGGGAACGTCGTGCCGAGGCGCGCGCCCGAGGCCGCGCACGCCCTCGCGGCGGACGGCGCCGGTCACTCCCAGGGCTCGGGCTCCGGCACGGGGATCCCGCGGCCGTCGGGGGCGTCCGGGTCGTAGGCGGCGTTGTCCACCCACTGCTCCCACCCCGGGCCGCTCGACGCGTAGGTGGCGCCCTCGCCCGTGTCGGTCATCCGGTTGTCGACGGCCCGCAGGCCGGTGTACGACCGGCCCTCGTACTCCTGCAGGATGAGCTGGAAGCCCTCCCCCTCCAGCAGGTTCCGCTCGACGAGGAGGTTCCGGATCTCCCCCGCGTACGGCTGCACGAACAACGCCCCCGTGGCGTTCGCCGTGTCCTCGTCGAAGCGGTTGTCGCGGACGATCAGCCGGCGGTCGGGCCGGCCGTCGAAGTCGCGCACCGTGAAGGCGCTCGAGTGGTTGCCGTCCGTGCCCGGGTCGCCGTACGCCACCAGGTCGGTGACGTAGTTGTGCTCGACGAGCGCGTCGAGGTGGTCCCCGGTGCCGAACAGCGACAGCCCGCTGCCGAAGCCGTGCACGTAGTTGCGCTGCAGGTCCGCGATGCCCTGGAACGGGCCCACGTACGCGGCCTCGGCGGGCCCGTCGAGCAGCGAGCCGTCGAACTCGCTGTCCCGGACGACGACCTTGGTCGGGGTGGCGCGGTGCGTGCCCCAGCTCGCCGTGGACAGCGCCGGCTCGCCCCGCGGCACGGCGCCCGGGGTCGGCTGGACGCAGCTGCGCTCCACCACGATCGAGCCCGCGGACAGGTCGAGCTCGCCGGTGATCCGCTGCTCGCGGATCACCGTGCCCGGCGCGGGGTGCTGGGTGCCGGTGTACTCGGGCAGGCTCGCGCAGTCCAGCCCGAGCGGGGCGAGCCCGACGTTGGTCGCGTCGACGGTCCACCCGGGGCCGGGGGTCCGGGGCGCCTCGTCGGCCTCGACGGCAGGGGGCGGCGCCTGCGCGGGCGGCGCGGCCGCGACCGTGCCGAGCACCACCGCGAGCGCGAGGACGCCCCCGGCCGCGTACCGGCCGCGCCCGGCCCCGCCCTCGCCCCGCTCGACGTGTCCCATCGCTGCGCCTCCCCCTCGACGGTCGCACGGCGGAGGCGCCTCCCGGCGGCCCCCGCCCGGATTTCGCCCGGCCGGCGGCCCTTTTCGCCCCCGCCCGACCTTCCCGGGCGCGGCCGCCCCGCCAAGACTGGCGGGATGACCCGTCGAGCACCGCGTGTCCTCGTCATCATCCAGAACCTGCCGCTCCAGGTGGACCGGCGGGTGCGCCTCGAGACGCGCTCCCTCGTGGACGCCGGCTACGAGGTCAGCGTCATCTGCCCCCGCGGCGAGGGCGACCCCCCGCGGGCCGACGTCGACGGCGTCGCGGTGTACGCGTACCGGCCCGCCCCGCAGGCGTCCGGCGCGCTCGGGTACCTGCTGGAGTTCGCCTGGTGCTGGCTGCGCACGGCGCTGCTGTCGCTGGTGGTGCGGCGCGAGCGCGGGTTCGACGTCATCCAGGCCTGCAACCCGCCGGACACGTACTGGCTCCTGGCCCGCCTGTGGCGGCTGCGGGGGGTGCGGTTCGTGTTCGACCACCACGACCTGAACCCGGAGCTGTTCCGCACCCGGTTCGGCGAGCCCACCACCCCCGCCCGGCGCGCCCAGCACCGCGCGCTGCTGTGGCTGGAGCGCATGACGTTCCGCACCGCCGACCGGGTGATCTCCACCAACGAGTCGTACCGGGAGATCGCGCTGAGCCGCGGCGGCGTGGACCCGGAGCGCACGGCCATCGTGCGCAGCGCGCCCGACACGGCACGGATGCGGCCCGTCGCCGTCGACCCCGCCCCCGGCGTCCGCACCCTGGCCTACCTCGGCATCATGGGTCCCCAGGACGGCGTGGACGTGGCGCTGGACGCCCTGCACGACCTCGTCCACCGCCGCGGCCGCACCGACGTGCGGGCGGTGCTGATGGGCTTCGGCGACTGCCTGACCGACCTGCGGGCGCAGGCCACGCGGCTCGGGCTGGGCGACGTGGTGACGTTCACGGGCAAGGTCGGGTCGCGGGAGATCGGGGAGCACCTCTCCCGCTCCGTCGTCGGCCTCGTGCCCGACCCCCGCTCGCCCCTCAACGACCTGTGCACGATGAACAAGACCATGGAGTACATGGCCTACGGGGTGGTGCCGGTCTCGTTCGACCTCAAGGAGACGCGCCGCACGATGGGCGGCACCGGCGTGGTGGCGCCGGTGTGCGACCCGTCGTGCCTGGCCGACGCCGTGGAGTCCCTGCTGGACGACGACGACCGCCGCGTGACGCTCGCGCTCGCCGGCCGCGAGCGCGTCGTCGACCGGCTCGACTGGCGGCCTCAGGCCACGACGTACGTGGGGGTGTTCGACGGCCTGCTGGGCCGCCCGCCGTCGGCGCCGCCCGCCGCCGCGCGTCTCGCCGTGCACGACGAGTGGGGCCGGCCGTACGTGGCGGGCGCCGACCTGGAGGCGCACCTGCGCGCCCGGGCGCCGCGGACCTTGCCTGCCGTGCCCGCCGAGCCCCGCGTGGCGTCGTGACGGCCGCGGGCGCGGTGCGGCGGGCCGCCCGCGGGGTGATCACGCGCACCGCGCGGGACGTCACGGCGGCGGTCGCGGCCCGCGACGCCGTCGTCCTCGCACCGCACCCCGACGACGAGACGCTGGGCGTCGGCGCGACGATCCTGCGCAAGGTGGCCGCGGGCGCCCGGGTGACCGTCGTGGTGGTGACCGACGGACGGCACTCCCACGCGAGCCCCGTGCTGCCGCCGGCGGAGCTCGCCCGCCGGCGGTCGCTGGAGATGGCGGAGGCGGCGCGGCGCCTCGGCCTGGGCGCGGACGCCGTCCGCCGCGTGGGCCTGGAGGACGGCACGGTCGCGGCGCACGAGGACGCGCTGGTCGACGCGCTGGCCGCGCTGCTCGACGAGCTGCGCCCCGCGGAGCTCTACACGACGGCCGCCGGGGAGCCGCACCCCGACCACGCCGCGGTGGGCCGGGCGGCACGCCGGGCCGCGCACCAGGCGGCGCTGGGCGCCGCGCGCTCGTCGGCGCCGGGGCCGGAGGTGCTGGAGTACCCCGTGTGGCTCTGGGGGGCCTGGCCGTTGACGGCCGGACGCCGGGCCGGCTCGGTGCTCGACGCCGCCCGGACGGTCGTGGGACGGCGCGCGGTCGCGGTTCGCACGGGCGCCCACCGCGACGCGAAGCGGTTCGCCCTGGACGCGCACGCGAGCCAGCTGCGCCGGCCCGCCGAGGTGCCCGACGACGCGCCCTGGGCGGTGCTGCCGCCCGACGTCCTGGCGGCGGCGCTCGGCGACCGGGAGGTCTTCTTCCGCGCCCCGTCCCCCGGCGCGGCCCGGCCCGCAGGCGCCGCCCCCGCGGTGGTGCGGCGATGAGCGCGGCCCGGCGCGCCGCCCTGCGCGCCGTGAACGCCGCCCGCCGCGCCCGGGACGACCGGCGTCGGACGCCGCCGCAGGTGCGGCTGGGCCGCGCGGACGGCCGCCGCCGGATCTTCTACCTCTCCCCCGACCCGCCGATGCCGCGCGGCGGCGTGCGCGTGTTCTACCAGCACGTGGACCTGCTGCGCGCCGCCGGGTTCGACGCGACGGTCGTGCACTGCCGCCGGGGCTACCGGGCCGGCTGGTTCGCCAACGACACGGCGGTCGCGGGGGCGCCCGACGTCACGGTCACGCCCGACGACGTCCTCGTCGTGCCCGAGTACTACGGCGGGACGCTGGACCGCCTCCCCGCGGGTCCCACCGTCGTCGTGCTCAACCAGGGCGTCTACCACACGTTCGACGCCGTCGACGTGGCGGCCGCCGCCGCCCTCGTCGGTCCCCCGGTGAGCGCGGTGCTCACGGTCTCCGAGGACAGTCTCGACCTGCTGCGGTTCACGTTCGCCGGCGTGCCCGTGCACCTGGTGCGCCCGACCCTCGACCGGGACGTGTTCCACCCCGGGGACGGCGCACCCCGCGGGCGGCGGATCGCGTACGCCGCCAACCGGCGGGCCGACGAGAGCCACCACCTGCGGTGCGTGCTGGAGGCCCGGGGCCGGCTGGCGGGCTGGGAGCTGGTGCCGATCGTGGGGATGTCGGAGGCCGAGGTCGCCGACACGATGCGCTCCTGCCCGATCTTCCTCAGCATGAACGAGCGGGAGGGCTTCGGGCTGCAGCCCGCGGAGGCGATGGCGTGCGGCTGCTTCGTGGTCGGCTACACCGGCCAGGGTGCCCGCGAGTTCTTCGACCCCCGGTACAGCGCCCCCGTGCCGGACGGCGCGCTGCTCGACTACGCGCGCGCCGTGGAGGAGGCGGTCGCCGCGTTCGAGGCCGACCCGGACGCCCTGACGCGACGCGGCCTGGACGCGTCCGCCGCGCTCCTCGCCCGCTACGACGAGGCAGGACTGCGGGGCGACCTCGTCGCGTTCTTCCGGTCCCTCGGCCTCGCACCCGCCGCGATCGACGACGGGGCGGGCGCGGCCGGCCCGACGGCCGCGGACCGGCTCAGATGAAGGCGAGCGTGGCGGCGGTGCGCCACAGGTCCGGCGACACGAACCCGCCGCGGACGATGGTGCGGCGCCGCGCGACGGGCCCCGTCCGGCGCACCGACACGAGCTCCTCGAGCGCGCGACGGCTCGCGGCGGGCAGGTCGTCGCGGTAGGTCTCCAGGAACAGCTCCCCCTGGTCCACGCGCAGCCCGACCCAGCGCCGCACGTCCGCGGGGGCGGGCAGGCGACGCAGGGCGCCGACGAGGCTCGACCGCTTCGGCGCCGAGACGTTGCCCCCGTGGATCCGGTAGCGGATGCGGGGCTCCGGGTCGTGGTCGACGACGCCGAACGCGGCCGCGACCAGCCCGATCCACCAGTCGTGCATGACCGCCGCGGGCGGGATTCTCCCGACCCGCTCCACGAGGCTCCGGTTGAGCACGGCGGTGCAGCCGGTGACCGTGGGGTGCATCAGCGCGGTGCGCAGCCGGGACCCGTACTCCGGCCGGATCGACTTGAAGGCCCAGAACGACGGCGCGACGGGCCGCCCGTCGCCGTCGATCACCTCGAGGTCCCCGTGCACCAGCACCGGGACGTCGGCGCCGTGCTCCCGCTCGAGCGCGCGCACCCGTGCCAGGCCGGCCTCGACCTTGTCGGGCAGCCACACGTCGTCGTGGTCGGCGAGGAGCACGTGGTCCGCGCGGGAGCCCGCCAGCAGCGCGGCGAAGTTCGCCGCCGCGCCCCCGCTCGGCACGGACCTGCGCAGCACCCGCGGGGGGTGCGCGAACCGCCCGGCCCACGCGTCGACCAGCTCCAGCGTGCGGTCGGTGGAGACGTCGTCGCTCACGACGAGCCGGAAGTCGCGGTACGTCTGCGCCGCGAGGGACTCGAGCAGCGGCCCCAGGTAGCGCTCGCTGTTGTACGTGGCCAGCAGCACCTCGACCGTCATCCGGCCACCACCCTCCGCAGCAGGTCCGCGTGGGCGCGCACGGACCGCGCCGGGCTGAAGCGCCGGGCCGCGTCGGCGGCGATCTCGGCCCGCGACGCGGCGTAGTCCCCGCGGGCGACCGCGACCATCGCGTCGACGACCTCCTCGCGGTTGGGCTGCCGCCGGAACCGTGCGTACTCCATCTCGTCCCACGTCAGCCCGACCGGCCGGCCCAGCGGGTGCCCCACGACGACGCCGTTGGCGACGGGGCCGCCGACCTGCTCCCGCGCCCCGCCGACGTCGCTCAGCACCACGGGGGTGCCGGCCGCGAGCGCCTCCATCGAGGACAGGGCCCAGCCCTCGAAGTACGAGTCGAGGACGAAGACGTCGGCCGCGGCGAGCACGGCGTCCACGCGCCACAGGTTGTCGCGCAGGTGGATCCGGTCCGCGGCGGGCGACCGGTCCCGGCGCGCCACGACCTGCCGCGAGTAGACGGCCTCGTCGGCGCGGCCGCAGACGAGCAGGTGGGCGCGGGGCAGCGCCCGCGCGACGTCCTCGAAGGCCTCCACCAGCGCGTACGTGTTCTTCTGCATGTTGTGCCGGGCCAGGGACACGAAGAGCGTCTCGTCCTCGAGGCCGAGGCTGGCCCGGCAGGCGTCGTGGCCGACCGCGGAGACCTTGTCCGGGTGGACGCCGTTCGGGATGACGTGCACGGCGGCCGCGTCGAGCCCGCCCGACTTCGCCAGGTACTCCTCGCGGACCAGCTCGCTGACGGCGACGACGGCGGCGAGGTCGCGCGACCGCTCCAGGACGGCGCCGCCGTCGAGCGCGAACAGGTCGTGCATGCCGTGCAGGGCCAGGACGGCGGGCACGCCGAGCCGGCGCGCGACCCGCACGGGCCACCGCACGTCCCCGTGGAGGTAGACGACGTCGGGGCGCCAGCCCTCGATCCACCGGGCGCCGTCGGCGCCGGCCGCGTCGACCACCTCGACGCCGTCGTCCAGGAGCCGCCGGCCGAGCTGCCCGATCCCCTGCGGCTCGTCGTCGGAGGCCACCAGCACCGCGACGTCGAACCCGTGCGCGGGCAGCGAGCGCGCCAGGTGGGACACGACCTCGTCGACGCCGCCCGTCTCGAGGGAGTGCGTGACCAGCAGGCACCGCCGCCGCTCCCCGGAGGTGCCGGGGGCCGGTGCGGCGGCCGGGACGGGTGCCAGGACGGGTGCCGGGACGGGCGGCGGCGCCGGGAACGGGGCGGTCGTCCGCCCCGCGACGAGGGGCCCGTCCCACCCGTCGAGCTCGACGCCGGGCGGGCGACGCCGCAGCGGTCGCAGCAGGGCGCGGGCCCGCCGCGACAGGACCCGGGACGCCGCCCGCTCCAGCCGCAGCACGGTGCCGCGCGCCGCGCTCACCGGGCCACCTCCGGCTCGGGAGCGGGCGCCGGCCGCCACGCGGCGGGGATGCGTCCGCGCGCCCCGGGCGGGAGGAGCGCGACGAGCTGGCGCCCCGCGAGCGCGAGGTACGCCAGGCCGCCGCAGGCGCCCCCGGCGAGCAGGGCCAGCCAGGGCACGGGGATCGGCGCGGCCACGAGGTGGGCGAGGACCCCGGCCGCGACGGCGGACAGCAGCGGCCACGCGCCCGCGCGCGCCGCGCGGCGCAGTACCGGGCCGAGCGCGCGGCGCAGGACCACGAGGTAGACGGGCAGGGTGACGAGCAGGATCGTCACGACGTGCGCGGTACCGGCCCCCAGGAGGCCGGCCTGGTGGATGCCGGCGAGCAGCGCCGGGACCAGGACGACGAGCGCGCAGACCTGGACCACCAGGATGACGACGGTGCGGCCGCAGGCGATGAGCACGTTGGCGACGAGCTGGCCGAGAGCGTTCGCCGCGCCGAAGACCGCGAGGACGGTGATCACGGGCGCGGCGTCGGACCAGCGGGCCCCGTAGAGGGTGATGACCAGCGGAGTCGCGAGGGCGGCCGTCATCGCCGCGATGGGGAACGAGACCAGGGTGACCGCGCGGACCGCGGACGCCAGCGCCGCCCCGGTGTCCCCGCCCTCGCGCCGCACGGTGGAGAACGCGGGCAGGACGACGCCGTTGAGCACCGACGCGATCACCGACGACGCCCAGGACGAGACGTTGAACGCGAGCGTGTAGAGGCCGACGTCCCGCAGCTCGAGCGTGCGCCCCACGAAGACGTAGTCGATGTTCACCACGACCTGGCTCAGCAGGTTCGCGAGCGCGAGGGGCACCCCGAAGCGCAGCAGCAGCCGCACGGAGCCGCGGTCCCAGCCCGGTCCGTACCGCGTGGTCAGCGCCACGACCATGAGGGTCCCGGTGACCAGCTGCCCGCCCACGCGGGACCACGCGAACGCGAGCGCGCCGTCGCCCACCAGCGCCAGCCACACGAGGGTGCCGGCGCCGACGAGGGTGCCGACCAGGTTCGAGCGGAACACGACGTCCTGGCGGAAGTCGCGCTGCAGCTGGGCGGCCGGCACGACGAACAGGCCGGACATCGCCACGGAGACGGACAGCACCCGGAGCGCGGGTGCGGCGTCCGCGGAGCCGAGGAGCGTCGCGACGGGCATTGCGAAGTACGCGAGGAGCCCGCCGAGCAGCACGTTGACCCCGACGGAGATCGTGACCCCGGTGGGGGCGACGGCCCGCTCGTCGAGGTCGTGGCGCGCGATCGCGGAGGCCACGCCGAGCTCCGCGAACGTCACGACCATCGCATGGGCGGTGACGGCGAGGGTGAAGAGCCCGAACTCGTCGGGGGCGACGATCCGCGCGGCCACCGCCATGACGGCGATGTTCGACAGCCGCATCATGATCGAGTTGCCGCCGAGCCAGAAGCTCGCCCGCCGCACCTTGCCGGTGAGGGCGGTCTCGTCCGGCGCGGGCCGCCCGGCGGTGGTCATCGCCCGCTCCCGCGCCACCGCCGGGCGCCCCTGCCGAGGGCGGCCCTGCCGAGCACGGTCGCGGCGTCGGCCAGCCGCAGCGCCCCCGAGGGGCGGGTCGCGAGCGCCTCGCGGTACACCTGCTCGAGCGTCGTCGCCGCGGCCTGCAGTCCGTACCGCTCGCGTGCCGTGCGCAGGCCGAGCTCCCCGAGCGCGGCGCGGCGGCCGGGGTCGCGGTGGAGCTCGTCGACGAGCGCGGCGAGCGCCCGTACGGGGTCGGCCGCCCCGCCCGTCCCGTAGAAGCCCTGGCGCTCGAACTCGGCCACGCTCGACGGCTCGTAGGTGCGCGCGTACCCCTGCTCGCCGACCACGACGAGCGCCGTGCCGTGGGCCAGCGCCCGGATCGCGGACCCGCCCATGCCCAGCACGACGTCGGCCGCCGCGTAGGCGGGGTGCGGGTCGACCAGGGCGCCGGGCAGCGTGACGGCGCGGCGGCCGAGGCGCTCGTCGACGCGCGCGGCCTCGGCCGCGACGTCGTCGTAGGCGTCCCCGTCGCCCACGACGACGAGGCGCACGCCCGGGTCGTCGAGCGCGGCGACGGCCGCGACCGCCTGCCGCACCCCCTCCGCCTTCATCTCCTGGTCCAGCCGCGTCACCATGACCACGAGCGTCTGGTCGTCCGTCACCCCGTGCTCCGCCCGGAACGCGGCTCCCCGCGCCGGGTCCGGGCGGTCGGTGTCGAGGTCGACGGGCGGCTCCATGAGGTGCACCGGTGCGGCGAGCCGGCGCGCGGCCTCCTGCCGCATCTCCCCGGTCCCCACCACCAGCGGCACGCGGGGCGAGCCCCAGAAGTGGTTCTCCATGTACCAGTTGGTCTCCACGCCGGCTCGGGCCCCCCAGCCCACCGACGACACCGCGAGCACCCGGCCCAACCAGGGGGCGAACACGTGCACCACGTCGGCCCGGTGGCGGGCGGCGGCGCGGGCGAGCGCCCGGGCGTCGCCCCGGAGCCCGCGGCCGGGCTCCAGCACCTCGACGTCGACGTCGTGCGCCCGCGCGTAGGGCAGCACCGACACCGCGACGTCGTCGTCCCGGAACGCGACGACCTGCACGTCGTGCCCGCGGGCGCGCAGCGTGCGCGCGAGGTCCACGGCGTTGATCTGGCAGCCGCCCAGGGCGAGCCCGGCCAGTCCCACGACGATCCGGAGCGTCCCGGCGGGGGCGGCGGACCGCCGCCCGGCGCGCGGGATGCTCGCGGTGCCGGCGGTGCTCACCGGACGGCTCGGCTCAGGGCCGCGACGACGGCCTCCTGCTGCGCCTCGGTGAGGTGCGGGAACATCGGCAGCGACAGGATGCGTCCGGCGGCGCGCTCGGCGACGGGGAACTGCCCGGCGCGGTGGCCGAGGTGGGCGTACGCGTCGGTGAGGTGCAGCGGCGTCGGGTAGTGCAGCGCCGCGCCGATGCCGGCGTCCTGGAGGTCGGCGAGGACGCGGTCGCGGTCGTCGACCTGCACGACGTACAGGTGCCACACGTCCTCGTAGCCCGCCCGGACGGCGGGCACGCGCACGCCGGGCACGTCGGCGAGCAGCCGGGCGTAGCGCTCGGCGGCGACGCGGCGCGCCTTGTTCCACGCGTCGAGGCGGCGCAGCTTGGCGCGCAGCACGACGGCCTGCAGGGCGTCGAGCCGGGAGTTGAAGCCCACCCGGTCGTGCACGTACCGCACGGTGCTGCCGTGCGCGGCGATGCTGCGGACGGTGGCGGCGAGCTGCGGGTCGTCGGTGGTGACGGCGCCGGCGTCGCCGGCGGCGCCGAGGTTCTTGCCCGGGTAGAAGCTGGTGGCGGCGACGTCGCCGAGCGCGCCGGCCCGGCCCTCGGGCGAGGACGCGCCCTGCGCCTGGGCGGCGTCCTCGACGATCGCGAGGTCGTGCCGGGCCGCGAGGGGGCGCAGTGCCTCCACGGGCGCGGTCTGCCCGTACAGGTGGACGGGCACGACGGCGCGGGTGCGCGACGTGACGGCCGCGGCGACGGCGTCGGGGTCGACGAGCAGGTGGTCGGGGTCGACGTCGACCAGGACGGGCACGGCCCGGATCCGGGAGACGGCCTCGGCGGTGGCGACGAACGTGTTCACGGGGAGGATCACCTCGTCCCCGGCGCAGACGCCGACGGCGCGCAGCGCCAGCTCGACGGCGTCGGTGCCGTTGCCGACGCCCACGCAGTGCCGGGCGCCGACGAACGTCGCGTACTCCTCCTCGAAGGCGGCGACCTGCGGCCCGCCGACGAACGCCGCGGCGGCGAGCTGCTCGCGCCAGACGGGGAGCACGTCGTCCGCGATCTCCGCGGACTGGGCGGCCAGGTCGAGGAACGGGACCTTCATGCGGACACCTCCAGGCGGCGGGCGGGCACGCCCGCCCACGTCTCGTGCGGGGGGACGTCGGCGAGGACGACGGCGCCCATGCCGACCGTGGCGCCGGCACCGACCTCCGCGCCGGGCCGCACGGTCGCGTTCATGCCCAGGTAGGCGCCGCGGCCCACGTGGACGCCGCCGCCCAGCGCGACGCCCGCCGCGAGCGTGGCGAACTCGTCGACGCGGCAGTCGTGCGTGATGGTGACGCCCGGCATCGCGACCACGTGGGCGCCGACCTCCGCGTCGGCGGTGATCGTCACGCCGGCGAGCAGGACGGACCCCTCCCCGACGGGGCAGCCGGCCGGGTTGCGCACGGTGGGGTCGAGCACGGTGGCCCACCGGCTCACGCCCAGGTCCTCGGCCCGGGCGACGACGGCCGCGCGGCCCTCCGACGGGCCGACGCACACGAGCACCTCCGCCTCGGGGAACAGGCCGACGTCGTCGACGGTGCCGAGGACGGGCGCGCCGGAGACGGCGCGGGGCAGGTCGAGGTGCCGCTCGTCGTAGCGGTCGTCGAGGACGCCGAGCACGTCGCGGCCGGCGGCGCGCAGCACGGGCAGCACCTCGCGCGCGAGCCCGCTCGCGCCCAGCAGCAGGACGGCGGCCACGTCAGCCCCCCGCCGCGCGGACGACGGCGACGACGCGGTCGAGCTCGTCGTCGGTCATCGTGTGGAACAGCGGCAGCACGAGGGTGCGGTCGGTGAGGCGTTCCGTGACGGGCAGCGGCACCCCCGCCCGGTGGGCGTGCGCGGGCTGGCGGTGGGCCGCCATGATGCCGCGGCGCGCGGAGACGCCCGCGGCGCCGAGCGCGGCGAGCAGCCCCTCGCGGTCCAGCGGGTAGCCGTCGCCCACCTCGAGCCACAGCGACTGGAAGTTGCCCGTCCCCCACGCGGGGTCGTCGACGAGCCGCACCCCGGCGACCCCGGCGAGCGCGGCGCGGTACCGGGAGGCGAGCTCCCGGCGGCGGGCCACGACCTCGGGCAGCCGGCCGAGCTGCACGAGGCCGACGGCGGCCTGCAGGTCGGTCATGCGGAAGTTGAAGCCCACCTCGTCGTACACCTCGGGCGGGGCGACGACGCTGGCGTGGCGGTCGGCGGCGGACACGCTCATCGCGTGCTCGCGCAGGCGTCGCGCGCGGGCGGCGAGCGCCGGGTCGCGGGTGGTGAGCATGCCGCCCTCGCCCGTGGTCAGGAGCTTGCGGGGGTGGAACGACCAGGCGGTGAGCTCGGCCCCCGCCCCGACGGGGCGGCCGCGGTACGTGGACCCGGCGCCGCAGGCGGCGTCCTCGATCACGACGATCCCTCGCGGGTCGCACAGGGCGCGGACGGGGTCGAGGTCCACGGGCACCCCGCCCTGGTCGACCACGATCACGGCGCGCGTGCCGGGCGTGAGCGCCGCGGCGACCGTGGCGGCAGTGACGTTCCCCGTGCCGGGGTCGACGTCCGCGAAGACGGGGCGCGCGCCCACGTAGGTGGGGGCGTTCGCGGTGGCGACGAACGAGAACGACGGCACGACGACGTCGTCGCCCGGCCCGATCCCCGCGACGACGAGCGCGAGGTGCAGCGCCGTCGTGCAGCTCGACGTCGCGACGGCCTCGGCGGCGGCGACCGCGTCGGCGAACGCGGCCTCGAACGCGGCGACGCGCGGGCCCTGCGCCACCCAGCCGGACGCGATGACCTCCGTGACGGCGGCGATCTCCTCCGCGCCCATCCACGGCTGCATCACGTGGATGCGCGGCAGCGTCTCGGCGGTCGGTCCGGCGGTCATGCCGGCACCGCCTGCCGGCCCGCGGCGATCTCCTCGCGCAGGGGGCGCCACCAGTCGACGAGGAGCCGCAGCCCCTCCTCGATCCCGATGGTGGCGGTGAAGCCGAGGTCGTCGCGGGCCGCGCGGGTGTCCGCGAGGCGGCGCGCCACCCCGTTGACGGCCCGCTCGGGCCCGTGCTCCACGCCCAGGTCGGAGCCCATGACGCGCAGCAGGGCCTCGGCCAGCTCGAGCAGGCTCGTCTCGGTGCCGCTGGCGATGTTGTAGTGCCCGTCGGCGACGTCGCTGAGCGCGGCGAGCACGTTGGCGCGCGCGATGTCGGGCACGCAGACGAAGTCCATCGTCTGGCGGCCGTCGCCGAAGATCAGCGGCGGTCGCCCGTCGGCGATGCGCTCCATCCAGCGCACCAGCACCTCCGTGTACAGGCCGTGCACGTCCATCCGCGGGCCGTAGACGTTGAAGTACCGCAGCGCCACGTAGTCGAGCCCGGACATGGCGCGGAAGGAGCGCAGCATGCCCTCGTTGAACGACTTCGCCGCCCCGTAGAAGGTGTCGTTGTTGTGGTGGTGGTGCCGCTCGGAGGTGGGGAACTGCTCCGCCATCCCGTACACGGACGCGCTGGACGCGGCCACCACCCTGTCGACGCCGTGCTCGGCGGCGGCCTCCAGCACGGTGAACGTGCCGTCGACGAGCACCTCGAGCGCGAGCCGCGGCTCCTCGGCGCACTGCGTGATCCGGATCGCCGCCTGGTGGAAGACGAGGTCCTTGCCGTGGGTGAGGTCGTGCACCAGGTCCCGGTCGGTGATGTCGCCCTCGACCAGCTCCGCCCGCCCGGTGGCGAGCGCGTCGTCGAGGTTGGCGCGCCGCCCGCGCACCAGGTTGTCCAGGACGACGACGCGGCCGGCGCCGGCGTCGAGCAGCTGGTCCACCAGCGTCGACCCGATCGTGCCCGCCCCGCCGGTGACGAGGACCTCCGCCCCCTGCAGCGTGCTCATGCCGCACCCCCCACCAGCTCGCCCAGACCCCGTCGGTGCCCGACGGGGTACCCCGAGGGGCGCCCGGCGGGGACGCCGTCGCCCACCGGCGCGCCGTCGGCGGCGAGGCTGCGCGACGCGGCCTCCAGCACCCCCAGCACGCGCAGCCCCGCGGCGCCGTCCGTGACGGGCGCCCGGCGCTCGCGCACCGCCGCCGCCAGCTCCGCGACCATGACGCCCAGCGCCTCGCGCTCCGCGAGCGCCGGCGACCACGTGTCGCCCAGCCGGTAGGACACCGTCGCGGCGCGCCGATCCAGGCTGTCGAGCGCCTGCGTCTCGAGGTCCACGCCCCGGTCGTAGACGGACAGCCGCTGCTGCGGGTTGAGGTCGTCCCACACGAGGGTGCGCCGCGTGCCGCCGATGGTCATGCGCCGCACCTTCGTGGGGCTGAGCCAGTTGACGTGCACGTTCGCGACGGCGCCGCCGCCGAGCGGCAGGAACAGGTAGCCGACGCACGCCTTGCCGGCGCCGAGCGGGTCGCCGCCGTGCGCCGACACCGACTCGGGCCGCAGGCCGCCCGGCAGCACGAAGTCGATGATCGACAGGTCGTGCGGCGCGAGGTCCCAGAACACGTCGACGTCGGGCTGCACCAGGCCGAGGTTGATCCGCACGGAGTCGATGTACAGCAGGTCGCCGAGCTCGCCCGACGCCACCAGCTCGCGGATCTTCAGCACGACGGGCGTGTAGCAGTAGGTGTGGTCGGTCATGAGCACGAGGTCCCGCGCGGCGGCCTCCGCCACCATCTCCCGCGCCGCGTCGGCGCCGTCCGCGATCGGCTTCTCCACGACCACGTGCTTGCCGGCCCGCAGCGCCGCCATGACGACGGCGTGGTGGGTGCGCGCGGGCGTCGCGACGGCGACCGCGTCCACGTCGTCGCGCGCCAGGAGGGCGTCGAGCGACGTCTCGACGGCGACCAGGTCCGACCCGCCGGACGACAGCGCGACCCGGCGCGCCCGCTCCTCGTCGAGGTCGCACACGGCCGTGAGCTCCCAGTCCTCGGACGCGGCGAGGTTGCGCGCGAGGTTCGGCCCCCAGTACCCGGCGCCCACGACGGCGGCCCGCAACGGTGACGGCATCTTCGACTCCTCCTGCCGGCGCCCGACGACGCCCTCCCGCTGTCCCCGACGGACACCGGATGCGTCGAACGTAAGCGCGCGGTCGGGACCCGTTGAAGGCCCGTCGTGCCAGTTCACCCGCCGATCCCGGGTGAAACGAGGCCCGCGGCGGGCGGCGCACGAGGAGGGCGGGTGAACTCCGCCGGTGCCGGGGTGAACTGTCGTCCCGCCCGGTCTCCGCGGCGCGCCGGAGACATAGCCTGACCGCACGGCGACCGCCGTCGCCGCCGCGCCCGCCCGAGCCCTTCCGAGGTCCGCCGTGCACCGTCGTCCCGCCCCGCTCCTCGCGGCGACCGTCCTGCCGGTCGTCGTGGTCGCCGCGCTGCTCGGCGGGTGCTCGCCCACGGGCTCCGGCGGCGACGGGACGGGCGGCGGCACCTCCGCGACGCCCGTGACCCGCTCGACGGACCCGACCGACGCCGACCCGACCGACGCCGCCGCCGGAGACGGCACGGCCGCCACCGGCACGGACGCCCCGGCCACCGGCACGGACGCCTCCACCACCCCGACGAGCGACCCGACCGCCGGCAGCGGTGGGCAGTCCGGCGGCGACGGGAGCGAGGTCGCGCCGCCCGCGAAGGCGTCCGCGACCGGCCTCGGCGACCTGCTGGCCGACGTGCCCGCCGCGGGCCGCCTCACCCACGCCCCCCGTAGCGGGAACGCCACGGACCGGCTGGTCGTGGGCTTCCCGGACGGCGTCGTCCTCGTCCCCGAGGACGCCACGGTGCGCAGCAGCTCCGTCACGCGCGAGAAGCGGCGCGTGCAGGCCGCGCTCGCCGCCGGCGTGCCCCGCCCGTGCGCCGACGTGCTGCTGGCCTACCGGTCATGGTTCACCTCCGGCGGGTTCGCCGAGGCGCCGCGGCGCGGGGAGGCCGCCGGCACGCTCGCCCGGTTCACGCGGGGCACAGGCTCGAGCGCGGAGTCCGTCACCGTGGCCGCCGACGCCCGCGGGGCGAAGGGCGGACGCTGCGCCGTCGAGCTGCACGCCGCCCTCGTCGTGCCCGCCGGGGCCGCGCGGTGACCGCGCCCGCGGGCACGTCCCGGCCCGCCGTCGCGCCCGACGGACCGGCCGGCCCCACGGGGCGGCCCCGCTCCCGCACGGTCGGCAAGGTGTCGTCGGTCGTCGTGAGCCTGGGCGTCGTCAGCCTGCTCACCGACGTGTCGTCCGAGGCCGTCGCCGCCGTCCTGCCCCTGTACATGACCACGGCGCTCGGCCTCACGACGATCGCCTACGGCCTGGTCGACGGCGTGCTGCAGGGCGCGAGCTCCGTGGTGCGCATCGCCGCGGGCTGGGCCGCCGACCGCGGCGGGCACCCCAAGCGCGTCGCCCTCGTCGGCTACGCGGCGTCCGCGCTCACCCGCGCCGGGCTGCTCCTGTCCACCGGGGCGGGCGCCCTCGTCGCGCTCGTCACCCTCGACCGGTTCGGCAAGGGCATCCGCACCGCGCCCCGCGACGCCATGATCGCCGCGTCCTCCACCCCGCGGAACCTCGGCCGGTCGTTCGGCGTGCACCGCGCCCTCGACACCGTCGGCGCCGCCCTCGGCCCGCTGCTCGCCTTCGCCGTCCTGTGGCTCGTGCCCGACGGGTACACCACCGTGTTCGTCGCGTCGTTCGGCGCCGCGGTGCTCGGCGTCGCCGTGCTCGTGCTCCTCGTGCCCGACGTGCGGCCCCGCAGCGCCGCCTGGCTCGCCAAGCACCGCACCCGCGGCGAGCGCGGCCTGCCCGCCTGCAAGGGCTGCACCTGCGACGCCCCCGGCCTGGAGACCG
Source organism: Isoptericola sp. NPDC055063 (assembly GCF_053608125.1). Taxonomy (NCBI): domain Bacteria; kingdom Bacillati; phylum Actinomycetota; class Actinomycetes; order Micrococcales; family Promicromonosporaceae; genus Isoptericola; species Isoptericola sp. NPDC055063. Next base: position 7,393 of record NZ_JBSGUW010000011.1, on the reverse strand, counting down.
TCGGGGTGCGGTTCAGCTGGGCGTTCCTGCGGATGCCCGCGATGCGGCGCACCGTGCTCGTCGCCGGGTTCCTCGCCCTCCTGACCGTCGGCGACGGGTTCCTCTACCTGGCGCTGCAGGACGGCGGCCAGTTCGCCGCGCACTGGTTCCCGCTGCTGTACGTGGGCACCAACGTGGCCTACATGTCCCTCGCCGTGCCGTTCGGCCGGCTCGCGGACCGTGTGGGCCGCACCCGCGTGTTCGTCGGCGGGCACCTCGCGCTGCTCGCCGCGTACGTGTGCGCCACCGGGCCCGGGTCGCTGCCCGTCACGCTCCTGGTCCTCGTCCTGCTGGGCGCCTTCTACGCCGCCACCGACGGCGTGCTCGCCGCCCTCGCGGGCGCGACCGTGCCCGCCACCGTCCGCGCGTCGGCCATCGGCACCGTGCAGACCGCGGTCGCGCTGGGGCGCCTCCTGGCCTCCGTCGGGTTCGGCGTCCTCTGGTACACCGTGGGCCGCGACGCCGCGCTCGCCACCGTGGCCGTGCTGCTCGCCGTCGCCGTCCCCGCCGGGTGGCTCCTGCTGCGCGGCCACGGCGACGCCGTCCCCGCGCCCGGCGACTCGCAGGACACCGCCCCGTCCCGCGCCCGAGCGGACAGCGGTCCGTGAGCCGCACCGCCCGGATCGCGGCCGTCGCCGCGATCGCCGTCGTCGTGCTCGTCGTCGTCGGCGTCGTCGGGGCGCTCGAGCTGCGGCGCTCGCGGGCCGAGCGGGCCGCGCCCACCGACGTCGCCGTCGCGGCCGCGGGCTCCTTCGACGACGGCCCGCGGATCGTGTTCCGCTCCACCGCGCCCGGCGACCTGTTCGGGCGCGTCGCCGTCGTCCCGCTCGACGACCCGGCCGGGCCGCGCGACGTCACCCCCGCCGCGTGCGACCGGGTCGACGCCGTCCCCGGCCGGGCGTCGTGCCTGCGCACGGGCCGCGGCGTCGCCCCGACGTTCTCCGCGTCCGTGCTCGACGCGTCGTGGCGCGACGTCGCGACCTGGCCGCTCCCCGGGGTCCCGAGCCGCACCCGGCTGTCCGACGACGGCACCCGCGTCTCCACGACGGCGTTCGTTACCGGCCACTCCTACGCCGCCACCGGGTTCTCCACGGAGACGGTGATCCACGACCTCTCGGCCCTGCCCGACGGCGAGCCGGCCGGCCTGGGCAACATCGAGGAGTACGCGCTGCTGGTCGACGGCGAGAAGATCGCGCCGGTCGACCGGAACCTGTGGGGCGTGACGTTCGTCGACGACGACACCTTCTACGCCACCGCGCAGTCGAAGACCCTCGGTCACACGTGGCTGGTGCACGGCGACGTCGCTGGCCGCACCCTCACCGCCGTCGCCGAGGACGTCGAGTGCCCCTCCCTGTCCCCCGACGGCACGCGCATCGCGTTCAAGCGCGACGTCGGCGACGCGCCGCAGGTGCACTGGACGCCCGCCGTGCTGGACCTCGCCTCCGGCGACGTCACCGTGCTCGACGCCGAGCAGCGCGACGTCGACGACCAGATCGAGTGGCTCGACGACGCCACGATCCTCTACGGCCTGCCCCGCGCCGACCAGCCCGGCGTCACCGACGTGTGGCGGCTGCCCGCCGACGGCTCCGGCTCCCCCGCCGTCCTCGTCCCCGAGGCCTGGTCGCCGTCCGTCGTCCGGTGAAGCGGTCGCTCAGCGCCGCGTGCTGACGAGCGTCGACGACGACGGGCGCCGCCGCCAGGTCAGGTCGTCGCCACGCCCGCGCGACATGCCGACGGGCAGATGACCCGGCGGTAGCACGCCGCTGCCCGAGGGCGCGGCGGCTCGGTCATCTGTCGGCCACGAACAGCACGTCCACCCAGTAGCTGTGCGGCGCGGTGCCGGACGGGAAGCCCTGCCCGTAGACGTACGCGCCGCCCGGAACCAGCGTCGACAGCGGCCCCACGGTCCGCACCTGGGACAGGGCGTTCCTCGTCACCGCGTACCAGCCGTTCGGCGCCCAGTACGAGGCGACGAACGACTGCCCCGCGGTCACCCGCGCCGGGGTGTCGAACAGGATCGTGCGCCACCCGGTGCCGGACACCTCGGCGGCGGATCCGGTCCCGAGCAGCGTGCCGCCCGACGACCACAGGTACCCGACGTGCGTCCCGGTGTTGCCGGGGCCCTGGTAGAAGCGCACGCCCTTGACCGTGCCGGCCTGCGTCGTGGTGATGCGGGTGCCCACCTGGACCGGGTCCGGGTCGGGCCACGACGCCGAGGCCGGGGTGTCCGCGTCGGTCCAGAGCCCGGTGGGCACCGGCTCGGTCACCGCCGTGGTGAACGACCAGGTCTTCAGCACGTCGCCGGCGAGGGTCACCGTCGCCGTCACCGTCACGCCCTCGGGCAGCGCCTGGGAGGGCGTGAACGTCACCCGACGCGTCGCCGGATCGTAGGACGACGTCCCGGCGACGGCGGTGGTGCCGACCTTGAGGGCGAGGACGGGGTCCGCCGCGATCGGCGCGTACGACAGGCGGGCCGTCACCGTCGTCGCCGCAGGGACGCCGGTCGCGCCCGCGTCCGGCGACACCGACGAGACGCGCAGCGGGCCGTTGGTGAACACGACGTCCACCCAGTAGTTCGCGTTCTCGTAGCTGTACTGCGGGAAGCCGCCCCCGTAGAGGTACCGGCCGCCCCCCACGGGGACCGCCAGGGGGCCGGCGGAGTACGCCTGCCCGAAGTAGTTCCTGTCGTAGGAGTACCGCCCCTGCGGCGCCAGGTACGACACGACGTACTTCGCCCCCGCCACCACCGGCACCGGCGAGGAGAAGGTCGCGGTCTGCCAGCCGGACGCCGTCTCGTTCGTGAACGTCGCCGTCGCGAGGCGCGTGCCGCCCTCCGACCACAGGGATCCGGTGTGGGTGCCGCCGTTGCCCGCACCCTTGTAGAAGCGCACGCCGGTGACGTACCCGTCGTCGTCGGGCACCACGACGGTGCCGAGCTCGACGGCCGCGGAGTCGCGGTCCGCCTCGACCGCGGGCCGCGCGCTCCCGAACAGCGTGCACGGGCACGCCCCGGAGGCCGCGGCCGTCGTGAACCGCCACGTGGACGACAGGTCCGTGCCACCGCCCGTGCCGGCGAACGACGCCGTGTAGACCGCTCCGGCCGCGAGCGCGGCGTCCGGGTCGAGCGTGAGGGTGCGGCCGGTCGCGTCCTTCGTGGTCGTGCCGGCCACGACCACGCCGAGCGCGTCGCGCAGGGTGAGCGTGGCGCCGGCGGCGAGCGGGACGCTCGCGGTGACGGAGACGGTGGTGGCGCGGTCGACGTCGATCGCGCCGTCGGCGGGCGTGCGGGCCGACAGCGTCGGCACCGTCGGCGTCGGCGTGTACACGACGTCCACGAGGTAGCCGGTGGACGTGGTGGTGCCCGGGAAGCCCGTGCCGTACGTGTACGCCCCACCGTTCGGAGGCGTGGCCAGCTGCGGGGTCGTGATCGGCTGCGCGAGGCCGCCCGCGGCCACGGCGTACCGGCCGGTCTCGGTGCGGTAGCTGACCGTGTACGTCTGGCCGGCGGTCACCGGGACGGGCGCCGGCAGGGCGGTCTCCTGCCAGCCGGACGTCACGGGCGAGGTCACGGTGGCCGTCGACAGCCGCGTGCCGTCCGGGCCCCACAGCGCCACCGTGTACGGGCCGCTGCTCGCGGCCCCCTTGTAGAACTGCACGGCGGACACCGTGCCGTCCGCCGCGGGGGTGAACCGCGTGCCCAGCGTCACCGCGTCGGGGTCGGTGTCCGCCTCGACGCCGGGCCGCACCGACTCGTCGTACAGGCCGCACGGGCAGTCCACCGACGCTGGCCGCAGGGTGCGGAAGGACCACGACGCGCCCGTGCCCACGGTCTTGCCGTCGGTCGACGTCGCCGACACGGTCGCCGTGTACGTCACGAAGCCGGCCAGGGCGGCGCCCGGCCGGAAGGTCACGGTGCGCGTGGTGGGGTCGTAGGTGGTCGCGCCGCTCACGGCCACGCCGTTGGAGTCCTTCAGCACCATCCGGACGGTGCCGGCGTCCACGACCTTCGACAGCCGGACCGACACGGTCGTGTCCGTCGGGACGCTGACGGTGCCGGCGGCCGGCTGCTGGCCGATCGCCGCGAGGGGCGAGTCGTCGGTGGTCGTGAACACGGGGTCCACGTAGTAGGCGGAGTTGTCCCAGGTCTGGGTGGGCACGGTGCCGGCGTTCCCGAACACCCCCGCCGGCGTGGCCCCGAACCCCCCGGGCACCGACAGCGGGTACGCGTCCACCGGGCGCGAGGAGAACGCGTCCGCCGCGACCGCGTAACCACCCGCCGGTGCGGTGTACGAGGCCGTGTAGGTGACGCCGGCGGCGACGGCGACCGGCTGGGAGAACTGGGCCGTCTGCCATCCGGTCGCGGACTCGCCGGTGAAGGTCACGGCGGCGAGCTGCTCCCCCGACGGGCCCCACAGGGCGCCGCGGTGCGTCCCGGTGTTGCGCGGGCCCTTGTAGAACCGCACGCCGGTGACGTAGCCGTCCGACAGCGGCTCGAACCGCATCCCCAGCTCGACCGCGGACGTGTCGTCGGTCGAGGGCGTCGCGGGCGTCTCGGCTCCGAAGACGGAGCACGGGCACGAGACCGTCACCCCGACGGAGGACTGGGCGCCGATGTTGGCGCTGTCGTCCGTGGCCCGCGCCCGGATCTGGTTCGCCCCCACCCCGTGCTGGATCCCCGTGTACGACCACGTGCCGCGGCCCGTCGCGGGATGCCACGTGCTGCCCCCGTCGAGGGACACCTCCACGCCGGCCACCTTGCCGCCGCCCGCGTCGGTCGCGGTGCCCGTGACCGTCACCTTCGACCCGTTGGAGAGGGCGCCGCCCGTGGGCGAGGTGATCGTCGCCGTCGGGCCCTGCGTGTCCGTGGACGCCGGGGTCGCCGTCAGGCCGGCGGCCGGGGTGCGGGGCTGCGCCCCCATGTCCGCCAGCAGGTTCATCGTCGCCTGCCGCATGCGGGCGTCGGCGGGGGCCCCGTCGCCGTCGTGCGTCTGGTCCAGGCCCCACGCCCACTGCACCGTCCCGGCACCGAAGACGAGCGCGCCGCTCGGGGCCCGGTACAGGGTCGCGTGGTGCGTGGTGGTGCCCGGCTCGACCGTGTTGCCGAAGTCCTGCAGGTACTCCGGCACCGCGCCCGTCGTCGTGGACAGGCGCACCAGGCCGGCCGGCCGCGAGCCGTTGTCGACGTCCTCGTCGTTCTCGTAGCCCACCGTGTGCGCGGCGAGCGCCTTCGACGTGCCCGGCGCGAGGTTGGTCAGGTCGGTGCCGCGCCACAGGCGGAGCTTCCCCTCCTCCGCCGTGACCGTGAGCGGCAGGTCGGAGTAGTTGACCATGTACATCGTGCCCGTGAGCGAGTTCTCCGGCCGCCCGGCGCCGTTCGCCGTGCTCGCGAAGCGCGGGTCGCGCCACGTGCCGGTCCACTCGGCCTTCGGGTCGAGCTTCCGGTTCGCCCACGTCTCCTTGTAGGACACGAGGGTGCGGTACGGGGTGGCCCCGCCCGCGGCGGCCGGCTCGTAGCGGGTGTGCCAGTAGACCTCGTTGCCGCTGAAGAACGCGAGGTTCACGCCCGCGTCGCGCGCCGCCTCGACGTTGGCGCGCTGGCCGCCCGACCAGTACTCGTCGTGCCCCACCGACAGGAACGTCTTGTGGTTGAGCAGCAGGCTGCCGTACCGGTCGGTGTCCACGCCCGCCTGGTAGGAGACGTCGTACCCGTTCTGCTCCAGGAAGCGCACCATCGCGTACTCGGAGCTGAAGTAGAAGTCGCGACCCCGCTCGAACCCGCGGGTCGAGAACGGCCGGTTGTAGCTGAGCTTGTACGCCCGGTTGTTCGCGCCGCCCTGGTAGAAGTCCGAGCCGCCGTACATGTTGTACGCGTGCCAGGTCGGGTCGGACGTCTGGAACACGATGTCGGAGCGCGAGTCGTCGTCGCGGACGACGAAGGTGATGTGGCTCGCGCCTCCCGTGTCCGGCCGGTACAGCCTCGCCACGTACACGCCCGAGACGGCGTCGGTGGGCACGTTCCAGTGCGCGCTCACCGCCCAGTTGCCGCAGTCGTACAGCTCGGTGGTGACGTCGTTCATGCACTCGGGCTGACGCTGCGGCAGCGCGACGTCGAGCGGGATCGACGTGATGTGCCGGGCGCCGAGGCCCTGGTACCAGCCGGTGCGGTACACGTCGATCGTGTAGGCGCGCGCGTCGGTGTCGATCTTGAAGTCGATCCGGTCGCCCCCGTCGACGCTGATGTCGGTCGCGAAGCCCTGGATCGAGGAGTCCCCGGCACCGCTGATCTCCCACTCGTCGGGGTCGGTGCCCGGCTTGGAGTTCTCGCACACGATCGGGTTGCCCCCGGTGGTGCAGGGGTCACCTGCGGCCGTGGCGGTGGTGGCGGTGAACGCGCCGGCGACGAGGGCCAGCACGCCCAGCACGGCGGCGGCCGGCCGGTGCCGGACCGACCGGCGTCGACGGGAGTCGGCACTCGCCAGGGCGCTGTTCACGCCTGCAAATCTACGAGCGCGATGCCCGCGGCGGACCGGCCCGGAGGGAAATCCACCCGGCCGCGCGCGGGTGATTCTGCGTGCCCCGAGCACGCGCCCGTGGCCCTCGCGAGGCTCGGACGACGAGGCTCAGGCGCGGGCGGTGTGGAACTTCCCCTGCGCGGCGAGCAGGCCCTCGACCAGCACCATCTCGACGGCGTCGGCGGCGTCGTCGACGAGGATGGGCAGGTCCTTGCGCTCGGTGGCGGAGAAGTCCTTGAGCACGTGGTCGGCGGTGTCCGTGCGGCCCGGCGGACGGCCGACGCCGACGCGCACGCGGACGTAGTCCTTGGTGCCGAGCGCCTTGGTGATGTCGCGCAGCCCGTTGTGGCCGCCCTCGCCGCCGCCGGACTTCAGCTTGATGGTGTCGAACGGGATGTCGACCTCGTCGTGCACGACGACCACCTGCGCGGGGTCCACGCCGTAGTACTTGACCAGCCCGGCGACAGGGCCGCCGGAGGTGTTCATGTACGTCGTGGGCTTGGCGAGCACGACGCGCGGGCCGGGGCGCCCGCCGGGCAGCACGCCGAGTCGGGTCTCGGCGACGACGGCCTGGGCGCGCGCGTGCCGGGAGAAGCGGGCGCCGGTGCGCTCGGCGAGCAGGTCGAGCACCATCTGCCCGACGTTGTGCCGATTGCCGGCGTACTTGGGGCCGGGGTTGCCCAGCCCGACCACGAGCCAAGGGGTGTCCGTCATCTGCATCCCTCTCCCACGCGTGCCCCGAAACCTGTTGTGGGCGGGGGGGGGGGGGGGGCGCTTGGAGGGGGGGGGGGGGGAAGAGAAACCCCACAAACGGGAAGGGTGGGAACTCGGGCCCCCGCTCG
>NZ_JBSGUW010000010.1:66069-221872 GCF_053608125.1 Isoptericola sp. NPDC055063 | reverse complement strand
GCCCAGGGCAGCGGTGGGGGCGTCGACGAGGCAGGCGCGCTCGCGGGCGCCGCCGGCGCGGCGGCACGGGCGGAGGGCGCGGCGCTCGGGGCCGACGTCGCGCCGAACGGCGAGTCCGAGCCTGCGCTCGACCCCGTGGTCGCGAACGGCGACCGGCGCGCCGGGCCGTCGGGGCGTGGAGCCACCGAGGCGGGCGGCGTCGCCGCGGGCGGCGCGGCGCTCGCCGGGGCGGACAGGGGCGGCAGCGTCATGCCGGTCGGGGCGGGAGACGGTGCCGCCGACGGCGCGCCGAGGTCGCGACGTGCGGAGGTGCGCACGGGGGCCGCCGGGGCGCTCGGCGCGGCGGGCCGGGCCACCGGGGCGGGTGCGACCGCGCGGGACATCTCCCCCGTGGGGCGCTGGATCGGGGCCAGACGACCCGTCTCGTCCAGGCCGCGGACGCCGGCCGAGGCCGACGGCGGGCGCACCATCGGCGCCGGGGCGGGCGCGGGCGCGGGGCTCTGCTCGCGCAGCGACCGGCGCGACGGAGCGCTCGCCGGCGGAGCGGCGAACCGCGACGCCGGGGCGCCGCCCGTCGACCCGGCGGGCGGGCCGAACGGAGACGGCGCGGCGGGGCGCCCGTAGTCCGGGCCGGCCGCGGGCGGGGCTGCGGGGGCAGGGGCGGCCTGCGCGGCGGCGGCGGCCTGCTCCCGCTCGCGGATCTCGCGACGGGTCAGCGGGCGGGACGGGTTGTTGTCACTCATCGAGACCTCGATACAGACCGTGCTTGGCGATGTACTGGACCACGCCGTCCGGCACCAGGTACCACACCGGTTGACCGGCCTGCGCCCGGCGACGGCAGTCGCTCGACGAGATCGCCAGCGCCGGGACCTCCAGCGTCGTGACCCCGTCGTGGGGCAGCCCGTCGACCGTGAGCTGGTGCCCCGGCCGCGTGACAGCCACGAAGTGTGCCATCTCCCACAGGTGGGCGGCATCCTTCCAGGTGAGGATCTGCTCGATCGCGTCGGCGCCGCTGATGAAGAACAGGTCGGCGTCGGGGCGTTCGTCGCGCAGGTCCCGCAACGTGTCGACGGTGTACGTGAGCCCGGGGCGGTCGATGTCCACCCGGCTCACGGTGAAGCGCGGGTTCGACGCCGTCGCGATCACCGTCATGAGGTAGCGGTGCTCCGCCTCGGTGACGTGCTGGTGCTGCTTGAAGGTCGGCTTGCCCGTGGGGACGAAGACGACCTCGTCGAGATCCAGCAACGCCGCCGCCTCGCTGGCGGCGACCAGGTGCCCGTGGTGGATGGGGTCGAACGTGCCGCCCATCACGCCCAGGCGCGGACGGCGCGGCTGCGACGACGGCTCGTTCACGCTGGCCGGACGGCGGTCGTCAGTGGCGGTTGGACACGTTGCGGAAGGCGTACGTCACCACGAGCGCGGCGACCAGGCCACCGAACGCGAGGAGACCCATCGCGATCGGGGAGATGGTCTCGGCGTGCTCGGCGGCCTCCTGGGCCACCTGGACGGCGGTGTGCAGCACGGGTTCCTCCTGTGTGCGGTCGTGGACTGCGGGTGCGGTCGGGGGTCAGTCTCTCACGCGGGCCGGACGTGCCCGTCGCCGTGCACCACCCACTTGGTGGTGGTCAGCTCGGCCAGGCCCATCGGGCCGCGGGCGTGCAGCTTCTGCGTCGAGATGCCGATCTCGGCGCCCAGGCCGAGCTGGCCGCCGTCGGTGAAGCGGGTCGAGGCGTTCACCATCACCGCGGCCGAGTCCACCTCCGCGACGAACCGCTCGGACGCGGCGAGGTCGCGGGTGAGGATCGCCTCGGTGTGCCCGGACGACCAGGTGCGGATGTGCTCGATCGCCTCGTCGAGCGAGCCGACCACGCGCACCGCGAGCTCGAGCGCCAGGTACTCGGTGGCCCAGTCGGTGTCGGTCGCCGGGAGCACCTCGACGCCGGCGGGGGCGAGGGCGGCGGCGCCGGCGTCGCCGTGCAGTACCACCCCGGCGCCGGCGAGGGCGGCCAGGGCGGCCGGCAGGAACGCCTCGGCGGCGTCGGCGTGCACCAGCAGCGTCTCGGCGGCGTTGCAGACGCCGACGCGCTGCGTCTTGGCGTTCAGGACGATCTCGACGGCCTGCGCGACGTCGGCCGTCGCGTCCACGTACACGTGCACGTTGCCGACGCCGGTCTCGATGACGGGCACCGTCGAGGACTCCACGACCGTGCGGATGAGGTCCGCCCCGCCGCGCGGCACCAGCACGTCCACCAGCCCGCGCGCCTGCATGAGCGCCACGCCGCCCGGCCGGCCGTACGCGTCGATCGTCTGCACGAGGTCGGCGGGCAGGCCCTGGGCCTCCAGCGCCGCGCGCAGCACGTCCACGATCACCGCGTTGGACGACGACGCCGCGCTGCCGCCGCGCAGGATCACGGCGTTGCCGGACTTCAGCGCGAGGCCGGCGGCGTCCACCGTGACGTTGGGCCGGGCCTCGTAGATCATCCCGACCACGCCCATCGGCACGCGCAGCTGGCGCAGCCGCAGACCGTTCGGCAGGGTCTGGCCGCGCACGACCTCACCCACGGGGTCCGGCAGCGCCGCGAGCTCGCGCAGGGCGTCCGCGATGGCGCCCACGCGCTCGGGGGTGAGCGCCAGCCGGTCGAGCAGCCCGTCGGCGAGCCCGCGCTCCCGGCCCCGGGTGAGGTCGTCGGCGTTGGCGGCGACGATCCGGTCGGCGGCGTCCTCGAGCGCCGCGGCCAGCGCGCGCAGCGCGGCGTCCTTGGTGGCCCGGTCCGCCGTCGCGAGCGTCCGCGACGCGACCTTGGCGCGCCGCGCGACCTCGTGCACGGCGGAGGTCACGTCGGCGGCCTCGTCAGCACCATGGCCGCTGCCGGCGGCCTGCTCGGGGAGGGTCGTGGTCATCCCCCGAGGGTACGACGCGCGGTCCGCCGCGAGGAGCCCCCTCTCACCAGGAGGGACGGGGCGCGCGCGGGGGCACGAACCGCGTGAACGCGGGCGCGTGGTCGAAGGTCTGCAGCGTCACGACCTCGAAGGTCGCCCGGTAGTCCGGGCCCAGCGCGTCGGCCGCACCGTTCAGCTGCCGCGGGGCGAGCGAGGGCCACCGCCCGCTGTCGATCCGGCGCTCCAGGGTGCGCAGCGCCACGAGCTCCTCGCCCAGGCTGACCGACAGGTGCGCGCCGCGCTCGACGTACAGGCTGCGGAGGTTGCCGGGGTCGCCCACCTCCCGCACCCGCTGCGCGAAGGACCGCTCCCCCGACGGCGGGGCGCCGCCGTCGCCCGTCGTGTGCAGGGTGAGGACCGGCGACGGCGTCGTGCCCTCCGGACGGTGGGAGATCATCGCCGCGCGGGCGGACGCGTCCGCCACGATCGGGTCGGCCGCCTCCAGGGCGGCCAGGTCGGCGCGCAGGTCCAGGCCCGCCGCGGCGTACGCGGCCCGTACCCCGGCGCCGTCCCCGGACCGCGCGAGGCGCGCCCGCAGGCGGGTGAGGTCGGTGCTGCTGGGGTTGCCGCCCAGCGTGGCCTCGAGGTGCACGCGCGCCGTGGGCCCGAGCCCCAACGTGTACGCACCGATCAGCCACTGCGCCTGACCGCGGGCCCACGCCTCGGCGTCCGCGGGGCGCGGCTCGTTCATCCAGTACCACCCGGTGACCGTGTTGAGCGAGGCGATGAGGGAGATCCTCGCGCGCCCCTCAGGAGTCTCCGCGGCCGCGGTGAGCGCGGCCACCAGCGCGTCGCGGCTGGCCTGCGGGTCGGCTGCGTCGACGAGCTCGATCGGGCTCCCGTGGGCGTCGGTGCCGTCGGTGAGCAGCACGCGGGTCGCGAGGTTCATGTCGAGGATCGCGTCGAGCTGCCCCACCCAGTCGATGACGCCGCCGACGGTGAGCACCCCGTCGATCCGGTCGGGCTCGGCCTCGGCGTGCTTCACCGCCGTGACGGCGCCCATCGACTGCCCGTAGGTGATGGTGCGGTCCGGCTCCCCGACGTGCGCGGTGAACCAGTCCAGGAGGCGCGACTGGTCGGCCACCGCCGTCGGCACGGTGAAGTCCAGCCCGCCGCCCTGGAAGAGCGAGGCCGCCACGGCGTACCCCTGGTCCGTGAGCGTCTGCTCGCTCAGCTCCTGGTTGCCCAGCAGGTGCGGCACCGGGAAGCCGCCGAAGAACTCCGACGGGTAGTGCCCGTGGCTGAACATCACGAGCGTGCCGTTCCAGTCGCGCGGGACCAGCACGCGGTAGCGGGCGCCCGCGAGCTCCCCCGTGTACTCGGTCGGTGGAGCCGCGGCCGGCGCCGCCGCGGGGGACGGGCGGGGCGCCGCCGACGCCGGGGCGACGGCGAGGACCAGCGCCGTACCGGCGGCGGTGACCAGGGAGGTGACGAGCGCGAGGACGGGGTGCGGGCGACGCATGGGGGCCTCCTGGGGCGGGGGCGCGCGTCGCGCGCCGCTGCCCCTACCGACGCCCGCGACGCGCCGAACTCATCGCCGCGTCGTCAGCGCCGGTGCTCCAGCACGAGGTCGTCGCGGTGCACGACCTCCCGGTCGTAGCCCTCCCCCAGCTCGGCGCGCAGGTCGAAGGTCGACCGGCCGAGCAGGCCGGGCAGCTCGCCCGAGTCGAACGCCACGAGGCCGCGCGCGAGCACGACGTCGTCGGGCCCGACCAGCTCCACGGGATCGCCTGCCTCGAAGGTCCCCTCGACGCGCGTGACGCCCGCGGGCAGCAGGGACGCCCGGCCGCCCAGGACGGCGCGGGCCGCTCCGGCGTCCAGGTGCAGGCGGCCGTGGGACTGCGCCGCGTGCGCGATCCACAGCCGCCGCGCCGTCGTGCGGCGGCCGGTCACCTCGAAGAACGTGCCCACGTCCTCGCCCGCCAGCGCGGCGGCGACGTGCGTCGCGCTGGTGAGGACGACCGGCACGCCGGCGCCGGTCGCGATCCGCGCCGACTCCAGCTTGGTGACCATGCCACCCGTGCCGACGGCGCTGCCGCGCGCGGTGACCTCGACCCCGGCCAGGTCGGCGAGGTCGGCCACGTGCGCGATGCGCCGGGCGCCGGGCCGCGACGGCGGGGCGTCGTGCAGCCCGTCGACGTCGGTGAGCAGCACCATCGCGTCGGCCCGCACGAGGTGGGAGACCAGCGCGGCCAGGCGGTCGTTGTCGCCGAACGTCAGCTCGTCCGTCGTGACCGCGTCGTTCTCGTTCACGACGGGCACGACGCCGAGCGCCAGCAGGCGCTCCAGCGACCGCTGCGCGTTGCGGTACCGCGACCGCCGCACCGTGTCCTCCGCGGTGAGCAGCACCTGCCCCATCTGCAGGCCGTGCGCGGAGAACGCCTCGGTGTACCGGGCGACGAGCTGCCCCTGGCCCAGCATGGCCGCCGCCTGCATCGTCGCGACGTCGCGGGGCCGGGCGCTGAGCCCGAGCGGGCCGATGCCGGCCGCGATCGCGCCCGAGGAGACGAGCACGACCTGCCCGCCGTCCGCCACCCGCGCGGCCAGCACGTCGACCAGGGCGCGCAGCGCGCCGAGGTCGAGCCGGCCGTCCGGCCCGGTGAGCGACGACGACCCGATCTTCACGACGATCCGGTGTGCCGTGGGCAGGCTGGCGCGAGAGAGGGCGGCGTTCACCCCGGCATTCTCGCCGGAACCGCGGTCAGGCGTCGTCGGGGTCCGTCCAGTGACCCGACTCGCGCTCCGTCCACAGCTCGCGGCGCGCCTCGGTCTTGGCGTCCATCCGCTCCTGGTGCTCGCGGCGCTTCTCGCCACGGGTCGGGCGGGCGCTCTCGTCGAGGCGCAGGTCGGTGCCGCGCGCGCCCAGCAGCTCGGGGCCGGTGGTGAGCGTGGGCTCCCAGTCGAAGACGACGGCGTTCGTCGGGTCGCCGATGCGCACCTCGTCGCCGGCGACCGCGCCGGCCTTGAGGAGCTTGTCCTCGACCCCGAGCTTGGCGAGCCGGTCCGCGAGGAAGCCGACGGCCTCGTCGTTGTTGAAGTCGGTCTGGCGCACCCAGCGCTCGGGCTTGGACCCGCGCACCTCGTAGTAGACGCCCTCGTGCTCCCGCTTCCGGGTGACGGTGAACCCGGCCTCGTCGACCGCCCTCGGACGCAGCACGACCCGGGTCGGCTCGGGCGCGGGGGCGGCCGCGCGGGCGCGCTCCACGAGCTCGCCGAGCGCGAAGGTCAGCGGCCGCAGGCCCTCGTGGCTCGCCGTCGACACCTCGAAGACGCGCAGCCCGCGCGCCTCCAGCTCCGGGCGCACCAGCTCGGCGAGCTCGCGCGCCTCGGGGACGTCGATCTTGTTGAGGACCACGAGCCGCGGGCGCTCGGTGAGCGGCACCCGTCCGCCCTCGATCCCGAGGTCACCGGCGTACGCGGCGAGCTCGGCCTCGATGACGTCCAGGTCGCTCAGCGGGTCGCGGCCCGGCTCGAGGGTGGCGCAGTCCAGCACGTGCACCAGCACGGCGGTGCGCTCGACGTGGCGCAGGAACTCCAGGCCGAGGCCCTTGCCCTCGCTCGCGCCGGGGATCAGCCCCGGCACGTCGGCCACCGTGTAGCGGGTCTCCCCCGCCTGCACGACGCCGAGGTTCGGCACGAGCGTGGTGAACGGGTAGTCGGCGATCTTGGGCCGCGCGGCGGAGATCGCCGCGACCAGCGACGACTTGCCCGCGCTCGGGTACCCGACGAGCGCGACGTCGGCGATCGTCTTGAGCTCGAGGACGACCTCGCGCTCCTCGCCCGGCTCGCCGAGCAGCGCGAAGCCCGGCGCCTTGCGCTTCGGGGAGGCGAGGGCGCGGTTGCCGAGCCCGCCGCGGCCGCCCTGCGCGACGACGTACTCCGCGCCGGCCCCGACCAGGTCGGCCAAGACGTTGCCTTCGCGGTCCTTGACGACGGTGCCGTCCGGCACGCCCAGCACGAGGTCGCTCCCGTTGGCGCCGTCGCGGTCGTCGCCCATGCCCTGGGTGCCGTTCGTCGCGCGGCGGTGCGGCGAGTGGTGGTACTCCAGCAGCGTCGTGGTCTGCGGGTCGACGACGAGGCGCACGGTGCCGCCGTCGCCCCCGTTGCCGCCGTCGGGGCCCGCGAGGGGCTTGAACTTCTCGCGGCGGATCGACGCGACGCCGTGGCCGCCGTCACCGCCCACGGCGTGCAGCACCACGCGATCGACGAAGCTGGCCATGGTCAGATCCTCTCAGGCAAAGCGACGAGGGGCGCACCGCGACGGTGCGCCCCTCGTCGTCGACTCGGATGGGAGTCGAGGAAGTGTGTTGCGGCTCAGACCTCGGCCGCGACGATGTCGATGACCTTGCGGCCACGACGCGTCGCGAAGGCGACCGAGCCGGCGGTCAGCGCGAACAGCGTGTCGTCGCCGCCACGGCCGACGTTCTCGCCGGGGTGGAAGTGGGTGCCGCGCTGGCGGACGATGATCTCGCCGGCCTTGACGACCTGGCCGCCGTAGCGCTTCACGCCGAGGCGCTGCGAGTTCGAGTCACGACCGTTGCGCGAGGAGCTCGCGCCCTTCTTGTGTGCCATCTGTCAGACCTGCTTTCTGCGAAGAACGAGGGAATCAGTGCCGCGGGCCGTGCTGCGGGGTGTCGCGCTCGGCCCGGGGGTGAGTCACTTGATGCCGGTGACCTTGAGGCGGGTCAGCGACTGGCGGTGACCCTGGCGCTTGCGGTAGCCGGTCTTGTTCTTGTACTTGAGGATCGTGATCTTCGGGCCCTTCTCGTCCCGCACGACCTCAGCCGTGACCTTGACCTTCGCCAGCTTCGCGGCGTCGGTGGTCACCTTCTCCCCGTCCACCAGAAGCAGAGCGGGCAGCTCCACCGTGTCACCGGCCTGGGCCTTGAGGCGGTCCATGACGACGATGTCCCCGACGGACACCTTCTCCTGACGGCCACCGGCCTTGACGATCGCGTACACCACGTTGCTGCTCATCTCTCCTGGTCTGGGCATGCCGCACGACGTTCTTCACCGACTTGGTCTGCAACTCGGCCCGCCGCGGCGGTCGAGTGCGGTGCGTCCTGGGCACACGGGACTGGCACACCAGAGGCGCGCCGACGTCCAAGACTACGCGAGGGAGCCGAAGGGTTCAAACCTCCGGCGGGCGCGCAGGGCGTGACGTCGCCCACCGCCGGGCGGCGGCGGGCGCGCCGTACAGGCCGGGGAGCCCTCAGTCGTCGAGGACGAACGTCACCTGCATGTCCACCTGCCACGCGACGACGGCGCCGTCGGACACCTCGATCTTCTGCTCCTTGACCCAGGCGCCGGTGATGTTGCGGACCGTCCGGCCGGCGCGCTCGAGGCCGACGCGGATCGCGTCCTCGAAGCTCGTGTCCGAGCGGGCGGTGATCTCCGTGACGCGTGCGACCGTCCCTGCCATGCCGTCCTCCGATCTCCGGGGCCGGCGACGGGGTGCCGGCCGGTCCCTCGATCGTCACGCCCTGCCGGCTCGCTCGCCCGGTGTCCGGGCGGCGCCGGAGTGACGATGGGGGGATGGCCGGACGCACGGGACCTGCCGACCTGCCGACGGGCGCGGGAGGGGTCGACGACGCGGTCGCCGACGCGCTGCGCGACGTCGACCGGCGCGGCTTCCTGCCCCGCGCCGCGGCGCGCTGGTCCGCCGCCGACCGGCCCCTCGAGATCGGGCACGGGCAGACCTGCTCGCAGCCGTCGACCGTCGCGGCGATGCTGCGCCTGCTGGCCGTGCCCGCCGGCGCGCGGGTGCTGGACGTGGGGGCGGGCTCCGGCTGGACGACGGCGCTCCTCGCCCGGCTGGTCGGGCCGGAGGGCACGGTGCTCGGCCTGGAGCGCCACCCCGACCTGGCCGCGCGCGCGTCGGGTGCCGTGCGGCGCACCGGCATGACCTGGGCGCACGTCGTCCACGCCACGCCCGGCGTCCTCGGGGCGCCCCGGGACGGCGGCTGGGACCGCGTGCTCGTCTCCGCCGCGGCCACCCGGCTGCCGGACGAGCTGGTCGACCAGGTGGCGCCAGGCGGCCGCATGGTGATCCCCGTACGGCACGTCATGGTGCTCGTGACGCGCGACGACGACGGCAGGGTCCGCACGTCCGAGCACGGCACGTACTCCTTCGTCCCCCTGGTCGAGGACTGAGGGACTGCGGCGGGGCGTGCCAGGATGCCGCACGTGACGCACCCCACGGACGCTCCCCCGACCTCGCCCGCGCCCGAGCCCCCACCCGAGCCCCGCCCGTCCGACGTGGAGGTCGCGATCGCCGCCGCCCTCCGCGGCGCCGCGGAGGTCGCCGCCGCGTTCGGCCGCCCCGTGACGCGGCACGCGAAGTCCGCGCTGGACTTCGCCACGGACACGGACGTCGCCGCCGAGCGGGCGGTCCGCGAGGTGCTGGCGGACGCGCGCCCGGACGACGCCGTCGTCGGCGAGGAGCTCGGCACGTCCGGCGGGGACGCGCCGCGGCGCTGGTACGTCGACCCGCTGTGCGGCACCCTCAACTTCGCCGCCGGGGTCCCGTCCTTCGGCGTCAACGTGGCGCTCGCCGAGCAGCAGGACGGCACCGAGCGCGTCGCCGCGGCGGCCGTCGCCGACCCGCTCACCGGCGAGGTGCTGTGGACCGACGGGGCCCGCGCGTGCCGCCGCGCGCCGGGCACGGGCGCCGACACCGACCTCTCCCCCACCCCGGTGACGCGGCTGGTCAACGTGGACGTCGACAACGGCGGCGCGGCCCCCGGCCTCGTCGCGGACGAGGCCGTGCGCGCGGCGTTCGCCGTCCGCGTGGCGTCGACGTCCCTCGCCCTCGCCTGGGTGGCCGCCGGGCGCCAGGCCGCGTACGTGACGGGCGCGCACGTCGACGGCAGCGTGCACTTCCTGCCGGGCGTCGCACTGTGCGAGGCGGCCGGGTGCGTCGTCACCGACCTCGACGGCGGGCAGGTCCGCGGGGGGCGCGGGATCGTCGCCGCCGCGGACGCCGCGACGTCGGCCGCGGTCCTCGCGCGGGTCCGGGCGGTCGGGGGGACATCCCCCTTGTCCTGAACCTACGGTTCCGTAGGCTCGAGGCATCCGCACGACGGAGCATCCGCTCACCCCTCGGCTGGGAAGTCGACCCCGACCCCTGCGAGGCACGCATGCCCCCAGTCGTCCCGGCCGTCCGTCAGGCCCCGTCCACCGCTCGCGGCGGTCAGGCCGCCCGGTTCACCGGCACGTACGCCACCCTGTCGAAGGAGGTCCGCGACGCGGGGCTGCTGCGCCGCGCCTACGGCTACTACCTCGGCGTCGCCGTCGCGCTCGCCGTCGCGCTCGGCGGGCTCGTGACGGGGTTCGTCCTCCTGGGCGACTCCTGGTTGCAGCTCCTGGTCGCCGGCGGCCTCGGCCTCGTCCTCACGCAGCTGGCCTTCCTCACGCACGAGACCGCGCACCGCCAGGTGTTCGCGTCCGGACCGCTCAACGACCGCGTCGGGCGGCTGCTGGCGAACGCCGTCGTCGGGATCAGCTACTCCTGGTGGATGACGAAGCACACGCGCCACCACGCGAACCCGAACCACGTGGGCAAGGACCCCGACGTGGCGCCCGGCGTCATCTCCTTCACCGAGGAGGCGGCCGCCGACCACCACGGGTTCCTCGGCGCCATCACCCGCCGCCAGGGCTGGCTGTTCTTCCCGCTGCTCACGCTCGAGGGGCTCAACCTGCACGTCACCGCCGTGCGGTCGCTGCTGACCGGGCCGCCCGAGACGCGCGCGGCCCGCCGGCGCGAGCTGGTCACCATCGTGGCGCGGCTGACCCTCTACGTGGCGGTGATCTTCTGGTGGCTGCCGATCGGGCTCGGGCTCGCCTTCCTGGGCGTGCAGCTCGCCGTGTTCGGCGTCTACATGGGCGCGACCTTCGCCCCCAACCACAAGGGCATGACGATGATCCCGCCGGGCAGCCGGATCGACTTCCTGTCGAAGCAGGTGTTGACGTCGCGCAACGTGCGCGGCGGCGCCTGGATGAGCGTCCTCATGGGCGGGCTCAACCTCCAGGTCGAGCACCACCTGTTCCCGAGCATGCCGCGCCCCCACCTGGCGCGGGCCCGGCTCATCGTGCGCGAGCACTGTGCCCGCCTCGGGATGCCGTACACCGAGACCACGCTGCTGCGCTCCTACGCGATCGTCGTGCGGTACCTCAACGAGGTCGGCCTCGCCGCGCGGGACCCGTTCGACTGCCCGCTGCGCCAGCGGCTCGGGCGCGGCTGACAACCCGGCACCCGAGCCCGGCACCCGGCCGGCGGTCAGGCGGCGCGGTGCCGCCGGCAGCGCGCCTCGTACGACTCGGAGCCGCCTACGTGGCCCGACGTCGGGGACAGCGCATCATCGTCCGCCGGCGCCAGCTCGAGGCGGACGTGGTACGCCGCGTCGCGCCCGCAGACCGCGCACACCGCGGTCAGCTTCGTGACCTGCTCGGCCACCGCCATCAGCGCGGGCAGCGGCGCGAACGGCCGGCCGTCGAACGTCACCGACAGCCCCGCCACCACCACGACGAGGCCGGCGTCCGCCAGCGCCGTGACGACGTCCACCAGCTCCGGGCCGAAGAACTGCGCCTCGTCCACCGCCACCAGCTCGGTGCCGGCCTCCACGAGCCCGGGGACCTCCTGCGCGGATCGCACGCTGCGCGACGGCACCTCCAGCCCCGAGTGGGACGCCACCCGGCCGGGGCCGCTGCGCGTGTCCAGCGCGTGCGCGACGACGAGCACGCCGCGCCGCGCGACCTGCGCGCGGTGCACGCGGCGCACCAGCTCCTCCGTCTTGCCGGCGAACATCGGCCCGGCGATCACCTCGAGCCGCCCGCCGATCCCGTCGTCCATGGCCCGAGCATGGCACGCACTCCCGCCCGGCACGCGGGTACACGAAAGCCCGAGGCCGACGTCCGGTGACGTCGGCCTCGGGCCCTCGTGCCGGGCTCGCGGTCAGGTCACTCGCCGGTCACTCCCGGCGCAGCCTCCCCAGCAGCCGGCCGAGCAGCCCGGGGCGCTCCGGCTCCTTTGCGCGCCCGGCGGGGAGCCTTCTTCGCAGGCTTCTCGGCGGGGTCCGCCGTCGGCTCCGGCGCAGACGCCTCCGGCTTGCGCTCGGGCAGCTCGATGAGCGTCTCGGGCGCGACGGGCGTCACCACCGCGGCCTCGACCGGCTCGGGGAGCGTCAGCGGCGCGGGCGCGGGCTCGGGCGCCGCGGTCGGGTCCGCCGTACCGCCGTCCTTCGCCTCGTGCTCGTGCTCGTGGGCGTGGGCCGCCGCGGCCGCGATCGTGGCGAGCGTGGCCTTGACCGCCTCGCGCGCCTCGGACCGGTCCTCGGGCAGCGTCGGCACCTCGGCCGCCGGGGCCGGGGTCGCCGGCTCGGCCTGCTTGCCGCCGCGCTTGCGGCGCGAGCGCTTGGCGCCCTCGCCCTGGTCGGCGTCGCTGTGCTGGTGCGGCGCGCCGCCCTTCTCGATGGGCTCGCTGTGCACGATGAAGCCGCGGCCCTTGCAGTGCTCGCAGGTCTCGGAGAACGCCTCGACCAGGCCCTGGCCCACGCGCTTGCGGGTCATCTGCACCAGACCGAGGGACGTCACCTCCGCCACCTGGTGCTTGGTGCGGTCGCGGCCCAGGCACTCGACCAGGCGGCGCAGCACGAGGTCGCGGTTCGACTCGAGCACCATGTCGATGAAGTCGATGACGACGATGCCGCCGATGTCGCGCAGCCGCAGCTGGCGCACGATCTCCTCGGCCGCCTCGAGGTTGTTCCGCGTGACGGTCTCCTCGAGGGTGCCGCCGGCGCCGGTGAACTTGCCGGTGTTGACGTCGACGACCGTCATCGCCTCGGTGCGGTCGATGACCAGCGACCCGCCGGACGGCAGCCAGACCTTGCGGTCCATGCCCTTGGCGAGCTGCTCGTCCACGCGGTGCACGGCGAACACGTCGGTGTTCTCGGTCCACTTGGTGACGCGGTCGCGCAGGTCGGGAGCGAGCTCCTCGACGTACTGCGCGATCTCGTCCCACGCACCCTGGCCCTGGATCTGCAGCGACGAGAAGTCGTCGTTGAAGATGTCGCGCACCACGCGGATCGCGAGGTCCGGCTCGCCCTGCAGCAGCGCGGGGGCGCTGGCGGACGACGACTTCTTCTGGATCGCGGCCCACTGCGACTCGAGGCGCTCGACGTCGGCGCGCAGCTCGGCCTCGCTCGCCCCCTCGGCGGCGGTGCGCACGATGACGCCCGCGCCCTCGGGCACGACGTCGCGCAGGATCTTCTTGAGGCGGCTGCGCTCCGTGTCGGGGAGCTTGCGGCTGATGCCGGTCATGCCTCCGCCGGGCACGAAGACGAGGTAGCGGCCGGCGAGCGTGACCTGCGAGGTCAGGCGCGCGCCCTTGTGCCCGATCGGGTCCTTGGTGACCTGCACGAGCACGGAGTCGCCCGACTTCAGCGCCTCCTCGATGCGGCGCGGCTGGCCGCCCTCGAGGCCCGCGGCGTCCCAGTTGACCTCGCCGGCGTACAGCACGGCGTTGCGGCCCTTGCCGACGTCGACGAACGCGGCCTCCATGCTGGGCAGCACGTTCTGCACGCGCCCGAGGTAGACGTTGCCCACCATCGACGCCTGCGACTGCTGCGAGACGTAGTGCTCCACGAGCACGCCGTCCTCGAGCACGGCGATCTGCGTGCGGCCGTCGAGCTCGCGCACGACCATCGACCGCGTCACCGACTCGCGGCGCGCGAGGAACTCCGCCTCCGTGATGATCTGGCGGCGGCGGCCGGCGTCGCGGCCCTCGCGACGGCGCTGACGCTTCGCCTCGAGACGCGTGGAGCCCTTGAGCGCGGTGACCTCGTCGCGGTCGCGCGTGCGCGCCACCGCGGCCTCGGCCCGCTCCGCGCGGGTGCCCCGGCGACGGCGGCGACGGCGACGGCCCGACGCGGACTCGCCGCCCTCGTCCTCGGCGTCGTCCCGGTCGTCACCCTGCTCGTCGTCGTGGTCCTCGCCGTGCTCGTCCGTGCCCTCGTCGGCGGGACGCCCGGCGGCCTCGTCGTGCGGGCCGTCCTCCGCGTCCTCGTCGCCGTCGTGCTCGGCGCCGTCCTCGGGACGACGCCCGCCGCGGCGGCCACGGCCACCCCGGCGCCGGCGGCGGCGCGGACGGATCTCGTCGTCCTCGCCGTCCTCGTCACTCAGGTCCTCCGGGCCCAGGTCGACGAGCTCGACGCCCTCGGCGACGAGCTCGGACTCGATGACGCCGACCTCCTCGACCGCGGCGGCCTCGTCGTCCGTGAGCTCGACGGCGGGCGCCTCGGCCTCCACGACCGACGGCGCCTCGTCGACGGCCGGCACCTGCGCGACCGGCTCCTGCTCGGAGGCCGTCTGCGCGAGCTGCTCCTGGGCAGCCTGGTCCTGGACGGCCTGCTCCTGCGCCGCTGCCGGCTGCGCCGCCTTCGACGGGCGGGTGGCGCGGCGGGACCGCGAGCGCGTCGCCGGGGCCTTCGGGGCCTCGGTCGCCGGCTCCGTCGTCGCCTCGGCGGGCGCGGCAGCGTCCGCGGGCGCAGCAGCCTCGGCGGGCGCGGCGGTCACCCGCGACGCGAACGAGGGCGCGGCCGGCTCGTCGTGCGGGCGCGGCGGCCCGGCGGGGGCCTGCGCGCGGCGCGCGCGGCGGCCGGAGAGGTCCGGCGCCTGGAACAGCACGGCCGTCGTCGCGAGGCGCGGGGTCACCGACCCGCCGCCCCGGGCGGCCGGGGACCGCGGGGCCGTCGGTTCCTGCGCTGCGGGGGCGTCGGTCGCGGGAACGACCGCCTCAGGCGCGGTCTCCTCCGTCGCCGCCGGGGCGGCCTTCTTGCGGGTCCGCTTCGTGGTCTTCGCCGCGGGCTCCGTCGCCGCCTGCTCGGCAGGCTCCTTCTCGGTCGCCTTGGTCGCATCCGTGGTCTCGGCGGCCTTGGTGGTCCGGGTGGAGCCCTTCGCGCCGCCCTTGGCGGCGGACCTCGTGGCTCGCTTCGGCGCAGCGGGCTCGGCGGTCTCGGGCTCGGCGGCCGTCTGCTCGGCGGCCTCGGGCTCAGGGGCCCCGGCCGGCGTCGCCTCAGCCGTCTCGGTCACCTTCTTCGCGGCCGACCCCGTGGCGCGGCGCGCCCGGGTGCGGGTCTTGGCCGCGGGGGCCGGCTCGGCCGCGGACGCCGGCTCGGCCACCTCGGGCGCGGGCACCTCGGCCGGCGCCTCGACGGCGGGCGCCGGCTCGGCGGCGGGCTGGGCCTCGCGCTGGGCGCCGGTGGAGCGGGTGGCCCGGCGACGGGTGCGGGCGGGCTTCTGGGCGGCCTCGTCGCCCTCGCTGCGGCCGGTCGGGCCGTCCGGCAGCACGATGCCGGCCAGGCCGGCAGCCCCGGCCGTCGGGGCGGCGGGGGCGTCGTCGCGGGCGGCGGACCGCTCCGGCAGGACGAGGTCGGACAGCGAGGCGGCCGAGGCGGCCGGGGCGGCCGCCGTCGTCGCGGGCTGCTCGCCGGCCGCGGCCTTCGCGCCGCCGGCGGCGCGGGTCGCGCGGCGGCGGGCGGGCTTGCGGGCTGCGGCGTCGGTCGGGTTGTCGGACGTCACGGAAGGCGCTCCAGCTCCGGCGGCCCCGCCCCCACACGTGCGGACCACCGGTGGTCGTCGTCGGACGGCGGCGCTGCTCAGCGCACCGGCCGACGGAAGTCTCGGTTCCGGCTGCGGCACCGCGCTCTTCGCGGACGCCCGCCTCCCGGCCTCGTGCCGGACGGCGGCATCGCGTGCGGATCGCGAGTGCTGCGAGCTCGTGGGCCGCCCCGGGATGTGGGCCCGTGCGGCTTCGCACCAGTATCGCATCCTGCACGACCCGCCGCGTGACACGCCGCCGTCGGACACGCCGTGACCGACCCGGGTTTGACTTGTGAAGACCTTCACGACCAAGATCGTGAAAGTCTTCACGAGCAGGGCCTCGTGGCGGCGACCGTCCTGGTCGTGCGCCCGCGGGCCGGTGGTCATACCGTCGACAGACGACTCGGACGAGTATCAGGAGAACCCGTGGACGCCCTCGCACTGGCCCGCTGGCAGTTCGCCATCACCACCGTCTACCACTTCATCTTCGTCCCGCTGACCATCGGCCTCGCGCCGCTGGTCGCGGCGATGCAGACGGCGTGGGTGGTCACCAAGAAGGAGCGCTGGCTCCGCCTGACGAAGTTCTTCGGCAAGCTCCTGCTCATCAACTTCGCCCTCGGCGTCGTCACCGGCATCTGGCAGGAGTTCCAGTTCGGGATGGCGTGGAGCGAATACTCCCGCTTCGTGGGCGACGTCTTCGGCGCCCCCCTCGCGATGGAGGCGCTCGCCGCCTTCTTCGTCGAGTCCGTCTTCCTCGGCCTGTGGATCTTCGGCTGGGACCGCGTGTCCAAGAAGGTGCACCTCGCGTCGATCTGGCTGTTCGCCCTCGCCACGAACCTCTCGGCGTTCTTCATCCTCGCCGCCAACTCGTGGATGCAGCACCCGGTCGGCACGATCTACAACCCCGAGACGGGCCGCGCCGAGATGGAGTCCATCGGCGCGGTGCTCGGCAACAACACCCTGTGGGCCGCGTTCCCGCACACCATCACGGCCGCGTTCCTCACCGCCGGCACGTTCGTGTGCGGCATCGCGGCGTGGTGGATGGTGCGCCTCGCCCGCACGAAGAGGGCCGAGGACGTCGAGACGGCGCGCAACGTCTACCGTCCGGCCGTCGTCCTCGGGGCCTGGGTGATGCTCGTCGCGGGCGCCGGCGTCATCTGGTCCGGCGACGTGCAGGGCAAGCTCATGTTCGAGCAGCAGCCCGGCAAGATGGCGTCGGCCGAGGCGCTGTGCGACGGCGAGGAGGCCGCCGCCTTCTCCATCCTGTCGATCGGCAACCTCAACGAGGGCTGCGAGGGCGTGCGGCACATCCTCACCGTGCCGGGCCTCGCCAGCTACCTCGGCACCGGCCACTTCTCCGGCCCCGAGTCCTTCCTGCCCGGCGTCAACGACGTCCAGCAGCAGTACACGGAGCGCTACGGCGACACCACCGCCTCCGGCGACCCGGTCACCTACACGCCGCCGCTCGCCGTCGCGTACTGGTCGTTCCGCCTCATGATCGGCTTCGCGGCCTTCTCCGCCGCCCTCGCGCTCCTCGCGCTCTGGCTGACGCGCAAGGGCCGGGTGAGCGAGAACGTCTGGCTCGGCCGGCTCGGCATCCTGGCGCTGCCCATGCCGTTCATCGCCTGCTCGTTCGGGTGGATCTTCACCGAGGTCGGGCGGCAGCCCTGGGTCGTGGCGCCCAACCCGAGCGGCATCGACCAGGTGCGCCTGCTCACCGAGCGCGGCGTGTCCACTGCCGTGCCGCCGGGCGTGATCCTCGCGTCGATGATCGTGCTCACGCTGGTCTACGCGCTGCTCGCCGTCGTCTGGTACCGGCTCATGCACCGGTACACGATCGAGGGCGCGCCCGCCTCGGTCCGCGACGAGTCCCCGGAGGCGCAGGACCCCGAGGACACCGACCGCCCGCTGTCCTTCGCGTACTGAGCGCCGAGAAACGAGACTGGAGCTACTGCCGTGGACCTCGCGATCCTCTGGTTCGTCATCATCGCCGTCCTGTGGACGGGCTACCTCGTGCTCGAGGGCTTCGACTTCGGCGTCGGCATGCTGCTGTCGATCCTGCCGCGCGGCGGCAAGGAGCAGCGTGACTCCGAGCGCCGCGTCCTCATCAACACGATCGGGCCCGTGTGGGACGGCAACGAGGTGTGGCTGCTCACCGCGGGCGGTGCGACCTTCGCCGCGTTCCCCGAGTGGTACGCCACCATGTTCTCCGGCTTCTACATCCCGCTGCTTATCATCCTGCTGGCGCTCGTCGCCCGCGGCGTCGCGTTCGAGTACCGCGGCAAGATCGCCGACGCTCGCTGGGTGCGGCGGTGCGACCTCGCCATCCAGGCAGGGTCGTGGGTCCCGGCGGTCATGTGGGGCGTGGCGTTCGGCAACCTCGTGCGCGGTCTGCTGCTCGACGAGTCGTTCCAGTACGTGGGCGGGTTCTGGGCGCTGCTCAACCCCTTCGCCCTCGTCGGCGGCCTCACCACGCTGGTGCTGTTCCTGCTGCACGGCAGCGTGTTCGTGGCGCTCAAGACGGACGGCGACGTCCGCGAGCGCGCGGGCCGGCTCGCGTCGGTGCTGTCGGTGGTCGCGCTGGTCGTGGCCGGCGGCTGGGCGATCTGGGCGCAGGTCGCCTACTCCGTGGCGTGGACCTGGGTGCCGGTG
This sequence comes from Isoptericola sp. NPDC055063, assembly GCF_053608125.1. Taxonomy (NCBI): domain Bacteria; kingdom Bacillati; phylum Actinomycetota; class Actinomycetes; order Micrococcales; family Promicromonosporaceae; genus Isoptericola; species Isoptericola sp. NPDC055063. The sequence goes on along the minus strand of NZ_JBSGUW010000010.1, from coordinate 203,683 downwards.
GCCGTCGCGGCCCTCGCGCTGGTCGGCGTGGTCGTGACCGCGCGGGCCCGCCGGGAGGGCTGGGCGTTCACGCTGTCGGCCGTGACCATCGCGGCCGCCGTCGTGCTCATCTTCGGCTCCATGTACCCCGACGTCATCCCCGCCGTCGACGGAGGCGTCGCGCTCTCCGTGGCGGACGCCGCCTCCACCCCCTACACGCTCACCGTGATGTCGTGGGTGGCCGTGGTCCTCACGCCGCTCGTCATCGCCTACCAGGCGTGGACGTACTGGGTGTTCCGGCGCCGGCTGTCCAGCAAGGACATCCCGGCGCCCGCGGGCCTGTCCTGGCAGAAGATCAAGGACGCGGCATTCTGACGTGGTGAAGCCCCTCGACCCGCGCCTGCTGCGACGCGCCCGCGCGGCCCGGTGGTACGTCACCCTGACCGCCGCGCTCGGCGTCGCCGCCGCCGGCGCGGTGGTCGTGCAGGCGTTCGCGATCGCCCACACCCTCGGACCCGCGGTCACGGCGGGCAGCGCGGGCACGCCCCTGGCCCTGGCGGACCTCGCCCCGTGGCTCGGGGTGCTCGTCGCCGCGCTCGCGGCGCGGGCGGCGATCGCCTGGGCCCAGGAGCGGTACGCGCAGAAGGCGGCCGCGGACGTCGTCGCCGAGCTGCGCGAGCAGGTCGTGGCGCACACCGTGGCGCTCGGCCCGCGCGCCGGGGGCGAGGCGGGCCCCGCGGCCACCGCCACGCTGGCCACCCGCGGCCTCGACGACCTCGCGCCGTACCTCGTCCGCTACCTGCCGCAGCTCCTGCTCACCGCGATCCTCACCCCGGTGCTGGTGCTGGTGGTGCTCGGCCTGGACTGGGTCTCCGCGCTGATCTGCGTCGTGACGCTGCCGCTCGTGCCGCTGTTCATGTGGCTCGTCGGCGTCATGACCGCGGGCGCGTCCGAGCGCCGGCTGCGCACCATCGAGCGCCTGGGATCCCAGGTGCTCGACCTGCTCGCCGGGCTGCCCACGCTGCGCGCGTTCGGGCGCGAGATCGGGCCCGGCGTCCGCGTGCGGGCCCTCGGCGACGCGTCGCGGCGCGCGACCATGGGCACGCTGCGGATCGCGTTCCTGTCGGGCATGGTGCTCGAGCTGCTCACCACGCTGTCCGTCGCGATCGTCGCCGTCGGAGTCGGCCTGCGCCTCGTGGAGGGGATGATCGCGCTCGTCCCCGCCATCGCCGTCCTCGTCCTCGCCCCCGAGGTGTACCTGCCGCTGCGCCGTGTGGGCGCCGAGTTCCACTCGTCCACCGACGGCCTCGCGGCCGCCGACCGTGCCTTCGCCGTCCTCGAGCAGCCGCTGCCGGACGCCGGCACCGTGGCCGCGCCGGCCCTCGCCGGCGCGACCCTCGTGCTCGACGGCGTGGGCGTCCGCGCCGGGGACCGCGGCCTGTCCGCGCCGGCCGGGCTCACCGCCCGGGTGCCGCTCGGCACGGGCCACCCCGGCGGCGGCCGCGTGGTCGCGCTGCGCGGCCCCAGCGGGGCGGGCAAGTCGACCACGGCGCTCGTGCTCCTCGGGCTGCTGCGGCCCGACGCGGGGCGGGTGCTGGTCGAGCCCGCGGGCGCGGCCTCCGCCGACCCGATCCCCGTCGACCTCGCCGACGTCGACCCCGCCACCTGGTGGCCCCAGGTCACCTGGGTGCCGCAGCGTCCCAGCCTCGCCCCCGGGACGCTGCGCGACGCGGTCACGGATGGCCGCGACATCGGCGACGACGCGCTGGCCGCGGCCGCGCGCACCACCGGGCTGGACGCCGTCGCCGCCGGGCTGCCGCAGGGCTGGGCCACGCCCGTCGGCCTGGGCGGCACGGGGCTGAGCGTCGGGCAGCGGCAGCGGGTGGCGCTCACGTCGGCGCTGCTCGACGGCGCCACGCCGGAGGGCGCCGCTCCCCCGCCCCTGGTGCTGCTCGACGAGCCCACCGCCCACCTCGACGCCCGCGGCGAGCAGGTCGTCCTCGACACCGTGCGCGCCTGGCGCGACGCCGGCCGCACCGTGGTGGTCGTCGCCCACCGCGCGTCGCTGCTGGCCCTGGCCGACCAGGTGGTGGACGTCGCCGCGCGCGCCGTCGGCCCGGCCGAGGCGGTGGCGTCGTGACGCGCGCCGGGCAGACTGCCGACCCGCTGCGCCGGGTGCTGCCGATGCTCGAGGTGCGCTGGTCCCGCGTGCTGCGGGCGGTGGTGCTGGGCACGCTCGCGCTCGGGTTCTCCGTCGGCCTGGCGGCCGCCGCGGCGTGGCTCATCGCGCGGGCGTCGCAGATGCCGCCGGTGCTGCAGCTGTCGGTGGCCGTCGTCGCCGTGCGCGCGTTCGGCACCGGGCGCGGCGTGCTGCGCTACCTGGAGCGCCTCGCCTCCCACGACGTGGCGCTGCGCGGCATGGCCGCCCTGCGCGCCAACCTCTACGACGCGCTCGCCGCCGGCCCCGTGACCCGCGTGATCGCGCTGCGCCGGGGCGACCTGCTGGCCCGGGTGGGCGCCGACGTGGACACGGTGGGAGACGTCGTCGTGCGCGCGCTGATCCCCGCCGGCGTGTCCGTCGGGGTCGGGCTCGGCTCGGTGGTCCTGGTGGGCGCGTTCCTCCCTGCCGCGGGCCTCACGCTGCTCGGCTGCCTGCTGCTCACGGGCGTGCTCGCGCCGTGGCTGGCGTCGCGGGCCGCGGCGTCCGTCGAGCGCCGCGGGGCGGCCGCCCGCGCCGAGGTCACCGGCCGGGCCCTCGAGCTGCTCGAGGACGGGCAGCAGCTGCGCGTCGCGGGCCGCCTCGACGAACGGCTGGCGGGGCTGCGCGCCGCCGACGCCCGCCTCACGCGCTCCACGCACGACGGCGCGCGCATCTCCGGCACGTCGGCCGCCATCGACGCCGGCGCGCAGACCCTCGCCGTCCTGTGCTCGCTGCTGCTCGGCGTGCCGGCCGTCGCGGCGGGCGCGCTGACGCCCGTCGAGCTGGCCGTCGTCGTGCTCACGCCGCTCGCCGTCTTCGAGGCCACGTCCACGCTCCCGGCCGCCGCCGTCCAGCTGCGCCGTTCCCGCGAGGCCGCTCGCCGGCTCGTCGCCCTCCTCCCCGACGCCGCCCCTGCCGGCCCCGCGCCCGAGCCGCCCCCCGTGGGCGGCGACCTGCTCGAGCTCGACGGCGTCGCCGCCGGCTGGGCCGACCGCACGGTCGTGGCGGGCGTGGACCTCACGCTGCTACCCGGCGCCGTGGTCGCCCTGGCCGGCCCGTCCGGCGTCGGCAAGACGACGCTGCTGCTCACCGCCGCGGGGCTGCTCCCGGAGCGCGGGGGGCACGTGCGCACCGCCGCCGGGGGCACGCTCTTCGTCGCCGAGGACGGCCACCTCTTCGGCACCACCGTGCTGGAGAACCTGCGCGTGGCCCGCCCCGACGTCACCGAGGGCGACGCCCGCGGAGCGCTCGCCGCCGTCGGCCTCGACTCCTGGCTGGCGGGGCTGCCCGACGGCCTCGAGGCGATGCTCGGCCCGGACGGCGCGGACGTCTCCGGCGGCGAGCGCCGCCGCCTGCTGATGGCCCGCGCGCTGCTGGCGCCGGCCCGAGTGCTGCTGGTCGACGAACCCGCCGAGCACCTCGACGCCGCGACCGCCGACGCCCTGGTGGGCACCCTCGCGGCCCACGCCCGCACCACCGGCCGGGCGGTCGTGGTGGCGTCGCACCGGCTCACGCCGCTGGCGTCGGCCGACGAGGTGCTGCTGCTCGGCACGGACCCGGCCGGCGGTCCCGCTCGCGTCGTCGCGCGGGGCCCGCACCACGACCTGCTGCGCGACGACCCCGGCTACGCGTGGGCCGCCACTCAGGAGCGGACGGTCGGGGCCCCCGGCTGAGCGCACGAATCAGGATGACCGGCCGGGCCGGGAGGCTCATGATGGGCCGGGACGCGAAGCACGACCGACGAGGAGACCGCGACGCATGCCCGTTCCCGCTGATCCGACGATCCTGCACCCGATGCCCGGCCAGCCGAGGGTGGTCCAGCTCAAGCCCCTGGTGACGTCCCCGCTGATCGAGGTCGGGGAGTACTCCTACTACGACGACCCCGACGACGCGACCGCCTTCGAGACCCGCAACGTGCTCTACCACTACGGCCCGGAGAAGCTCCGGATCGGCAGGTACTGCGCGCTCGGCACGGGCGTCCGCTTCCTCATGAACGGCGCCAACCACCGGATGGACGGCCCGTCCACGTTCCCGTTCCCCACGCTCGGCGGGTCCTGGGCGGAGCACGTCGACCTCCTCACCGGGCTCCCCGGCCGCGGCGACACGGTGGTCGGCCACGACGTCTGGCTCGGCAACGGCGCCACGGTGCTACCGGGCGTGCGCATCGGGCACGGCGCGATCGTCGGCGCCGGCTCGGTGGTCACCCGCGACGTGCCCGACTACGGCATCGTCGGCGGGAACCCGGCCGACGTCCTCCGCACCCGGTTCGACGCGCGGGACATCGCCCGGCTCCTCGCACTGGCCTGGTGGAACTGGCCCGTCGAGCACGTCACCGAGCACGTGCGCACGATCATGTCGGGGAGCGTCGACGACCTGGAGGCCGTCGCGCCGAAGGCGGTGCGGTCATGACCAGCAGGCTCACCGAGGTGGTCGTGCACTGCCACGACCCGGAGCGGCTCGCCGCCTTCTGGTGCGAGGTGCTGGGGTTCTCCGTCCTCGAGCGGCGCGACGACCAGGTGGAGATCGGCTCGTGGGAGCCGACCGTCGAGGGCGTCCGCGACCGCCAGGAGGCCCCCACCCTGGTCTTCGCGCGGGTGCCGCAGGCCAAGACCGTGCAGAACCGTCTCCACCTGGACGTCAGCCCGATCGACAGGAGCACCGACGACGAGGTCGCGCGGCTGCTCGCGCTCGGCGCCACCCGCGTCGACGTGGGCCAGGACCCCGACGCGAGCTGGGAGGTGCTGGGCGACCCGGAGGGCAACGAGTTCTGCGTCCTGCGCACCCTGGCCCCGCAGGGCTAGCCGCCGAGCGCCGCCATCGCCGCGGCGCGGCCGGGGACGCCGCTCACTCCCCCACCGCGCCGCGCGCCGGCACCCGCCAGCAGCACGCGCGGGTGCACGGTCTCGACGCCCCACGACCCGGGCCGGTCGAGGCCGGCCGCGTCGTCGTCCCGCGTGCCGTCGGCATCGCCGGCAGAGCTGTCCGGGGCCCAGGGCCACGACAGGTCGCGGTGGAAGATGTGGCCGCCGGGCAGCCCGACGTCGCGCTGCAGGTCCACGGGCGTGCGCGCCTCCAGGCACGGGCTGCCGTCCGGGGCGCGCAGCAGCACGTCCTCGATCGGCTCGGCGAGCACGGAGTCGAGCGACGCGAGCGTGGCGGCGAGCGCCCGGTCCCGGGCGGCGTCGTGCGCGGTCGGGCCGTCACCGCGGAACAGCCGCTCGGGCATGTGCAGGCCGAACAGTGTGAGCGTGTGAGCGCCGGTCGCGCGCAGCTCCGAGCCGAGGATGCTCGGGTCGGTGAGCGAGTGGCTGTAGATCTCGCACGGCGGCACCGCGGGGACCTGTCCGGCCGCCGCCTGCGCCTGCGCGTCCTGGAGCTGCGCGAACGACTCGTTGACGTGGAACGTGCCGCTGAACGCGGCGGCCGGGTCGACGCCGTCCCGCAGGCGCGGCAGCCGGCGCAGCAGCATGTTGACCTTGAGCTGCGCACCCTCGGGCGCCCGCGGCCCGGCACGGCCGGAGGGCGCCGCCCCCGCCGCGGCGAGCAGGCGGTCGAGGGTGGCGGGCGCCGCGCCGCACAGCACCGCGCCCGCGGCGACGTCGTGGTCACGACCGTCGTCGTCCGTCCAGGAGACCTGGGCGTCGCCGCCCTCGCCCGGATCGACGGCGGTCACGTCGGCACGCGTCACGACCGTGGCCCCGGCCGCGAGCGCCGCGTCGCGCAGCGCCCCGGACACCGCGCCCATGCCGCCCACCGGCACGTCCCAGTCCCCCGTGCCGCCGCCGACCACGTGGTACAGGTAGCAGCGGTTCTGCACCAGCGCCGGGTCGTCGAGGTCGGCGAACGTGCCGATGAGCCCGTCGGTGGCGACCAAGCCGCGCACGACGTCGGAGGAGAACCCCGCGCGCAGAGCCTCCCCCAGTGGCCGCTCGACGAGCGCGTCCCAAGTGGCGTCGTCGTCGACGAGGGCGCGGGCCTCGGCGCGCGACGGGAGGGGCTCCGTGAGCGTGGGGAACAGGCGCCGCGCGAGGCGGCCGGTGGCGGCGTACCAGCGCCCCCACGCTTCGTGGTCGGTCACGGGCGCGCCGACGGCGGCGAACGACGCCCGGGTGGCGGCGTCGTCGCCGGTGTCGACGAGGAGACCGGCGTCGCCCACCGGCGTGTACGAGGAGTACCGCCGGCGGCGCAGGGTCAGCGGCAGCGCCAGCTCCCGGACGATCCGCCGCGGCAGCAGGGACACCAGGTAGGAGTACCGCGACAGCCGTGCGTCGACGCCCGGGAACACCCGGGCGGAGACCGCGGCCCCGCCGAAGTGGTCGAGCCGCTCCAGGACGAGCACGGCCCGCCCCGCCCGCGCGAGGTACGCGGCGGCGGTGAGCCCGTTGTGCCCGCCGCCCACCACGACCGCGTCGTACCGGGCGGCTGGCACGGCGCTCAGCCCTGGCCGAGCCGGGCGAGGAACAGCGCCTCGCCCACGGCCAGGTTCTCGATCTCGCTCGGGTGCACGCTCTCGTTCGGCGCGTGGATGAGGCAGGCCGGCTCCTCGACGCCGAGCAGCACGATCGACGCGTCCGGGTACTGGCTCGCCAAGATGTTGCACAGCGGGATCGACCCGCCCTGCCCGGCGGTCACGGTGGCCTTGCCGTAGGCGTCCGCGAGCGCCGAGGACAGGGTCTCGAAGACGTGCCCGTCGGTGCGGGCGGCGAACGGCTGCCCGACGGCGTCGCGCTCCACGGTGACGCGCACGCCCCACGGTGCGTGCGCCTCGAGGTGGGCCACGAGCTTGTCCTGCAGCTCGCGGGCGTCCGCGCCGGGCGGCACCCGCAGGTTGAGGCGGGCGGCCGCACGCGGCTGGATCGCGGCCGCGGAGCCCACGACCGACGGCGCGTCGATCCCGAGGATCGTCACCGCCGGGCGCGCCCAGAGCATGTCGGCCACGGCGCCGTCGCCGAGCAGCCGCGTGCCGGGCAGGGCGCCGGCGTCGCCGCGGAACTGGTCGGCGTCGTACCCGACGCCCGGCCAGGTGCCCGACGTGTCCACGCCGTCGATGGTGGTGTTGCCCTCCGCGTCGCGCAGCGACGCCAGGATCGCGACCAGCGCAGCGAGCGCGTCCGGGGCCGCGCCGCCGAACATTCCGGAGTGGATCTCGCCCTCGAGCGCCTCGACCCGCAGCACCACGGTGGTGGCGCCGCGCAGCGACACGGTGAGCGTCGGGAGGCCGAGGCGGGCGTTGCCGGTGTCCTGCACCAGCATCGCGTCGGCGGCGAGCGCCCCGGGGTTGGCCTCGACCCACTGGTCGAGGCCGCCGGTGCCCTGCTCCTCCGAGCCCTCGATCACGATGCGCACGCCCACCGGCAGGTCGTCGCCCACGAGGGAGCGCAGCGCCCGCAGGGCGGTGAGGTGCGTGACGACGTTCCCCTTGCAGTCGGCCGAGCCGCGCCCGTAGTAGCGGCCGTCCCGCTCGGTCAGCTCGAACGGCGGCGTGGTCCACGCGGCGTCGTCGAGCGGGGGCTGCACGTCGTAGTGGGCGTACAGCAGCACGGTCGGCGCGCCGGGCGGGCCGGGGCGGTACCCGACGACGACGTCCGAGCCGTCGGGGGTGCGCTCGCGGCGGGCGTCGTCGATGCCCTCGGCGCGGAACGCGTCGACCACCCACTGCGCCGCGCGCTCGCACTCGGCGCGCGGGTAGAGGCGCTCGTCCGCGACGGACGGGATGGCGACGAGGGTGCGCAGGTCGTCCAGCGCGCGGGGCAGCAGCGGCGCGACCGCGGCGCGGACCGCCTCGACGTCCGGGGCGGCGGTCATGAGCCCTCCTGAGTGGTGGTCGTGTCCAGGTTGAGGGAGTCGACGTACGCGTCGAACTCGTCGAGCTGGTCCGGGCAGTAGGTCTCGATGACGAGGCGGTCGCCCGCCAGGCGCCGCTCGTCCAGCACGGACGGGCGGATGCCCGGCCCCGCGGCGCCGTTGGCGGACCCGAGGTTGGCGGTGGCGTCGACCAGTGCGGCCGGGTCGGTGCAGAACCCCCCGCCGTCGGCGCCCAGCACGCGGGCGATGGTCTCCTCGGAGAAGGCGGTGATCCCGATCTCTGCGAACGCGGCGTGCAGCGTCGCGGCCTTCTGCTCCGCCTCGCGCTGGTCCTGCCGGTCCTGGTGGCCGGCGAACTGGATCATCATCACCGCGCCGAGCAGGAGCAGCAGCACCGCGGCCGCGGTGTACGTGATCCAGCGCTTGCGCCCCTGTGCCCCGCGCTCTGGCTCGTGCGACGTCGTCGTGGTCATCTCACGCCTCCGTCCCGGTCGTGGCCGGGCCCGCCGACTCGTCCGCCGACGGCTGCCGCCACGACGGCTTGCGCAGCTTGAGGAAGAGCCACGGGATCAGCAGCCCGATGACGCCGAGCCCGCCGCCCACGATGAGGATGTAGAGCCCCACGGACCCGCTGGAGAACTGCGCCGGCGGCACGAAGCCGATCACGAGCGCGGCGATCGAGGCGACGAAGCCCACCACGCACAGCAGGCCGAGGGCGGGGGCGCGGTAGCCGCGGGGGTGGTCGGGCGCCGTGCGCCTCAGCCGCATCGCGGCGACGAACAGCAGCAGGTACATGATCAGGTACACCTGCGTGGTGATCACCGACAGGATCCAGTAGGCGCTGGAGACGTCGGGGATGAACGCGTAGAGCAGCGCGATGACCGTGGTGAACACGCCCTGCGCCACGAGGATGTTCTGCTGCACGCCGTGCTTGTTGAGGCGCTGCAGGAAGGGGGGCATGTAGCCCTCCTCGCGCGCGACGGTGAGCAGGCCCTTCGACGGCCCCGCGAGCCAGGTGAGCATGCCGCCGATCGACGCCACGATGAGCATGAGGCCGAGGATCGGCGTCAGCCACGAGACGCCGAAGTTGGCGAAGAACGCGTCGAACGCCTGCATGACGCCCGCCGTGAGGGAGAGCTGGTCGGCCGGGATCACCCAGCTGATCGCCACCGCCGGGAGGATGAAGATCACCAGCACCAGCCCGATCGCGAGGAACATCGCCCGCGGGAACTCCTTGCCGGGCTTGCGCAGCGTGTTCACGTGCACGGAGTTCATCTCCATGCCCGCGTACGACAGGAAGTTGTTGACGATGAGCACCAGCGACGCGATGCCGGTCCACTGCGGCAGCAGGTGCGAGGAGTCCATCGGCGCGGCCGACGCGTGGCCCTGCCCGAGGAACACCATGCCGAGGACCACGAGGATCGCGGCCGGGATGAGCGTGCCGATGATCAGCCCCGCGCTGGACAGGCCCGCGACCGTCTTCGTGCCCTGCGAGGACACCCACACGCCGGCCCAGTAGATGACCATGATGACGATCGCCACGTACACGCCGTTGGACGCCAGCGCCGGGTTGATGACGTACGCGAGCGTGCTGGCCACGTACCCCAGCAGGCTCGGGTAGTAGAAGATCGTCATCGCGAACTGGCACCACACCGCGAGGAAGCCGAGCGGCTTGGAGAGCCCCTCCGCCACCCAGCGGTAGACGCCGCCCGACCAGCCGGACGCGAGCTCCGCCGAGACCAGCGACGTCGGCAGCAGGAACACGATCGCCGGCACCACGTACAGGAACACCGCGGCGAGCCCGTAGACCGCCATCGTCGGCGCCGCCCGCAGGCTCGCCACCGACGACGTGATCATGAAGGCGAGCGTGAGCCACGTGATGTAGTTCCGTGGCGTGCGCGCGGTCATCGCCTGCCGCACCTGCTCGCGGGTCGGCGGTGCCGTCCCCGTCCCTGACGTCGTCATGCCGACCTCCCGACACCCGTGCCTCCCGGCGGACGCCGGACCTCTCGAACGATAAGAGGGCAGGTCACAGGCCGCACGGCGAACGGGACGGAACCACCCCGCGGCCGGGCTGATAGCGTCCCGAGGCGTGAAGATCCTGGTGCCCGGCAACGTCCCCTTCGACCTGACGATCGACGTCCCGGGCGTCGAGGTGGCGCACTACGTCATGCGCGACCCGGTGCCCGAGGAGCACGCCGACGCCGACGCGCTGGTCACGTGGTCCAGCCCCCAGCGCGTCATGGAGGACGCCGCGCGCCGGATGACGCGGCTGCGCTGGGTGCAGACCCTCAACGCCGGCCCCGACCAGGCGCTCGCCGCCGGGTTCGCACCGGACGTGGTGATCGCCTCGGGCCGTTCCCTGCACGACACGACCGTCGCCGAGCACACCCTGGCGCTCGTCCTCGCGTCGGTGCGCCGGCTCGACCGCACGCTCGCGGCGCAGCGCGAGCACGTCTGGGACCGCGACCTCGGCCGCGAGCAGGCCCGCGACGAGGCGCTGTTCACGCTGCGCGGCGCCCGCGTGACCGTGTGGGGCTTCGGCTCCATCGCCGCCGTGCTCGCGCCGCTGCTCGCCGCGCTCGGCGCCCAGGTCACGGGCGTCGCGACGAGCCCGGGCGAGCGCTACGGCTTCCCCGTCGTCGGGTCGATCGACGAGGTGGCGCCCACCACGGACGTGCTGATCTCCCTGCTGCCGGCCACCGACGACACCCACCACGCGCTCGACGCGCGGGTGCTCGGCCTGCTGCCCGCGCACGCGCGGTTCGTCAACGCCGGCCGCGGTGCCACGGTGGACGAGGACGCGCTGGTCGCCGCGCTGCGCGCCGGCACCCTCGCCGGGGCGGCCCTCGACGTCACCGGCACCGAGCCGCTGCCGGAGTCCTCGCCGCTGTGGGACGCGCCGCACCTGATCCTCACCCCGCACGTCGCGGGCGGGCGCCCTCAGGACGCCGCCGCGTTCGTCACCGCGCAGCTGGAGGCCTGGCTGGCCGACGGCGCGGCGGGCCTGCGCAACGTCGTGGCGCGCTGAGGGCGGACGGCGGAGAGGACACCCGTGAGGAGAACCGTCCGGCCGATCGGGCCACGACGCCGAGGGCCTTCGTCAGCGACAGCCTGCTCGACCACCCCCGGATGGACCGGGGCATCGACGCCGTCCTGATCGGGCTGGCCGCGCTCGGGCCCGGCCTCTACCTGGTCGCCCACGACCTGCCGGAGACGTCGAGCTGTCTGGCGCCGATCATGCTCAGCGGGCTACCGACGCGTCTCCCGGGTCGCGGCCGTCCACTACCGCAACGCCGCCACCATCAGGCCGCTGTGGGACCGGGCCGACCTCCACCGCGCCCTCGTCGTCCGTCTCGCGCACCCCTGGACCTGCCGCGAGTGCGGACGAGGCGCGGCGGACCGGCGGGGCCGGGCGGGCGGGCCCGCTACCAGCGGCCGGCGCGGGGCCGCGGCTGGCAGACCGGGCAGGTGTACGACGAGCGGTTCATGAACGCGTCGCGCCGGATCGGCGTGCCGCAGCGCGGGCACGGCTCGCCCTCGCGCCCGTAGGCGGCGAGGCCGCGCGCGAAGTAGCCGGACTCGCCGTTGACGTTGACGTACAGCGCGTCGAAGCTGGTGCCGCCCTGGGCCAGGGACTCCGTCATCACCTCGGTGGCGGCGTCCAGGGCGCGGCGCACCTCCACCGGCCGCAGCCGGTCGGTCGCGCGCGCGAAGTGCAGGCGGGCCCGCCACAGCGCCTCGTCGGCGTAGATGTTCCCGACCCCGGACAGCAGGCCCTGGTCGAGCAGCGCGCGCTTGATCCCGGTGCGGCGGCGACGCACCGCGGCGACCACCGCGTCGGCGTCGAACGCCGGGTCCAGCGGGTCGCGGCCGATGTGCGCCACGGGCTCCGGCACGGCCGGCAGGTCGCTGCCCAGCCCGCCGGCCGCGCCGTCGGGAGTCGGCTCCAGGTCGACGACGGACAGGTGGCCGAACGTGCGCTGGTCGACGAAGTCGAGGTACTCGGCACCCGACGGAGCGCCGCGCAGGTGCAGGCGGACACGCAGGTGCGGGTGCGCCCAGTCCCCCGCCACGCCCGGGTCGCGCACCAGCAGCTGGCCGGACATCCCGAGGTGGGCGAGGAGGGCGGCGCCGTCGCCGGACGCCGCACCGGCCCCGGCGGGCGCGCCCAGGGGCAGCCAGAGGAACTTGCCGCGCCGCACGGCGGCGTCCAGGCGCCGGCCGCGCAGCTGGTCCACGAACCCGGCGGGGCCGCCGTCCTGGCGGCGCACCGAGTAGTCGCGGAACACCTCGACGTCGCGCACGACGGCGCCCACCACGAGGCGGTCGAGGCCGTCGCGGACGGTCTCGACCTCGGGGAGCTCAGGCACCGGCGGAGTCGGGCGCCGCGCCGGGCACCGGCAGCTCCTGGAGGGCGTGGTACGCCTCCTCGGCGGCCGCCTGCTCGGCGTGCTTCTTGGCCGTCCCGGTGCCGAGGCCCAGCACCGGCCCGGCGGCCACCTGCGCGTGGAAGACGCGCGCGTGCTCGGGGCCCTCGCCCGTCACGTCGTAGACGGGGGCGCCGAACCCGCGCTCGGCGGCCGCCTCCTGCAGCGACGTCTTCCAGTCGAGGCCAGCACCGAGGTCCGCGGCGGCGTCGAGGGTGGTGTCCACGAGGCGGTGCACCAGCGCGCGCGCCGGCTCCAGCCCGTGCGACAGGTAGGCCGCGCCGATCAGCGCCTCCACGGTGTCCGACAGGATCGAGTCCTTGTCGAAGCCGCGCGTGCGGATCTCGCCCTTGCCCAGCAGCACGAAGGCGCCGAGGTCGAGGCGGCGGGCGATCGCCGCGAGCGCGCGCTGGGACACGGTCGCCGCGCGCATCTTCGCCAGCTCGCCCTCGGACTGGTCCGGGTGACGCCGGTAGAGCGCCTCCGTGACCACCAGGCCGAGCACGGTGTCGCCCAGGAACTCGAGCCGCTCGTTGGTCGGGATGCCCCCGGCCTCGTGCGCGAACGAGCGGTGCGTCAGGGCAAGCACGAGAAGCTCGGGATCCAGGTGGATCCCGAGCTTCTCGAGAAGAGCGGTCGGCTCCGGCTGCTGCCGGGTGCCGCGTGCAGGCATGTCAGCCCGCGTGCTCGGTGCGCAGCGCCTCGGCGTACTGACGGCCCTTGTAGGCGCCGCAGGTGGGGCACGCGGCGTGGGACAGCTTCTGCCCCTTGCAGCTCGGGCACGTGGTGAGGACGGCCGCGGTGGTCTTCCACTGCGAGCGACGCGCCCGGGTGTTGCTGCGCGACATCTTGCGCTTCGGAACAGCCACGGCTAGCTCTCTTTCGTCTCGTCGGACACGCTCGGATCGTCGAGCATGGTCTGCAGTGCCGACCAGCGAGGGTCGACCAGATCGTGATGGTGGTCAGGATCGTCGGCCAGCCGCGCCCCGCAGACGGAGCACAGGCCAGGGCAGTCCTGACGGCACAGCGGTTGAAATGGTAGTGCAGTCACGAGCGAATCCCGAACCGCCGGCTCGATGTCGGCCAGGTCGTCGACCAGCACCGCCTCGTCCTCGGCCTCGTCGTCGCCCGCGTCCTCCGCCGCCTGCGCCCTCTCGGGGTAGGCGAAGAGCTCCTGCACGCGCACCGTCACCTGCTGGGAGACCGGGTCGAGGCAGCGCACGCACTCCCCCACCGCCGTGCCGCGCACGACGCCGGACACCAGCACCCCCTCCAGGACCGACTCGAGCCGCAGGCCCAGGGTCAGGTCGTCGCCCTCGGGCACGCCGATGACGGCGGTCCCCATGTCCGCGGGGGCGGACACCACGCGGGCGACCTCCTCCATCGTGCCGGGTCGCCGAGACAGCTCGTGCGTGTCGAGCACGAGCGGCGAGGGCTTCGCGGTGGCGATGGCAGGCTCCAGGGACTGACGGGCAGGAAAGGGGGTCGGCCCGACTCGGGCCAGCGACCTAGTCTAGGCCATCCCCGCCGCAGGTGGCAGCACGCCCGGACGTGACCCGTCTCTCATGCGCGGGTCGGGGGCGCGAGATCAGGACTGCGCGCCCTGCGGCCACCGCGGGTCGGCGACGGCGTCCCACCGCACGCGCGGCGCCCCCTGCTCCAGGCGGTCGGCCAGCTTCTCGCGGCCGGCACGCACCTGGTTCGTCAGGGCGTCCAGGTCCTGCTGGAAGTCGGCGAGGCGGCCGTCGCAGTACGCGTCCGCGTCCGTGCGCAGGGCCGCCGCCCGGCGCTCCGCCTCGGCCACGATCTCCGCGGCACGGGACTGCGCCTGCACCACGACCTGCTCCTTCTGCACCAGCTCGATGGCGCGGGCGCGGGCCGACGCCACGATCTCCTCCGCCTGCCGGTGCGCGTCGTCCAGCGTGTCCCGCGCGGAGGCGAGCACTTCGTCGGCGCGCGCCACCTGCGTGGGCAGCGCGTCCCGCAGCTCGTCGACCAGCGCGAGGGCCTGGTCGCGATCCACCTTCACGTTGGCCGACAGCGGGACCGACCGCGCGTTCTCAACCAGCGCCGCCAGGTCCTCGAGGATGTCCAGGAGGCCGCCCGCGGGGTTCTCCTGGTCGTCGTGGCCCCGCACGGCCGGGGTCTCGGTCGTCTCGCTCATCCCTTGCTCCCTCGCTCCAGTGCCTCCCGCACCGCCGCGGCGACGCCGGGCGGCACGAGGTCCTCGATCGGCCCGCCGTACCGTGCCACGTCCTTGACCAGCGACGACGCGACGTGCGCGTAGCGCTGCTCCCCGGGCACGAAGACCGTCTCCACGCCCGTCAGGTGCCGGTTCATCAGGGCCATCGGCAGCTCGGCGTCGAAGTCCGCGCCGCCGCGCAGCCCCTTGACCACGGCGACCGCGCCGACCTCGTGGCAGAAGTCGACCAGCAGGCCCGGCACGACCTCGACCCGCACGTCGGCGGTCTCCGGGTCGGCGGCGAGCGCCGCCCGGGCGAGCTCCACCCGCTGCTCCGGGGCCAGCAGCGCGTTCTTGGACGCGTTGCGCGCCACCCCCACCACGACCTCGTCGAACATCCGGCGCGCGCGCCGGACGATGTCGAGGTGGCCGAGGGTGATCGGGTCGAACGACCCGGGGCAGACGGCGATGCTCACGCCGTCACGCTAGTACAGGGGGTGGGCGATCCCCGGGAGCCCGGCCGGGCCCGTCGCGGGGTGCCGCCGGCGCCCCTCGGGGACACCATGGGGGCATGGCCACCGCCCCCGGTCCGGCGCCCGCCGTCGTCCCCCTCACCACCGACGCCCAGCTCGCGTCGCTGTGGCGCGACGTGCTCGAGCCGTCCTTCCCGCCCGCCGAGCTGATGCCGCTGGAGGACCTGCGCGCCGGCTGTCGCGCCGGGGAGCAGACCGCACTCGGAGTCGAGCGCGACGGCCGCGTGACCGCCGGGATCGTCGCGTCGTGGTCGCCGTCCACCCGGGTGCTGCTGGTCGACTACCTCGCCATCGCCCCCGGCGGGCGCGGCGGCGGCGTCGGCGGCCTGCTGCTGGACCGGTCCGTCGCGGCCTGGCGGGCGGAGCGCTCGCCGGCGCTGGTGCTGGCGGAGGTCGAGCACCCCGCCCACCACCCCGCGCACGCCCAGCACGGGGACCCTGCGGCCCGCCTGCGCTTCTACGCGCGGCACGGCGCGCGGGCCCTGGCGCTCCCCTACTTCCAGCCCGGCATGGGCGGGCCGGGCTCTCCGCGCGTCCCGGCGATGCTGCTCGTCGCGCTGGACGTGGGTGAGGTCCGGGGCGGCGACCCGGTGCCCGGCGACTCGGTGCCCGGCGACTCGGTGCCCGGCGACTCGGTGCCCGGCGACCCGGTCCGCCGGTTCCTCGCCGAGCACCTCGTCGCGTGCGAGGGCTCGCTGGTCGACGACGACGCCACCCGGCGGCTGCTCGGCGCCGCGTCCGCCGACCGCGTCCCGCTGGTCGACCCCGCGGACCCGGACGCGCTGGCCGCCGTCCCCGTAGCGACGCTCGAGGGCGCCGAGCGGTACGCCCCGCCGCGGTCAGCCGGCTGAGCCGCCGCCGCCCTCGGTCGCGACGTCAGGCTCGGTCGCGACGTCGGGCTCTGTCGCGGCGTCGGGCTCTGTCGCGGCGTCGGGCTCGGCGTAGTGCACCGCCGTCTCGCCGTAGTCCTTGCGCGCGAACGCCGCCAGGCCGGCGGGCCAGGCGGGCTCGGGGCTGCGCGCCGAGCGCTCGACCACGACGACGGCACCCGCGGCGAGCACGCCGGGCGCGGCGAGGTGCGCGAGCACGGTCGCGAGCGCGTCCTCGGCCAGGTCGTAGGGCGGGTCGAGGAAGACGACGTCGAACCCGCGACCCGCCGAGCCGCCCGTCGAGCCCTCGGCGGGCGCGGCGCCCGCCGCGAACCGCTCGGCGGCGTCGGCGACGACCCGCACCTCGCGCTGCAGGCCCAGGGTCGCGACGTTGCGGCGGGCGACGTCCGCCGCGCGCCGGTTCGCGTCGACCAGCACCACCTCGGCGGCACCCCGGCTGGCGGCCTCCAGGCCGAGCGCGCCGGAGCCCGCGAACAGGTCCAGCACCCGCGCGCCGTCGAGCACGTCGAGGTGGTCCAGCCGGGAGAAGATCGCCTCGCGGACCCGGTCGCTGGTGGGTCGCGTGCCCTTCGGCGGCACCTGCAGCGAGCGCCCGCCGAACCGGCCGGCCACGATCCTCGTCATGGCGGTGAGCCTAACCAGTCGACGGGTCACGCCCGCTCGAGGAACTCCTCCTGCTCGTCGTCCAGCTGGGCGGCGATCGCGGCGCGCAGCTCCGGGTGGTCGACGAGCTCCAGGTCGGCGCCGACCACCGCGGACGCCTCGCGGCGGGCGTCGGCGATGAGGTCGGCGTCCTGCACCACGCGCAGGAGCCGCAGGGAGCTGGACCGCCCGGACTGGGCGGCGCCGAGCACGTCCCCCTCGGCGCGCAGCTCCAGGTCGAGGGTCGCGAGCCGGAACCCGTCCGTGGTCTCCGCGAGCGCCTCCACGCGCGCCGCGGCGGGCGTGCCCGGCTGCGCCGTCGACACGAGGAGGCACAGGCCGGCCGCGGCGCCGCGCCCCACGCGCCCGCGCAGCTGGTGCAGCTGGGACAGGCCGAACCGGTCGGCGTCGAACACCACCATCACGGTCGCGTCGGGGACGTCGACGCCCACCTCGATCACCGTCGTGGAGACCAGCACCTGCAGCTCGCCGGACGCGAACCGGGCCATCGCGGACTCCTTGTCCGCGGCCGCCATCTGCCCGTGCAGCACCCCGACGTCCAGCCCGGCGAGCGCGGGCGTCTCCCGGAGCATGTCGGCCACCTCGAGCACGGCGCGCAGCGGCGGTCGGTCGTCCGCGCCCTCGGCGTCCATCAGCTCCAGGAGGTCGGGGACGTCGTCGAAGTCCTTGGCGGCTGCTCCGCCGCCGGACGGCAGGTCCGCGTCCGGGTGGATCCGCGGGCACACGACGTACGCCCGGTGCCCCTTGTCGACCTCCTCGCGCACGCGCGCCCAGGTGCGCTCCATCCAGCGCGGGTTGCCGGCGGGCACCACGTGCGACGTGATCCCGGCGCGCCCGGCGGGCACCTCGGTGAGCGAGGACGTCTCGAGGTCGCCGAACACTGTCATCGCGACGGTGCGCGGGATGGGCGTGGCGGTCATGACGAGCACGTGCGGCGCCACGCGCCCCTTGGCGCGCAGGGCGTCGCGCTGCTCGACGCCGAACCGGTGCTGCTCGTCCACGACGACCAGCCCGAGGTCGGCGAACTGCACCTGGTCGCCGAGCAGGGCGTGCGTGCCCACGACGATCCCCGCCTCGCCGCTCGCCGCCTGCAGCAGCGCCTCCTTGCGCGCGGCGGCGCCGAGCGAGCCGGTGAGCAGGGCCACGCGGGTGCCGTGCGCGGCGCCGCCGAGCAGGCCACCTTCGGCGAGCGGCCCCAGCAGCTGGCGCAGGGTGCGGGCGTGCTGCGCGGCGAGCACCTCCGTGGGTGCGAGGAGCGCGGCCTGCCCGCCGGCGTCGACCACCTGCAGCATCGCGCGCAGCGCCACGACCGTCTTGCCGGAGCCCACCTCGCCCTGCAGCAGCCGCTGCATCGGCCGCGCCTGGGCGAGCTCGCGCTCCAGGTCCTCGCCGACGGAGCGCTGCCCGTCGGTGAGCGTGAACGGCAGGGCCGCGTCGAAGTCGGCCAGCAGGCTCGCGGCGCCCGGCCCGGCCAGCGGCCGCGCGGTGGCCTCCTGCTCCGCGGCGTGCGCGCGGCGCTGCGCGAGCGCCGCCTGCAGCACGAACGCCTCCTCGAAGCGGAACCGGTGCCGTGCCCGCTGCCACGCGCGCTGGTCGTCCGGCACGTGGATCGCGCGCAGCGCCTCGAGCCGCCCCGGCAGCCCGGCGCGCTCCCGGACGTCGGCGGGGACCGGGTCCTCGACGTCGGCCTCGGTGAGGGGGTCCAGCACCGTGCGCACGGCGCGCTGGATGCGCCAGCTCGGCACCGACGACGACGCCGGGTAGATCGGGATGGGGCGGCTCGCCTCGAACATGGCGGCCTCGGCGTCGTCCGCGTCCACGCCGACCAGCACGTAGTCCGGGTGCGTGAGCTGCCGGGTGCCGCGGTACTCGCTGACCACCCCGGTGAACAGGCCGACCCGGCCCGGCCGCAGCTTGTCCTCGTGCGGCCGCAGCGCCCCCGCGCGCTTGGCGAAGAACGTCAGGGCGAGCTCGTGCCGCCCGTCCGTCACGACCGCCTGCAGCATCGCGCCCGCCCGCGAGCGCATCGTCCGCACCGTTGCGTGCGCGACGCGGGCCATCACCGTGACGTGCTCGCCCAGCGCGAGCCGGTCCATGTCCGTCAGCGTCCCCGGGTCCCCGTAGCGGCGGGGGTAGTGCCGCAGCAGGTCCCCCGTCGTGACCAGCCCGAGCTTCTCCAGCGGCGCCGCGCTGCGCGCCCCGAGCACCTTCGTCAGGGCCTCGCCCTCGCGCCCGGTCACGACTCGGTCCCGATCGACTCGACCCCGACCGTCTCGACCCCGATCGTTACGCCCGCGCCGGGGCGGCCGGTCGCGAGCACGACCACCTCGGCGTCCGGCGCGCCGGCGGCCGCGGCCCGCACGACGTCGTCCAGCGCCCCGGGCGGCGCGGCCGCGTCCGCCAGGACCGTCACGAGCTCCGCGTCGGGCGCCGCCGCCAGGAGGTCACCGAGCGCGCGTGCCGCCGCCGCACCGTCGCCGGCCCACGTCGTGAGGCGCGCGAGCGCCGCGCGCACGGCCGCGGGAACCCCGCCGTCGCCGTCCATGTCGCCACCGCCGTCGCCGTCCTCGTCCTGACCGACCTCCGCGAGCGCGGCGACCGCGGTCACGACGCTCGCGTCGTCGGGCGCGTCCAGCAGGACGACGGCGGGCTCGGCCGCGCCGGGGTCGCGGTGCGCCGCGAGCGCCCGATCCAGCGCGCCGGCACCGCCGGGCACCGGGCCGGGCAGGACGAGCACACGCTCGGCGGGCACGCCGAGCGCGGCCTGGGCGAGGTCGTCGGGGGTCACGGGCAGGTCCAGGTCGAGCAGGACGACGGCCCCGCCGCGGGCCAGCTCGCCGGCGAGCGCGGGGGCGCTCGTCGCGACCACGGCGCCCCACGGCGCGTCGGGAGCGACGCCCGACCCGGCCCCGTGCTCGCCGAGCACCGCGAGGTGCCGCACGTGCACGCGCGAGACGGCGCCGTCTGCGGCCCAGCGCCGGGCGACGTCGAGCCCGCCCGCGAGGTCGGTCGTGTGCACGTGCGCCTGCCAGAGCGACTCGTCGCCGGGGACCGCCGGCTCGTCCGGGACGTCGAGGTCGTCCGGCTCGTCGGGCTCGTCCGCGCCGCCCACCACGACGACCGACTCGCCGACCGCGTCCAGGTCACGGCGCAGGGCGTCCGCGACGGCCCCGGGGCCGAAGTCCGCCGCGGCGGCGGGGCGGTGCAGCACGAACATCAGCTCGAGCGCGTCGTCGTGCGCGGGCGCGTCGGCGGCGGGGCCCAGCGACTCCGCGTCGCCGTGCCGCGGCTCGCCCTGGCGCAGCTCGACGTCGAGGGTCACGGTGCCGGTCACGGGCGCCATCGTGCCGGGCGCCTCCGACACGGCCCGGTGCGCCTCGGCGAGCGCGCCGAGCACGAGCAGGAGGCCGCCGGCCCCGGCGTCGAGCACGCCCGCGTCCCGCAGGGCAGCGAGCGAGCCGGCGCTGGTGAGCAGGGCCTCGCGCGCACCGGCCCGGGCGGCGTCGAGCACCTCCTGGCGGCGGTGCAGGTCGCTCCCGGTCACGACGGCTCCGGGCCGGCCGTCCGGGGCCGCCGCGCGCGCCGCCACCGCGGCGGCCTCCGCGGCAGTGAGGATCGTGCCCGGCGCCGGACGGGCGACGGCGAGCCGGGCGGTCCGCGCAGCCGTGCCCAGCGCCCGCTCGACCGGCTCGCCGCGGGTCGCCGCGGCGGCCAGGCCGCGCAGCCACTCGCTGAGGATCACTCCCGAGTTGCCGCGTGCGCCGAGGAGGGCGCCGCGCGCCAGCACGCGCAGGAGCCGCGCACCGCCCGCGCCGCCCGGCTCCTCCTGCACGGTGTGCGCGCCCTCGCGCAGCGTGAGGTACAGGTTGGTCCCGGTGTCGCCGTCCGCGACCGGGAAGACGTTCACGCCGTCGAGCGCCGTGCGCGCGCCGCCGAGCGCCTCCACGGCCGTCCGGACCCACAGCCGCACGACGGCCGCGTCCCGCAGGTCCGGGTCCGTCACGTCGCCTCCCGCTGGCTCTCGAGCACCCCGCCATGCTCCCCTGGCCGGGCGGTGTCCGCGGCCCACCGTAGCGGTGAGGCACCCCACGTTGAGGGGCACCCTCAGCATCGGCTATCCTCGTGTGGTTGCCCGGGCGGTTCCGGGCTCCCCCAGACCACTCACTTTCACGTCCTGCTGCCCTGGCGCGGGACGTGTCACGACGATTCAGGAGAGACCGTGGCTGCCAACTGCGACGTCTGCGGCAAGGGCCCGGGCTTCGGGCACAGCATCTCGCACTCCCACATCCGCACGAAGCGCCGCTGGAACCCGAACATCCAGCGCGTCCGTGCCGTGGTCGCGGGTACCCCCAAGCGAGTCAACGTCTGCACCTCCTGCCTCAAGGCGGGCAAGGTGACGCGCCAGGCCTGAGCCTGCGCGCCGGGCACGCGCCCGGTCGTCGACGCTTTTCGCGAGACGCCCGTCGGGATTCTTCCCGACGGGCGTCTTGTCGCCCCCGCCCAGGTCACGGGCTCTCCGTTGCCCGCCGCGACCGGCAAAGAATTCGTGAAGGATTCACCAAACCACCTTGGCCAGGGCGGTGCCGTCGTGGCACCCTGGGCAGATGATCGTGCAGACCGACAGCGACGTGGAGATCCGCCCCGCCGACACGACGGACGCCGGGCGCATCGCCCAGGTGCACGTCACGTCCTGGAAGGGCGCCTACGCCAGCGTGCTGCCGGCCGAGTACCTCGACTCCCTCGACGTCGCCGACCGCGCCGCGCAGTGGCAGCGCATCCTCGACGAGGGCACCCGCACGACGCTCGTCGCCGAGGGCGACGGCCGGCTCCTCGGCTTCGCGTCCTACGGCCCCTCCCGCGACGAGGACGCCGAGGACGGCGACCTCGAGCTCTACGCGATCTACCTCGACCCGGAGTCGTGGGGGCGCGGCGTGGCCCGCGACCTCATGCGCACCGTCCTGGCCGACGTGCCGGACGGCGTGCCGATGTCGCTGTGGGTGCTGACCCAGAACGACCGCGCCCGGCACTTCTACCGCCGCCACGGCTTCCAGCCCGACGGCGTGGAGCGCATGGACGACATCGGCGACACCCCGGTCACCGAGGTCCGCTACCGCCGCGGCTGACCCGCTCCGGTCCTCCCCGACCACCCGGCCTCCAGCTCAGCCCGCGAAGTGGTCCCAGCCCGCGCCGGTCGTGGGCTCGTCGCCGTCCACGGTGACGCCGGGCTCCGAGGCGTCGATCACCCGCCCGATCCGCCGGAACCCCTCAGGCAGCGCGACGTCCGGCGCGAACGCGGCGAGCAGGCCGTGGTCCTCTCCCCCGGACAGCACCCAGCCGAGCGCCGCGCTCCGGTCCGCGCCGTCGTTCAGGCCGAGCGCCCGTGCCGCGGGCACCAGCCGCGCCACGTCGTCCTCGAGGGCGGCGGTCTCCAGGTCGACGCCCACCCCGCCGGCTCGGGCGAGCCGCCCGGCGTCGCGCAGCAGCCCGTCGGACACGTCGAGCATCGCGGTGGCGCCCGCGGCCGCCGCACGCGGCCCCGCGGCGAGCGGCGCCTCGGGGCGCAGGTAGCCCGCCACGCACGGGGCGAGCTCCCCCACCGCTCCCGCTGCTCCCGCCCTGCCCGGTGCGCCGGTCGCCGGGTCGGCGGCGCCCGCGTCGAGCAGCGCCAGGCCCGCGGCGGACAGGCCGCGGTTCCCCGCGTACGCGAGGACGTCGCCCGGCCGCGCCCCGGCACGGGTCACCGGGGCGAGCCCCTGCAGGTCCCCGTGCGCGGTGACCGCGACGACGACGGCGTCGCCCCCCGACAGGTCCCCGCCGACGACGCCCGCCCCTGCCGGCGTCGCGACGTCCGCCAGGCCGCGCGCGAGCCCGGTCACCCAGCCCACCGGCAGGTCGCCGGGCACCACCAGCGAGACCACGAGGGACGTCGGCCGCGCGCCCATCGCCGCGACGTCGGCCAGGTTGGCCGTCGCCGCCCGGAAGCCCACGTCGTACCCCGTCGACCAGCGGCGGCGGAAGTGCCGGTCCTCGACGAGCACGTCGGTCGTGACGACGAACCGGGCGTCGGGGGCCGCGACCACCGCGGCGTCGTCCCCGGGGCCCAGGAGGGTGCCGTCGGCGGCCGGCAGCAGGGGGAAGATCCGGGCGAGGAGCTCCTCCTCGGACAGGTCGCGCACGAGGGGGTGGGTGGCGTCGGTCACGGCACGACTGTAGGCGGTCGCCGGCCCCTGGCCGCCCGGTAGCGTGGGCGTCGTGCCCCGCCGTTCCCCGCTGATCAGCGTCGTCCGCAGCCCTGCCGCCCGTGCCGTCGCGCTGGGCGCGGCCCTCGTCGTCCCGCTCGCGGCCTGCGCGCCCACCATCGGCACCAACCCCCCGGCGCCGGACGCCGCCGACCCGGCGTGCGCACCGGTGATGCTCGCCCTCCCGGACACGCTCGCGGGCGACCTGCCGCAGCGGGACACCAACGCCCAGGCCACCACGGCATGGGGCGACCCGGGCGCGGCCGTCACGCTGCACTGCGGCGTGGAGGCGCCCGGCCCGTCGGCCGACTGCCAGCGCGTCGAGTCCGCCGCGGGCGCGGTCGACTGGATCGTCGAGGCCGGCGAGGACGGCACGTGGCGGTTCACCACCTACGGGCGCCAGCCCGCCGTCGAGGTCGTGGTGCCCCCGTCCGTCACGGCGGACCACTCCACGGCGTTCGTCGGCGACCTCGCGCAGGCCGTGAGCAACGTCCCCGCGACCGCGGAGTGCAGCTGAGTCCGCGGCCGACCCGCCCGCGCCGTCGCGACTGTCGGTCCCTCGTGCCACGGTGGGCGGCATGGACCAGCGCGTGAGCCTCGTCACCCTCGTCGTCGCCGATCTCGCCGCCACCCGCCGCTTCTACGTGGACGGGCTGGGCTGGGAGCCGCTCCTCGAGGCGCCCGGCGAGGTGCTCATGTTCCAGGTGGGTCAGCACCTCGTTCTGTCGCTGTGGGACGAGGCGCACGCCGTCGAGGAGATCGGGCCGGTCGTGCGGGGCGGCACCGCGCCGCTCACGCTCGCGCACAACGTGGGCGCGCCCGCGGCCGTGGACGCCGTGCTGGCGGACGCACGCCGGGCCGGCGCGACGTCCGTGCGCGACGGCCTGCACCGGGAGTGGGGCGGGTACTCGGGCTACTTCACCGACCCGGACGGCTTCCTGTGGGAGGTCGCGCACGCGCCCGGGCCGCTGGGCGACCTCGTCGTCCCGTGACGCGACCGGCGGGGAGGGGTCAGCGCAGCCCGGTGGGTCGCTCGAGGGCGAGCTGGATGAGCTCGTCCACCAGCTCGGGGTAGCTCATCCCGGAGGCCTCCCACATGCGCGGGTACATCGAGAACGGCGTGAACCCGGGCATCGTGTTGATCTCGTTGACCACGACCCGCTCGTCGGGCGTGACGAAGACGTCCACGCGCGAGAGCCCCTCGGCCTCCACGGCCTCGAAGGTGCGCACGGCGACCTCGCGGACCTCCTCGAGCACGTGCGGGGGCAGCTCCGCGGGGCAGCGCAGGTCGACGTGCGCCTCGTCGAGGTACTTGGCCTCGAAGTCGTAGAACGCGTGGCTGTCGTGGTCGACGACGATCTCACCCGGCAGCGACGCACGCGTCGGGGCGCCGGCGCGGCCGCCGAGCACGGCGCACTCGATCTCGCGGCCGTCGATGCCGGCCTCCACGATCACCTTCGGGTCGTGCACGCGCGCGGCCTCGACCGCGGCGGGCAGGTCGGCCAGGTCGTCCACGCGGGTGATGCCGAGCGACGACCCGGCGCGCGCCGGCTTGACGAACAGCGGCAGCCCCAGCGGCTCGACGGCGGCGGTGCACGCCGCGGGATCCTGCTCCCAGTCCCGGGGCCGGATGACGACGTACGGCCCGACGGCGAGCCCCTGGCCCGCCAGCACGAGCTTCATGAAGTGCTTGTCCATGCCGACGGCCGAGGCGAGCACGCCCGCACCGACGTAGTGCACGTCCGACAGCTCCAGCAGGCCCTGCACCGTGCCGTCCTCGCCGAACGGGCCGTGCAGCAGCGGGAAGACGACGTCGACCTCGCCGAGCAGCGCCGGCACCTGGCCGGGCTCCAGGACGCGCAGCGTGCGCTCGCCCTGGGTGAGGGACAGCACCACCTCGGCGCCGGACTCGGCGGTGACCTCGGGGAGGCGGCCGTCGGCGATCTGCCAGCGCTCCGGGTCGTCGGCGGCGATGACCCAGCGGCCCTCGCGCGTGATGCCCACGGGCACGACGTCGTACCGGTCGCGGTCGATCGCGCGCAGCACGCCGCTCGCGGTCGACGCGGAGATGGCGTGCTCGCCCGAACGGCCGCCGAACAGCACGGCGACGCGCGTCTTGCGGGGGGCGTCGCCGCCCGGCGTCGGGACGGCGGGGACGGGGCTCGTGGACGGAGCTGAGGTGGCGTCGGACATCGCCGCCCAACCTACCGGACCGCCGCCCCGTGCTGTGAGCGGGAGACACGCCCTCGACACGCCGTCGGCCGGGGCCAGAATCCCGCTCACAGCATCGCGGCGGCTCAGCGGGCGCGCAGCTCCTTGCGCAGGATCTTGCCCGCCGCCGACTTCGGCACCGCGTCGACGAACTCGACGACCCGCACCTTCTTGTACGGGGCGACCTGCTCGGCGACGAACTCCTGCACGTCGCCGGCCGTGAGCGTGCTGCCCTCCGCCCGCACGACGAACGCCTTCGGCACCTCGCCGGACTCCGGGTCGGGCACGCCGATCACCGCGGCGTCCACGACCTCGGGGTGGGTGAGCAGCAGCGCCTCCAGCTCCGCGGGCGCCACCTGGTAGCCCTTGTGCTTGATGAGCTCCTTGAGCCGGTCCACGACGGTGAACGCGCCGGCGGCGTCGACCGTGACGATGTCGCCGGTGTGCAGGAAGCCGTCCGGCTCGAGGGTGTCGCGGGTGGCCTGCTCGTCCGCCAGGTACCCCACCATGACGTTGGGCCCGGCGCACAGCAGCTCGCCGGGCGCGCTGACCCCCGCGGCGGGCTGCGGGATGGTCTCGCCCGTGGCCGGGTCCACGATCCTGGCCAGCATGTTCGGCACGAGCATCCCGACCGTGCCCGGCGAGACGTCGGTGCGGTCGACCGGCACCACGTGCGAGACGGGCGACATCTCCGACATGCCGTAGCCCTGCAGCACGCGCGCGCCCGGCAGCCGGCGGCCCACCGCCTCGGCCAGGTGCTCGTCGAAGGGCGCCGCTCCGGACATGAGCATCCGCACGCTCGACAGGTCGCGGCCGGCGGCCGCCGGGTGCTTCGCGAGCGCCAGCGCGATGGGCGGCGCGACGAACAGCACGGTGGCGCGGTGCTGCTCGATGACCCGCAGGTACTCCGCCAGGTCGAACCGCGGCAGGGTGACGAGCGTGGAGCGCTGGTAGACCGCCCCGTTCATCAGCACCGTCATGCCGTAGATGTGGAAGAACGGCAGCACCGCCGGGATGACGTCGTCCGCCGCCAGCGGCAGGAACGCCTCCGTCTGCACCACGTTCGCCACGAGGTTGCGGTGGGTGAGCATCACGCCCTTGGGCAGGCCTGTCGTGCCCGACGAGTAGGGCAGCACCGCGAGGTGGGTGCGCGGGTCGAACGTGACGTCGGGCGCCGCGTGGCCGCCCGCGAGGAGCTCGCCGAGCGACGGGTGCCCGTCCGCGCCATCGAGAACGACGACGTCCGCGGCCGCCATCCCGACCGCGTCGGCGCCGGCCTCGGCCGCGGGCAGCAGCGCGGACACGGTCACGAGCGCCTTCGCCCCCGACGACCCGAGCTGCTTGGCGACCTCGCGCCCGGACGCGAGCGCGTTGATCGTCGTCACCGTGACGCCTGCCCGCAGCAGCCCGTGGAACACGGCGACGAACGCCGGCACGTTGGGGCTGTGCAGGGCCACGACGTCGCCGACGCCGAGCCCGCGCGCGGCGAACGCGCCCGCGATCGCGTCGACCTGGGCGCGCAGCTCGGCGTAGGTGGTCGTGGCGCCGCTCGGGCCGTCCACCAGGGCGACGCGGTCGAGGTCGGCGCCCGAGAGGGGAGCGAAGAGGAAGTCGTACAGGCTGACGTCGGGGATCTCGACGTCGGGATGGAGGCTGCGGATGATGCCGTCGTCTGCCGGGCCGGTGGCGGGGCTGGCTGCGGGGCGGGCTGCGCTGGTGTCGGGCATGGCGGTCCCTTCGTGCGGCACGGTCCTCGTCGACCGTGTGCCACCGGAGCGTAGCGCCGGGAACCGATCGCGCGACGCTCGCGTTGGGGCGTTCGTGGACATCACCCTCACGACGGAAGCCGTCACGGCGCCCGCGGCCGACGAGGCCGCCGCGCCCGCCGACGACCCCAGCCATAGTCCGGGCTCCCCGCAGCTCCCTGCCCCCCTCGGGCGTGAGGCGGTGCGCGTCCGATGACCGCCGTCCTCTCGCTCCTCCTCGGCCTCCTGGTGATCCTCGTGATCACCGCGGCGACGGCGTACTTCGTCGCCCAGGAGTTCGCCTACATGACCGTGGACCGCTCCCGGCTCGCCGCCCGCGCGGAGGCCGGTGACGCGACCGCGCAGCGCGCCCTCGCCGTCACGAGACGCACGTCGTTCGTGCTCTCGGGCGCCCAGCTCGGCATCACTGTGACCGGCCTGCTGGTCGGCTACGTCGCCGAGCCGCTGGTGGGCGACGCGCTCGGCACGCTGCTGGGCGGCGTCGGCGTCCCGACCGGTGTCGGCGTGGCCGTCGGGACCGTCGCGGCGCTCGTCGTCTCGACGCTGGTGCAGATGCTGTTCGGCGAGCTGTTCCCGAAGAACCTCGCCATCGCCCGGCCCGAGCCGACGGCGCTGCGCCTGGCGGGTTCGACGACGGCCTACCTCACGGTGCTCGGCTGGCTCATCGCCGTGTTCGACAAGGCGTCGAACGCGTTGCTGAAGCTGCTGCGCATCGAGCCGGTGCACGACGTCGAGCACTCCGCCACGGCCCGCGACCTCGAGCACATCGTCGCGGACTCCCGCGACAGCGGCGACCTGCCCGACGACCTGTCGATGCTGCTGGACCGCATCCTCGACTTCCCGCAGCACGACGCGCGCCACGCGATGATCCCGCGCTCGCGCGTCGGGACCGTCGAGCCCGGGCTCACGGTGGGCGAGCTGCGCACCCTCATGGCCGGCGGCCACTCCCGCTACCCGGTCGTGGACGGCGAGGACCAGGCGATCGGCGTCGTGCAGCTCACCGACCTGCTGCGCACGCCGCTGGCGGACGACGCGCCCGTGACCGAGCTGATGCGCCCGGTCACCGTGCTGCCCACGCTGATGCCGCTGCCCGCGGCCCTGACGGAGCTGACGCGCTCGCGCAACCAGCTCGCCGTCGTCGTCGACGAGTACGGCGGCCTCGCGGGCGTCCTCACCCTCGAGGACCTCGCGGAGGAGCTCGTCGGCGAGATCACCGACGAGCACGACGACGACGAGACGGCCACCGTCACGGCCGAGGCCGACGACACCTGGGTGATGGGCGGCGACGTGCACCTCGACGAGGCGGAGCGGGCCCTCGGGCACGACCTGCCGCGCGGGGACCACGAGACGCTCGCCGGGCTGCTCATCGCACAGCTCGGCTCGCTGCCCCGCGCGGGCGACGCCGTCACGGTGGAGCTGCCGCCCGACCCTGCCGACCTCGCGCACGACGAGCCCGTCTCCCGGCGCATCGAGGCGGAGGTGCTCGCCGTCGAGCGGCACGTGCCGCACCTGGTGCGCGTGCGCCTGGTCGAGGCCACCGGTGATGCTGCGCCGGACGCCGCGACCGCCACCTCGACCCGCACCACGAAGGAGGAGGACCGATGAGCGACCCCTGGGTCGTCCTCGCCGCGACCGTCGTCATCATCGCGCTCAGCGCGTTCTTCGTGGCCGTGGAGTTCGCCCTGCTCGGGGCGCGCCGCCACCGGCTCGAGGACGCCGCGCCCACCAGCCGGTCGGCGCGCGCCGCGCTGCGCAGCTCGTCCGAGCTGACGCTGCTGCTCGCAGGCTCGCAGCTCGGGATCACCGCCTGCACCCTGGCCCTCGGCGCCGTGACCAAGCCGGCGGTGCACCACTGGCTCACCCCGCTCTTCGCGGGCTGGGGCGCGCCGTACTGGGTGGCCGACGTCGCGGGCTTCGTGCTCGCCCTGGTCATCGTCACGTTCCTGCACCTCGTCGTGGGCGAGATGGCGCCCAAGTCGTGGGCCATCGCGCACCCCGAGACGTCGGCCACCCTGCTCGCGCTGCCGATGCGCGGGTTCATGTGGCTCACGCGCCCCGTGCTGCGCTGGCTCAACGCCCTCGCCAACCGGTGCCTGCGTGCCGTCGGCGTGGAGCCGGTCGACCACATCGAGGCCGGGCACGACCCGACCACGCTGCGCCACCTGGTGGAGCACTCCGCGAACGTCGGGGCGCTCGACGCGGCGTACTCCTCGCAGATCTCCGGCGCGCTGGAGCTCCAGGCCCTCACCGTCGACACGCTCGTGGCCCCGGGATCGCGGCCCACGGCGGTGCCCGCCGGTGCCACGGCCGCGGACGTGCGGGCCGCGTCCGTCACGTCGGGCCACCTGCGCATCTTGCTGCGGTCGGGCTCCGGGCACGACGCAGGGGACGACGGCGGGGTGACCGGTGTCGTGCACGTGCGCGACACGCTGCTGCTCGACGACGCCGCCCCCGTCGCGCCCATCGCCCGGGAGCCCTTCGTGCTGGACGCGTCGACCACCGTGCACGCGGCCATC
Source organism: Isoptericola sp. NPDC055063 (assembly GCF_053608125.1). Lineage (NCBI taxonomy): Bacteria > Bacillati > Actinomycetota > Actinomycetes > Micrococcales > Promicromonosporaceae > Isoptericola > Isoptericola sp. NPDC055063. The sequence goes on along the minus strand of NZ_JBSGUW010000010.1, from coordinate 174,269 downwards.
GCGCTGCTGCGCGAGGCGGGCGAGCAGCTCGCCCTGGTCCACCGCGACGGCCGCACGCTCGGCGTGATCACCCTCGCCGACGTGCTGCACCGCCTCCTGCCGGAGCCCGTGCCCGCGGGCGGCTGATCGCGCGCAGCCGGGTGACGGCGCGTCGTACGGTGAGGGCATGCCTGCGCCCTCACCGTCCGACGCGCCGTCGCCGTTCTCGACCCCCCGACAGATCCTCACCGACGAGCTGCTGGAGACCATCCGCGGCCGGGCGGCGACGCACGACCGCGAGAACACGTTCTTCGCCGACGACCTCGCGGACCTCAAGGCCGCGGGCTACCTCGCGGCGATGGTGCCCGAGCACCTCGGCGGCGCCGGGCTCACGCTGCGGGAGGCCGCGCGCGAGCAGGCCCGGCTCGCGGGCGCCGCGCCCGCGACCGCGCTCGCGGTGAACATGCACCACGTGTGGGTGGGCGTCGCCCGGTTCCTGCACGAGCGCGGCGACCGCTCCCTCGACTGGCTGCTCGAGGAGACGGCGCGCGGCGAGGTCTTCGGCTTCGGCTACTCCGAGGCGGGCAACGACCTCGTGCTGCTGGGCTCGCGCACCGAGGCGCGCCCCGACGGCGACGGCGGGTACTCCTTCCACGGCACCAAGATCTTCACGTCCAACTCCCCCGGCTGGACCCGCCTCGGCGTCATGGGGCTGGACGACACGACCGACCCCGACGACCCACGCATCGTGCACGCCTTCGTCACCCGCGACGGCGGCGGCTTCGAGATCAAGGACGACTGGGACACGCTCGGCATGCGCGCGTCGCAGTCCTGCACCACCGTGCTGGACGGCGCCCACGCCCCCGCCGACCGCGTGCTGCGGCGCATCGCGCCCGGCCCGAGCCTGGACCCGTACGTGCTCGGCATCTTCACCAGCTTCGAGATCCTGCTCGCGTCCGTTTACCTCGGCATCGCGGACCGCGCGCTGGCGCTCGCCGTCCAGGCGGTGAACAAGCGCCGGTCGATGAAGACGGGCAAGGCGTACTCGCAGGACCCCGACATCCGCTGGCGCATCGGCACCGCCGCGCTCGCCCTGGACGGCCTGTGGCCGCAGCTGGACATGGTGGCCGGGGAGGTCGACGCCCAGGTCGACGTGCGGTCCGGATCAGGCGCCGGGTTCTTCCGCTCGACGGCGGGGCTCAAGGTGCGCGTCACCGAGACGGCCCGCGAGGTCGTGGACGAGGCCATCCGCTGCTCCGGCGGGTCCACGTACTTCAACCGCTCCGAGTTGGGGCGCCTCTACCGCGACGTGCTGGCCGGCATCTTCCACCCGTCCGACGACGAGTCCGCGCACTCCACCGTCGCGCAGGCGATCCTCGGGCCGCTGGAGGACTGACCCGCCTCCCGAGCTGTCAGGGCCACACGCAGGTATACGTCACCGTGGCCCTGACAGCTCCGGGGTCAGGACGAGGCGCCGTCGAGCCGGGCGAGCTCGTCCGCGGTGAGCTCCAGCGTCATCGAGCGCAGCAGGTCGTCGAGCTGACCGGTGCGGCGAGCGCTGGCGATGGGCGCGACGACGGTGGGCTGCTGGCGCAGCCACGCCAGCGACACGGAGGCGACGGGCACGCCGTGGGCGGCGGCGACGTCGTCGAGGGCGGCCAGCACGCGGCGACCGCGGTCGTCGAGGTAGCGCGCGGCGCCCTGGGCGCGGGGGCTGTCCGGCGTCTCGCCGTCGCGGTACGTGCCGGCGAGGAACCCCGACGCGAGTGCGTAATACGGCAGCACGCCCAGGCCGTGCCGCTCCGCGGCCTGGCGCAGCCCGTCCTCGAAGCCCCGCTCCACGAGGTTGTAGTGCGGCTGCAGCGCGACGGGCCGGTGCAGGCCGCCCTCCTCGACGGCGGCGAACCACTCGTCGACCCGCTCCGGCGTGTAGTTGGAGACGCCGATCTCCCGCACGAGGCCGTCGTCGACGAGCGCGGAGAACGCGGCGGCGGTCTCGGCGATCGGCGTCTCGGCGTCGTCGAAGTGCGCGTAGTACAGGTCGATGCGGTCGGTGCCGAGCCGCTTCAGCGACGCCTCCGCCGCGGCCCGGACGTTCGTCGCGGCCAGCCCGCGGAACTGCGGGTGCGTGGAGACCTTGGTCGCGACCAGCACGTCGTCGCGGCGACCGGCGCGGGCGAGCCAGCGCCCGATCGTCGCCTCGCTCTCGCCACCCGAGTTGCCCGGCACCCACGCCGAGTAGCCGTCCGCGGTGTCGACCATGCGGCCGCCGGCGTCGGCGAACGCGTCGAGCACGGCGAAGGACGCCGCGTCGTCGGCCGTCCAGCCGAACACGTTGCCGCCGAGCACCAGGGGCGCCGCGTCGAGATCGAGGGAGCCGAGCGCGCGGCCGGCCGGGGCGGAGTGAGTCGTCTGGGTCACAGGTCGCACAAGCCCGACGGCGTCCGGATCATTCCCGCGGGAGCGCTACGATCCCCGCTCATGACGCTGCGCAGGGGCACGGTCGCCCGGTATGCCGTCGGGTCCGTCGGCACCGGCGGGTTCGCGACGCTGCCCGGGCTCGTCCTCGTCTTCTACCTCACGGACACCCTCGGCGTGACGGCCGCCCTCGCGGGCCTGCTCGTCACCGCGGCCAAGGTGTGGGACGTGATCATCGACCCTGTGATCGGCGCGGCCAGCGACCGGGAGCGCGCCCGCACCGGTCGCCGTCGCCGGCTCATGGTGGCCGGCGGCGTCGCCCTGCCCGTGTTCTTCGTGCTCACCTTCGCCGTCCCGGCCGGCCTCGCCCCGGCGGCGGGCGCGGTCTGGGTGCTGCTCGCGTTCCTCGCGGCGGCGACGGCCTTCAGCCTGTTCCAGGTGCCGTACATCGCCCTGCCGGCGGAGCTCGCGGACACCTACGACGCCCGCACCCGCCTGCTCACCGCGCGGGTCGTGGTGCTCACCGCCGCCATCCTGCTGTTCGGCGGTGGCGGCCCCGCGCTGCGCGGCCTCGGGGGCGACGACGAGCGGCTCGGCTACCTGGTCATGGCCGTGGCGGCCGGGCTGGTGCTCGGCGCGGCGCTGCTCGTCTCCTCGACCGTCGAGAAGTCCGCCGGCCCGCCCGCGCCGCTGCGCCCGGTCCCGGCCCGTACCCGGCTCGCCGCCCACTACCGCGAGGGGCTCGGGCTGCTGCGCGCCAGCCGCCCGTTCCGCACGCTGCTCGGCACGTTCGTGCTGCAGGCGCTCGCCACCGGCGCGATGCTCGCGGGCGCCCAGTACGTCGCCACCTGGGTGCTGCGCGACACCGCCGCGGTGACCTTCCTGTTCGTGGCCCTGGTCGGGCCGGCGCTGGTCGTGACGCCGGCGTGGGGCGCGCTCGCCCGCCGGGTCGGCAAGGAGCGCACGTTCCGGCTCGCGTCCGGGCTGTTCGCCGTCGCGGCGCTCGCCCTGCTGCCGCTGGCCTGGGCGCCCGGCGCCTGGGTGTACGCGCCGGTGGCGCTCGCCGGCGCCGCGTACGCAGGCATGCAGTCCCTGCCGATGGCGATGCTGCCCGACGTCATCGCGCACGACGCCCGCACCACCGGCGCCGACCGCGCCGGCGCGTTCGGCGGCGTCTGGACGGCGGGCGAGACCACGGGCATGGCGCTCGGCACCACCCTGCTGACCGTCGTCCTCGCCGTCACCGGCTACGTCGAGTCGACCGGCGGCCAGTCGGTCGACCAGCCCGGCGCCGCCGTCCTCGGCATCGTCGCGGCGTTCAGCGTGCTGCCCGCGGCGCTCGTGGCCCTCAGCCTGCTCCCGCTCGCCCGCTACCCGCTGCGCCGCCGTGACATCGACGCCGCCCGCCCCGCCGACCACCTCGGCACCCCCGGCACCCCCGGCACCCCCGATCACCAGGAGACCCCGTGAACCGCCCCGCCCGGCCCGACGCCGCCCTCGACCTGGAGCAGTCCCCGGAGGCGGTGCTCGCCGCCCTGGCCGCGCTGCGGCACCGGGACGCCCCCACCCACGGCGGGCGGGTGCTCAGCTACGTCTACGACCCGGGCGTGCCGGAGCTCGACGAGCTCGCCGCCGGCGCCGTCCGCGCCATGCAGCCGGTCAACGGCCTCGACCCGACGACGTTCGGCTCCGTGGCCGCGCTCGAGCGGGATGTCGTCGGCTTCGCGCGGGACCTGCTGGGCGGCGACGCCGACACCGTAGGCACGGTGACCAGCGGCGGCACGGAGAGCTGCCTGCTCGCCGTCCAGTCGGCGCGCGACACCTGGCTCGCGGCCCGGGGGCTGCGGCCCGGCGAGGCCCGGCCGCGCCTGCTCGCCCCGGTGACGGTGCACGCCGCGTTCCAGAAGGCCGCCCACCTGTACGGGCTGGAGCTCGACCTCGTGCCCGTCGTCGCGGACGAGCCCGGCACCGGGGCGGTCGAGGCGGCCGCGCTGGGCGCCCGCCTGCACGACGGCACCGGCGGGGCCGACGGCGTCGCCCTCGTGGTCGTCTCCGCGCCGTCGTACCCGCACGCCGCGGCCGACCCGGTGGCCGACGTCGCCGCCCTCGCCTCGGCCGCCGGGGTGCCGGTGCACGTCGACGCGTGCATCGGCGGCTTCGCGCTGCCGTTCTGGCCCGGCCTGCCCGCGTGGGACCTGCGCGTGCCGGGCGTGACCAGCCTGAGCGCCGACCTGCACAAGTACGCCTTCGCGCCGAAGGGCGCCTCCGTGCTGCTGCACCGCGACCGCGACCGGCAGCGCGCGCAGTACTTCGCCACCACCCGCTGGCCCGGCTACCCCGTGGTCAACCCGACGCTGCTCGGCTCCCGGTCCGGCGGCCCGCTGGCTGCCGCCTGGGCGATCCTTCAGGCCCTGGGGACGGACGGGCTCGCGACGCTCGCCGGCCGCGCCCGGCGCGCCACGCTCGCCCTGCACGACGCCGTGGGCGAGATCGACGGGCTGCGCGTCGTCGGTTCCCCCGTCGGGCCGCTGCTCGCCGTCGCCGCCGACGACGCCGTCCCCGCGGACCGCCGCGTCGACCCGCACGTCTGGGCGGACGCCGTCGGCGCCCGCGGCTGGACGCTCCAGGCCCAGCCCGGCATGGACCAGGCCGACGGCACCCGCCTGCCGCACACCACCCATCTCACCGTCACCCCCGTCACCGAGGGCGTGCTCGGCGACCTGGTGCCCGTGCTGCGCGCCGCCGCCGACGAGGTCCGCGGCGTCCCCCGGCCCGACGCCGGCGCGCTGCTCGGTGCGCTGCCGCCCGCCCTCCTGCCCGGCGACGCCCCCGCCGCGCCCCTCGACTCCGCGACGGCCGCCGCGCTGCTCGACGCCGTCGGGCTGGGCGCCGTCGGCGGCGACCCCGACGCGGCGCCCGGCGTCGGGCCGATGGCGCCGCTGCTCGCGCTCGTCGAAGCGCTGCCCGCACCACTCGTCGAGCGGCTGCTCGTCGAGCTGCTGGCCCGCCTCGTGGAGCCGCGCCCCGCCGCCTGACACGAGTTGTCAGTGGGACGGGGCGACGGCGGCGCGGGTCGGCGTCGTACCCTGCGGCCATGACGCACGACCCCCAGGGCTCCCTGTCCCCCGCCACGCTCGCCGTCACCGCGGGGCGTCCGCCGCGCACGCAGGGCGGCCCGGTGAACCCGCCGGTCGTGCTGAGCTCCACGTACGTGAACCAGGGCGTCTCCGCCCCGGGCGAGCTGCTGTACACCCGGATGGACACCGAGACGTGGCACCCGTTCGAGGAGGCCCTGGCGGCGCTGGAGGGCGCGACCCACGGCGTCGTCTTCGGCTCCGGCATGGCGGCCGTGATCGCGGCGGTCGGGCACGTGCCCGAGGGCGGAGCCGTCGTCGTCCCGCGGCACGCCTACCAGGTGTCGCTCGGCTACCTGGACGACCTCGCCGCCACGCGCGGCGTCGAGGTGCGGCGCGTGGACGTCGCGGACACGGACCAGGTGGTCGCGGCCCTGGACGGCGCCGCGGTGCTGCTGGCCGAGTCGCCCACCAACCCCATGCTCGAGGTCGCGGACCTGCCCGCGATCCTGGCGGCGGCGCGCGAGCGCGGGGTGCGCTCGGTCGTGGACAACACGTTCGCGACGCCGCTCGGCCAGCGCCCGCTGGACCTCGGCGCGGACGTCGTCGTGCACTCGGTGACCAAGTACCTGGCCGGGCACTCGGACGTGGTGCTCGGCGCGGTCGTGACGCGCGACGACGAGATCGCGGCGGGCGTGCGCGCCTACCGGACGATGCACGGCGCGATCCCGGGGCCGATGGAGGTCTGGCTCGCGCTGCGCGGCCTGCGCACCCTGCACCTGCGGGTGGAGCGCGCGAACGCCAGCGCCGCCGAGCTGGCCCGGCGCCTCGCCGAGCACCCGGGCGTCGCCGAGGTGCGGCACCCCTCGCTGCCCGGCGACCCCGGGCACGAGCGCGCCGCCGGCCTCATGAACGGGTTCGGCGCTGTGCTCGGCCTGCGGCCCCACGGCGGCCCCGCCGCGGCGGACGCCGTCGTCGCGGCGGTCCGGCTCTGGGTCCCGGCCACCTCGCTCGGCGGAGTGGAGTCCACGCTGGAGCGGCGCCGCCGCTTCGCCACCGAGTCGCGCACCGTGCCCGAGGACCTGCTGCGGCTCTCGGTCGGCGTCGAGGACGTCGAGGACCTCTGGGCCGACCTGGACCAGGCCCTGCGCGCGGCCGGCGCCTGAGCGGGGCCTGGCCGGGCGCCGGGCCCGCGCGGGTCAGGCGCCGACGCCCTCGGACTTCTGCGGCCGGGCGAGCAGGCCGCGGGCCATGTCCTCCACCGGCAGCCCGTCGTACAGGACCGCCACGACGCCGGCGGTGATCGGCATGTCGACGCCGTGCTTGCTCGCGAGGTCGAGCACGGACCGGCACGACTTGGCGCCCTCCGCCGTCGTCCCCGTGGCCGCGACCGCCTCCTCGAGCGTGCAGCCCTCGCCGATGCGGCGGCCCACCGTGTGGTTGCGCGACAGCGGCGAGGCGCAGGTGGCGACGAGGTCGCCCATGCCGGCGAGCCCCGCGAACGTCGCCGCGTCGGCCCCGAGCGCGAGCCCGAGCCGCGTGATCTCGACCAGGCCCCGGGTGATGACCGTCGCCGTCGTGTTGTCGCCGAAGCCGCGGCCCTGGGCCATGCCCACGGCCAGCGCGATGACGTTCTTCACGGCGCCGCACAGCTCGACGCCCGTGACGTCGCTGTTGAGGTAGGGGCGGAAGTAGGGCGTGGTGCACGCCTCGGCCACCAGGCGGGTCGCCGCCTCGTCGGTGCCCGCGACCACCGTCGCGGTGGGCTGCTCCGCCGCGATCTCGCGGGCCAGGTTCGGGCCGGACACGACCGTGACGCGCGCCGTCGGGACGCCGAGCGACTCGGCGATCACCTCGCTCATGCGCTGGTCGGTGCTCAGCTCGACGCCCTTCATGAGGGAGACGATCACGGCGTCGGGCTCCACGAGGTCCCGGAGCGCGCCGAGCGTGGCGCGCGCGACCTGCGACGGCACGGCGACCACGACGATCTCCGCCCCGTCCAGCGCGACGGCCGCGTCGGTGGTGCCGAGCATCGCCGGCAGCTCGATGCCGGGCAGGTACTTCTCGTTGCGCCGCGCCGTCGTGACCTCCTGGGCCACGGCGGCGTCCCGCCCCCACAGCCGGACGTCGCACCCGGCGTCGGCGAGCACCTTCGCGAACGTCGTGCCCCACGATCCGGAGCCGAGCACGGCGACGCGCCGACGCGGGGCCGCCGCTCGGGGGACGATGGGCAGCTCGGTGGTCAGGTCGTTGCTCAAGGGCGCTCCACGGGCGGGTAGTGGGTCTGCTTCTTCTCGTACTCGGGGTGCTTGCGCAGGTCGAAGCGGGCGGCCGGCGGCGTCTCGCCGCGGATCACCGCGAGCTGCGCCGTGATCGCGTCCATGACGCGGTTGGTGGCCTCGCGCAGCACCAGCGTGTCGAGCGGACGGTCGTAGAGGTCGGACAGGTCCACGGGCGGCCCGGCGACGATCGTCACGGGCTTGCGCGGCCACGGCCGCAGCAGCCGCCCGTACCGCGGCAGGGTCTTGTGCGCGCCCCACTGGGCGACGGGGATCACCGGCAGGCGGCTCACGAGCGCCAGCCGGGCGAGCCCGGTCTTGCCCTCCATGGGCCACAGGTCCGGGTCCCGGGTGAGGGTGCCCTCCGGCAGGATGGCGACGCACGCGCCGTGCCCGAGCTGCGCGCCCGCGTCCTCGAGCGACCTCGCCGCCGCGGACGTGCCCCGGTCGACGGGGATCATCCGCGTGGCGCGGAGCACGGAGCCGACCAGCGGCGCGGTGAACAACCCGCGCTTGGCCAGGATCCGCGGCTCGAACCCCTTGTCGAAGAGGTAGTGCGCCAGCGTGAGGGCGTCGAACTCCGTGACGTGGTTGGCCGCGGCGATGAAGCCGCCCTCGCGGGGCAGGTTCTCCTCGCCGCCGTCCCAGTCGTAGCGGATCATCGAGGACAGCAGGGGCCGCACGATCCGCGCGACGGCGCGGTAACCACGGGAGTCAGGTCGGGCGATCGGCACGGGCTCAGAGCCTACCCGCCCGTGCCGGCCGGCCGTGTCAGGTCAGCCCCGCGTGACGTCGGCGCCGAGCGAGACCAGCTTCTCCTGGAAGTTCTCGTACCCGCGGTCGATGAGGCTGATGCCACGCACGGTCGAGGAGCCGTTGGCGGTCAGGGCCGCGATGAGGTGGGAGAACCCGCCGCGCAGGTCGGGGACCTCGATGTCGGCCGCGCTCAGCGGCGTCGGGCCGGAGATGACGGCCGAGTGCCGGAAGTTGCGCTGCCCGAACCGGCAGTCCCGCCCGCCCAGGCACTCCTTGTAGACCTGGATGGTGGCGCCCATCTTGCGCAGCGCGTCGGCGAAGCCGAACCGGTTCTCGTACACCGTCTCGTGCACGATCGACAGGCCCTTCGCCTGGGTCAGCGCGACGACGAGCGGCTGCTGCCAGTCCGTCATGAAGCCGGGGTGCACGTCGGTCTCCAGGACGATGGAGTCCAGGTCCCCGCCCGGGTGCCAGAACCGGATGCCGTCCTCGGCCACGTCGAACCGGCCGCCCACCTTCCGGAACGTGTTGAGGAACGTCATCATCTCGGGCTGCGTCGCGCCCTTGATCGTCACGTCGCCGCCCGTGGCCAGCGCCGCGGACGCCCAGGACGCCGTCTCGATCCGGTCGCTCAGCGCAGTGTGCGAGTAGCCCTCGAGGCGGTCCACGCCCTCGATCCGGATCACCCGGTCGGTGTCGACGGAGATGATCGCGCCCATCTTCTGCAGGACGGCGATGAGGTCCATGATCTCGGGCTCGATGGCCGCGCCGGTGAGCTCGGTGATGCCCTCCGCGCGCACGGCCGTGAGCAGGAGCTGCTCGGTGGCGCCGACGGACGGGTACGGCAGCGAGATCTTGGTGCCCTGCAGGCGGCGGGGGGCGCGGAGCTGGATGCCGTTCGGCATCTTGTCCACGACGGCGCCGAACTGCCGCAGGATGTCCAGGTGGTAGTTGATCGGCCGGTCGCCGATCCGGCAGCCGCCCAGGTCGGGGATGAACGCCTCGCCGAGCCGGTGCAGCAGCGGGCCGCAGAACAGGATCGGGATCCGGGACGAGCCCGCGTGGGCGTCGATGTCCGCCACGTGCGCGGACTCCACGTTCGACGGGTCGAGGTCGAGGATGCCCGCGTCGGGGTCCGCCTTGACGTTGACGCCGTGCAGCTCGAGCAGGCCCGTGACCACCGCGACGTCGCGGATCTGCGGGACGTTCCGCAGCACGCTCGCCGACTCTCCCAGCAGGGACGCGACCATCGCCTTGGAGACGAAGTTCTTCGCCCCACGCACCGTGATGGTGCCCTCGAGCGGGGTCCCGCCGTTCACGTGCAGCAGATCGTTCATGTCGTCGTGTTCGTCCCGTCGTTACGAGTGCAGTGGTGCCCGGGGCGTCGTCGGTTGCCGTCGTCCCAGCGCGCCGTCGATCCTGCCCCGCCCGGCCCGGCGGTGCCAACACGCGCCCGGAGAGCCATCCTCACGTTCACCACACCTTCACGCGCCGGGCACCCCCTCGCAGGGCCGCCGATTCCGTATCCCGAGACAAGTGTTCATGATGCGGACTCACGGGCGTACCGTCCCCGACCATGTCCACCTCCGTCACGTCGGGCGCCCCCAGCACGCCGACGCCGGCCGTCAACTCGCGCGGCCGCGTCATCGTCGCGTCGCTCATCGGCACGTCCATCGAGTTCTACGACTTCTACGCGTACGCGACCGCGGCCTCGCTCGTCTTCCCGGCCCTGTTCTTCCCGAACCAGGACGGCACCACGGCCCTGCTCGCGTCGTTCGCCGCGTTCGGCGTCGCGTTCGTCGCGCGGCCGGTCGGGTCCGTCCTCTTCGGCCACTTCGGCGACCGGGTGGGCCGCAAGACGACGCTCGTGGCGTCCCTGCTCACCATGGGCATCGCGACCGTGGTGATCGGCGTCATCCCCGCCGCCACCAACCCGGGCTGGGCCGTGCTCGCGCCCGTCGTGCTGGTGCTGTGCCGCTTCTGCCAGGGCCTCGGTCTGGGCGGCGAGTGGGGCGGCGCCGCCCTGCTGGCCACGGAGAACGCGCCGGCCGGCAAGCGCGCCGTGTGGGGCACGTTCCCGCAGCTGGGCGCCCCGATCGGCTTCATCCTCGCCAACCTGGTGTTCATCGGCCTCTCGCAGACCCTCACCGACGCGCAGTTCACGTCGTGGGGCTGGCGCGTGCCGTTCCTCGCCAGCTCGATCCTCGTGATCGTGGGCCTGTGGGTGCGGCTCAAGCTCATCGAGACGCCCGCCTTCACCAAGGTCGTCGAGGCGGAGGCCGTCGCGAAGGTGCCGGTGGCCGAGGTGTTCCGCACGTCGTGGCGCAAGGTCCTCTCCGGCACGTTCATCATGGTCGCCACGTACGGGCTCTTCTACCTGATGACCACGTTCACGCTGAACTACGGCATCGCCGCGACGGACCCCACGGACGGCTCCCCCGCCGGCCTGGGCTACGAGAAGATCGACTTCCTCTGGATGCTCATCGTGGGCTGCGTCTTCTTCGGCCTGTTCACGCTCGCGTCGGGCCCGCTCGCGGAGAAGTACGGCCGCCGGCCCATGCTGCTGGTCGTCACCGGGGCGATCGCCGTCTTCGGCCTGCTCTTCGTGCCGCTGTTCGCCGGCGGCACCGTGGGCGTCCAGACCCTCCTCATCCTCGGCTTCACGCTCATGGGCCTGACCTTCGGCCCGATGGCGGCGCTGCTGCCCGAGCTGTTCCCGGCGAACGTCCGCTACACGGGCGCGTCGGTGGCGTACAACCTCGCGTCGATCCTCGGCGCCGCCGTGGCGCCGTTCGTCGCGGTGTGGCTCTGGGAGAAGGCCGGCTCCCCGGTCCTCGTGGGCGCCTACCTCGCCGTGATGGCCGCGGTCACCTTCGTGGCGCTGTGGCTGCAGAAGGAGACCAGGGACGTCGACTTCAGCGGGGACATCTCCGCCTGACGACGGCGCTGCCGCCCGGCACGACGACGGCGCCGTCCCTCCGCCGCGGAGGGGCGGCGCCGTCGTCGCACCGGACGAACCGGCGGTCCGTCAGGCCGTCGCCTCGGCCGTCTCGTGCTCGCGGTGCTGCACGGGCGACATCGCCGCCGCGCACACGACGCCGATCACCAGGACGGCGCCCACCAGCAGCAGCGTCTGGCCGGCGGCGGTGGCGAAGCCCGCGAAGAACGCCTGCTGGGCCGCCGCACCGACCTGCTCCGCGACCGAGGACGGGACGCCGTCGGGCAGCTGGACCGAGCCGACCGCCGTCGTGCCGAGGCCGCCGCTGGCCTGCGTGATCCCGTCGACGAACGGCTGCCGGTACTGCTCCGGCAGCTGGGCCGCGACGTCCTGCGCGGCGGCCGGGACGGTGATCGCAAGGCGGGCCGAGAGCACCGCCACCACGACGGCCGACCCGATGACGCCGCCCACCTGGCGGTTGGTGTTGAACGCGCCCGCCCCGGCGCCGGCCGTGCGGGCGTCGAGCCCCGACGTGGCCAGGTTGGACAGGGGCGAGAACGTGAGGCCGGTCCCGACGCCGAACAGCGCCATCGGCCACAGCAGCGCGTACGGGGACAGGTCGGGGTCGAGCACGGCGGAGAGCCAGAGCACCGCCCCCGCGATCGCGGCGAAGCCCGCGGCGACCACCCACTTGGCCGGCACCCGGTCGGACAGCCGACCCGCGAACGGCGCCACCACCCCGGACACGAGCGAGCCCGGCATCATCACCAGCGCCGCGTTGATGGGCGTCAGGCCGAGGATGGACTGCAGGAAGATCGTCAGCGGGAAGAAGATGCCGATCATCGCGAACGTCACGACCATGCCGTCGACGTTGGCGAGCGAGAAGTTGCGCGAGCGGAACAGCCGCAGCGGGAGCAGCGCGCGCGGCCCCTGCTTGTGCTGCCACCAGACGAACCCGGCAAGGACGAGCACGCCCAGCCCCACGACCGTCCACACCGAGAACGGCCCCCAGATGTGGCCCCAGTCGTAGTTCTCGCCCTCCTGCAGGCCGAAGACGACGGCCGCGAGGCCCACCACCGACAGCACCACGCCGAGCGGGTCGATCGTCGTCCCGTGCGACGGGAGGTGCGGCAGCCGCGCGAACGAGAACCAGAGCGCGGCGACACCCACCGGGATGTTGACGTAGAAGATCCACTCCCAGCCGATCGTCTCGACGAAGACGCCGCCGAGCAGCGGGCCGACCAGCGTCGCCACGCCCGCCGTCGCGCCCCACAGGCCCATCGCCGCGCCGCGCTGGGTGGGCGGGAAGACGCGCGTGATCATCGACATCGTCTGCGGGGTCATCATCGCCGCGCCCACGCCCTGCAGGACACGGAAGCCGATGAGCCAGCCGATCTCGGGCTCGGATCCGATGTTGCCGGAGAAGCCGCAGAGGAACGAGAACGTCGTGAACACCACGAGCCCGACGATGAACACCGACTTCTGCCCGTACCGGTCGCCGAGCCGGCCGGCCAGGAGCATCAGCACGGCGTAGGAGAGCAGGTAGGCGCTGTTCACCCAGCCGACCTCGATGAGGGAGGCGGAGAACTGCTCGGTGAGCGTGGGGATGGCGATGTTCACGATCGTGGTGTCGACCATGATCATGAAGAAGCCGAGGATGAGCGGCGGGAGCACGCTCCAGGCCGACCGGCCGTGCAGGTCGACGAGAGGGGTCACCGGGGCGCGCCCGGACGTGGTGGACATGCGACGAGCGTGGCACGGCCCACCGACGCGCGCCTCGTCACGCGGGCGGTGTGCCCGGCGCCCCCTCGAGCGACGCGCGCAGCGCGACGGCGATCTCTCCCGCCGCGGCGAGCTGGTCGTCGCTCAGCGCGTCGACGAACAGGCGCCGCACGTCCCGCAGGTGCCCGACCGACGCCCGGCGGAAGGACGCGGCGCCCTCGTCGGTGAGCGCCACTCCCGCCGCCCTGCTCCCCCGCCGCGCGACGAGCCCGCGGCGCTCCATGCGGCCCACGTGGTGCGAGAGCCGGCTGCGCTCCCAGCCCACCGCCGTCGCGAGCGCCGAGGACCGCAGGCAGCCCCCGTCGGCATCGTGCAGCGCGAGGAGCACCGCGTAGTCGGCCCACGACAGCCCCGACTCGGCCTGCAAGCGAGACGACAGGCGCGAGCGGAGCGCCTCGGTCGTCTCGACGAACTCGCGCCAGGTGCGCAGCTGGTCGAGGGTCGGCGAGCGCCGCGCCCCGTCCCGGCCCTGCGTCATGCCGCCCTCCAGCCCTTCGGGAATTGACACGTCAACTCTGACGTTACCCCCGGCGACCGACACCGTCACGGGGAGGACACCATGACCACGCTCCAGCTCGGGCTCGACTCGTTCGGCGACCGCCCCGTCGGCGCCGACGGGGAGCTCGTCTCGCACGCCGCCGCGATCCGGCAGGTCGTCGACGAGGCCGTCCTGGCCGACCAGGTGGGCGTCGACGTCGTCGCGCTCGGCGAGCACCACCGGCCCGAATACGCCATCTCGACCCCCGAGACCGTGCTCGCCGCGATCGCGTCCCGCACCGAGCGCATCCGGCTGGCGTCGGGCGTGACCGTGCTGTCGTCCGACGACCCCGTGCGGGTGTTCCAGCGCTTCGCCACCCTCGACGCCCTGTCGGACGGGCGCGCCGAGGTGATCCTGGGGCGCGGCTCGTTCACCGAGTCGTTCCCGCTGTTCGGCTACGACCTCCAGGACTACGACCTGCTGTTCGACGAGAAGATCCACCTCTTCACCGAGTTGCTGAAGGAGGAGCCGGTCACCTGGTCCGGCACCACCCGGCCGGCGCTGCGCGACGCTGACGTCTTCCCCAAGACGGAGTCCGGCCGCCTGTCGACGTGGGTCGGCGTGGGCGGCTCCCCGCAGTCCGTGGTCCGCGCCGCGCACTACGGCCTGCCCCTCATGCTCGCGATCATCGGCGGGGAGCCCGCGCGGTTCGCGCCGTACGTGGATCTCTACCGCCGCGCCACCGCCCAGCTCGGCACGACGACGCACCCGGTGGGCATGCACTCGCCCGGGTTCGTCGCCGACACCGACGAGGAGGCCGTCGAGGTCTTCTGGCCCCACTACAAGCTCCAGCGCGACCGCATCGGGGCGTCCCGCGGGTGGCCGCCGATCCGGCGGGAGGAGTACGACGCCGAGATCGCGCACGGCTCCCTGTACATCGGGTCGCCGGAGACCGTCGCGCGCAAGATCGCGACGTCGGTCACCGCCCTCGGGGTGGGCCGGTTCGACATGATCTACACCACCGGCGCCCAGCCCGCCGAGGCCAGACTGCGCAACGTCGAGCTGTACGGCACCCAGGTGGTGCCCCGCGTGCGCGAGCTGGTCGCCGAGCAGACCGCCGCGCAGAACGACGCCGCACAGGACGGTGCCGCGTGACCGCACCGTCGTCCTCACCCGAGGCCACGACGATCGGCATCCTCGGCGCCGGGAAGGTCGGGACGGTCCTGGCGCGACTGGCCGCGGCGGCCAGGTACCGCGTGCTCGTCGCGGGCTCGGGCGACCCGGAGCGGATCGCGCTCACGGTCGAGGTGCTCGCCCCCGGCGCGCAGGCCGTCACCGCCCAGGAGGCCGCGGCGAAGGCCGACGTCGTCGTCCTCGCGCTCCCGCTCGGCCGCTACCGCACGGTCCCGGCGGACGCGCTGGCCGGGAAGCTCGTGCTCGACGCCATGAACTACTGGTGGGAGGTGGACGGGCACCGGGCGGACCTCGCCGAGCCCGCCACCTCGACGAGCGAGCTGGTGCAGGACTTCCTCCCGGCGTCGCGCGTCGTCAAGGCGTTCAACCACATGGGCTACCACGACCTCGACGGCGGGGCCCGGCCGGCCGGTGCGCCGGACCGGCGGGCGATCGCGGTCGCCGGGGACGAGCCCGACGACGTGCGGCAGGTGGCCGACCTCGTCGACCGGCTCGGCTTCGACCCCGTGGTCGCGGGCGCGCTGGCCGCCGGCGCGCGGCTGCAGCCGGGCACCCCGGCGTTCGGCGCCAACGTCGCCCGCGCCGAGCTGCGGGAGCTGGTCGGGGCGCGGGGCTGACGCCCGCCCTCGCGGCCGTCGGCGGCGCCCCCTACGCTGGACGGCAGGGCGGCGCGTCCCGCCCGACCCCCGGTCCGGCGCTCGCGCCGCCGGGACCGCGCGAGCGGTGGGGCAGAGGGGACCTCGAGTGCTCGACGCGGGTCAGGACACCGTGTTCCCGGTGCCTGCCGGCGGGCGCGAGCCGCGGGTGGCGCGCCGAGCGAGCACGCAGGAGTCCCCATGACCACGCAGGAATCGTTCAAGCGCCGCGTCCGCGCGCGCATGACCCGCACCGGCGAGAAGTACGGCGCCGCGCGCCGCGCCCTCCTCGCCCAGGCCGCGCCCGCCACGCCGCCGGGAGCCGCGCCCGGCACGCGCCGCTGGGTCTCGCAGCCCGACGTCGCCGACGACGCCGTCCGCGAGAACACCGGCCACGGCTGGGACGAGTGGGTCGACCTCGTCGACGCGGGCCCCGGTCGCGAGGCCGGCCACACCGCCATCGCCGCGTGGGTGGCCGAGCAGCACGGCGTGCCGGGGTGGTGGGCGCAGTCCGTCACCGTCGGCTACGAGCGCATCACCGGGCTGCGCGTGCCCGGGCAGCGACCCGACGGCACGTTCTCCGTGAGCCGGTCGCGGCTGACCGACCTCGACCCGGACCTCGTGCGCGCCCTGCTCGACGACGAGGCGGCCCGCGCCGACCTCGTTCCCGGCCTGACGCTCACGCCGAGGTCGCGGCCCGGGGTCAAGAGCCCCCGGTTCGGCGTCTCCGACGACGACGGCGCGCACGGCGTCGCGATGTTCTCGCTGGACCCGGCCGGGTCCCGGCTGCGCCTCACCGTCACCCACGAGCGGATCCCGACGGCGGCCGAGGCCGAGCAGTGGAAGGGCTACTGGGCCGACTGGCTGGATGCGCTGGCCGCAGCCGGTGACGGCTGAGCCGGCGCCGGGTCCGGCCTGCACGGCCGGGCCCGGCGCGGGCCGCCCTCAGTCCCGGCGCAGGTGGTCCTCCGTGGCGGTCTCGAACCTGCGCAGCAGGCCCGCGAGCGCCCGGCGGTCGGCGACGTCCCACCCGGCGAGGAGCTCGTCCACGAGGCGGTCGCCGCCCTCGACGAACCGGCGGGCGACGTCGACGCCCGCGGGCGTCAGGTGCACGCGGGAGGCGCGGGCGTCGTCGGGGTCGGCCCTGCGCTCCACGAGCCCGCGCTTCTCCAGCCGGCCGAGGATCTTGCTGACGTTGGAGGCGCCGGTCGACAGGTGCTCGGCGACGTCGGAGGGGCGCCGCGGCCCGTGCCGCCAGAGCACCGTCATGACGACGATCGCGGGGGCGTCGAGGTCGACCCCCGCACGCCGCGCGATCGACGCCATGAGGTCCCCGCCCGTCCACAGCCCCATGACGCGCACCAGCGCGTCGAGCAGGTCCGAGCGATAGCCCGGGACGCCGGCGGGCCCGTCCACGGGAGCGGGGCCTGCGCCCGTCACGCGATCCGCGTGCCGCCGTCGACGGGCAGGACGACGCCCGTGACGAAGGCCGCCTCGTCGGACAGCAGGAACGCGGTGGCGGCGGCGATCTCCTCGGGGCGCCCGAGGCGCCCCATCGGCACGTCGGCGGCGTAGCCGGCGCGCGCGTCCGCGGGCAGCGAGGCGAGGGCGGCGGTCTCGATCGCGCCGGGCGCGACGGCGTTGACGCGGATGCCGTCGCCGACGTACTCCAGCGCCGTGGCGTGGGTCAGCGAGACGACGCCCGCCTTGGCCGCAGAGTACGGCGACAGGCCCGGCGACGCCTTGAGCCCGGCGATCGAGGCGGTGTTGACGATCGACCCGCCGCCGTGGGCGACCATGTGGGCGGTCTCCGCCCGCAGGCACAGGAAGGTGCCCCGCAGGGTGATGTCCTCGGCGCGGTCCCACGCCTCGACGGGCATCTCGTGCACGCGCGTCGGCCGCGTGCCGACGCCCGCGTTGTTCACCGCGAGGTGGAGCCCGCCGAAGGTCTCGACGGCCGTCGCGACCAGCGCCTCGACCGCGGCGGCGTCGCTGACGTCGGCGGCCTGGAACACGGCCCGCCCGCCCGCCGCGGCGATCTGCTCGACGACCCGCGCCCCGGCGTCCGCGTCGACGTCGGAGACGACGACGGCGGCCCCCTCGGCGGCGAGGCGGACGGCGATCGCCGCCCCGATCCCCGCGCCCGAGGCGGTCACGAGCGCGACCTTGTCGGTGAAGCGTGCGGTGGTGGACATAGGTGACCTCCTGAGAATTTTACTGTCCTGACGACAGTAACACCGGATGCTGCGCGACCAGCTCCGCCCCCAGCCGGGCCAGCTCCGCGCGGACCTCCGGCGGGCCGAGCACGCGGGCCTGGGCTCCCCAGCCCGCCAGGTGCCGCGCGACGTCGAGCGGCGTCGGCGCCGCCACGCGGACCCGGACCCAGCCGTCGTCGCCGTCGGCGTCGGCGCCATCCCCGACGGCGTCCTCGACCTGCGTGTGCCGCCCGAACTGGTCGCGGAGCACGGCGACGTGCTCCGGCGCCACGAGCACGGTGGCCCAGGTGGCGGAGCGCTTCTGCTCCACCTCACCGACCACGCGCCGCCACTCGGCCTGCAGGTCGAGGTCGTCGGGGACGGCGGCGGGCTCGTCCGTGACCTCCAGCGCGCCGACCCGGTCCACCCGGTACGTGCGCGGCCCGCGCTCCGTGCCCGCCACGAGGTACCAGACGCCGTCCTTGTCCACGAGGCCCCAGGGGTCGACGACGCGCCGCGAGGAGCGCCCGGTCGCGCCCGTGTAGTCGAGGCGCACCCGCCGCCGCCCGACGACGGCTCGCTGCAGCGCCTCCACCTCCGGCGGGGTCGCGCGGTCCGCGGCGCTCCAGCGCTCCCGGTCGACGACGACGGCCGCCGCGGCCGCCTCTGCCTCGGCGCGGAACGTGGCGGGCAGGGCGCGGACGAGCTTGCGCAGCGCGGACCGGGCGTCGTCGGACGAGCGGGTGCTCGGCCCGGCGAGCAGGAACAGGGCGCGCGCCTCGAGCGCGGTGAGACCGGTGAGGTCGGTGCGGGAGCCGCCCAGCAGCGACCAGCCGCCGCCGCGGCCGGGCTGCGGGTAGACCGGCACGCCCGCGGCCGACAGCGCCTCGAGGTCGCGACGCGCCGTCGCGACCGACACCTCGAGGGCGTCGGCGAGCTCCGCCGCCGTCACGCGCGGCCGCGACTGGAGGTGGAGCAGGACCTGGATGAGCCGGTCGGCGCGCATGACCCGAGACTGGCACAGAAAGTGATCAGTAGATGAGCACTTTGAGCGGAACAGTGGTGCTCATCAGGTCGTCCGGACCTGCACCTCTCGCCCCGAGAGCACGATCGACCCCGAGCACCATCGACCGAGGAGCACCCATGCTGCGTGGACTGACGACCATCACCTACCTCGCCGACGACGTCGCCGCCGCCCGCGACTGGTACGCCGAGGTGCTCGGCGCCGACGCGTACTTCGCCCGCGAGGTCGGCGACCGCCTCGCCTACGCCGAGTTCCGCATCGGCGACTACCAGCACGAGCTCGGCATCGTCGACCGGCGCTTCGCTCCCCCGCAGCCCGACGGCGCCGCCGGGGCCGTCGCCTACTGGGCGGTCGACGACGTGCGCGCCACGCACGCGCGGCTCCTGGAGCTGGGCGCCGCGCCCTACCAGGACGTCGTCGAGCGCGGCCCCGGCTTCGTCACCGCGGCCGTCGTCGACCCGTTCGGCAACGTGCTCGGCGTGATGGAGAACTCCCACTACGACGAGGTGCTCGCAAGCCGCTGAGCCGCGGCCTCCGGGTCACCGCCTCCGCACCACGCGGCCCGTCGCGACCGACTCCTGGGCGTCGAGCACGAGGCGCAGCGTCCGCAGCCCGACCTCGCCGTCGGGCTGCGGAGCCTCGCCGGCCCGCACGGCGCCCAGGAAGTGGTCGAGCATCGCCCGGTCGAGGTCGGCGCCGAGCGGCAGCCAGGCCGCCCCGCCGCCGGCGGTGCCCCCGACGTGCGCCCCGAACGGGTCGATGTCGGCGACGCCCTCGCTGCCGCACACCTGCAGCGTGAGCCCGCCCCAGTTCGCGGCCGCGTCGGGATGGCTCCAGGAGGAGTCGATCGTCAGCACCTGCCCGCCGGGGAAGGTCGCGGTGACCAGGCCCCCGGTCTCGGCGCGCACCCGCGGGTCGTCGGCGTGCAGCACGCGGTTCGCGACGGCCCGGACCGTCGCGGGCTCCGCGCCGTCGAGCAGGTCGTCGACCAGGTCCGCGAGGTGCACCACGTGGTCCACGAGGGCGCCGCCGCCCGCGAGCTCCGGGTCGACGAACCAGCCGCGGCCGCCCACGGGGATCTTGCCGTTGTTCGTCCCGACGAGGGCGAGGACGTCGCCGAGGGCGCCCGCCGCGACCGCCTGGCGCAGCGTCGCGAACTCGGGGCTGAACCGGACCGGGTACGCCATCATGAGGAACACGCCCGCCGCCCGGCACGCGTCCACCATCTCCCGGCCGTCGTCGAGCGTGGTCGCGAGCGGCTTCTCGCACAGCACGTGGGCCCCGGCCCGCGCCGCGGCGACCACCAGGTCGCGGTGCCGCGCGTTCTCGCTGCACACGACCACGGCGTCCGGCCCCCACGCGAGGGCCTCGCCGTACGTGTCGGCGTACGGGACGCCGATCGACTCCGCGAGCGCCCGGCCGCGCGGTGCGGCGTCGGTCGAGGACGAGCCGTCCGGGTCGCTCGTGAGCAGCTCGACGCCCGGCGTCGCCGCGAGCAGGGCGGCGTACCCCTCCGCGTGCGGGTGCGCGAACGACAGCAGCGCCACCTTCAGGGTGCGGTCCCGGACCGCGCCGTGCTGCACGATGCCGGTCATGCGATCCTCCCGACGAGGGTTGCGGTGTCGACGGCGACGGCCTCGCCGGTCGCGACGGACTCGAGGGCGGCCGCGGCGAGCTCCACGGCCACGGCCCCGTCGACGGCGGTCACCCGCGGCTCGGGCCCGCCGGCGAAGGCGCGGGCGAACTCGCGCACCTCCGTCAGGTACGGGCTCTCGCCGCCGACCGAGGCGGGGCGGGGCTCGCCGCCCGGCGGCACCGGGGCCAGGTCGAATCGCACCCCGGGAGCCTCGGCCGAGTCGTAGCGCAGCACACCGCCGTCGCCGGCCACGTGGAAGCCCGTGCGGAACGTCAGGTGCGGCGGACCCCAGACGCCGACGACCAGGCTCGTCGCGCCGTCCGCGTGGGTGAGGGTCACGTGCGCGGACTGCTGGCCGTCGGCGCGCGGCGCGGTGCGGGTCGCGTAGACCTCGACGACCTCCCCCGCGACCCACCGCGCCACGTCCAGGTCGTGGATCATCTGGTCCATCACGATGCCGCCGGACAGCGCCTCGTCGGCGAACCACGGCGACCACGACGGGAAGGTGCCCATCCGCGAGAACCGCAGCACGGCGGGTCGACCGACCCGGCCCGCGGCGACCGCGTCCCGCAGCGCCGCGTACTCCGGGAAGAACCGCACGACGTGCGCCGGGTAGAGGCGTCCCGTGGACCCCTCGGCCGCCCGCACCAGCTCCCACGCCTGCTCCGGCGTGCGCGCGAGCGGCTTCTCGCACACCACGTCCCGCCCCGCCGCCAGGGCGCGCAGCACGAGCGCGTGGTGCGTCGGCGTCGGCGTCAGCACGCCGATCACCGCGCTGCGCTCCAGCAGCTCGTCGAACGACGACGCCGCCGCCGCGCCGTGCCGCGAGGCGAGCGCCTCGGCCCCGCGCTCGCTGAAGATCGCCACGTCCGCACCCAGCTCGTGCCAGGCCGCCGCGTGCGGGACGGCGATGCCGCCCGCCCCGACCAGCCCCACCTGGGTGCCCACCCGGGTGCCCGCGCTCGTCGTCATGCCCGTTCTCCTTCGTCCGGGTCCGTGCGCCGGGGACCGTCGCACGGACCCGTGTATAGACCAGATCGCGACCGTCAGCGCACCGGCGCGCTGCTGCGGCCGTGGGCGCGTCCGCTCAGCTCGGCGTCGAGGGTCTCCTGCGCCACGCGCATCTGCTCCGCGTAGACCGGGTCCTGCAGCCGCTGCCACATGACGTCCTCGGGCACGTCCTCGACCTGGCAGACGACCCACCACACGTTGCCGAACGGGTCCTTGACCCGGCCGCCGCGCTGCCCGAAGGCGCTGTCGGCGAGGTCGGTGACGACCCTCGCCCCGGCCGCGGTGGCCCGCGCGAACGCGGCGTCGGCATCCGGCACGAACACGCGCAGCAGGCTGGGCATGACGGGCCACTCCGGGCGCCGGTCGAAGGCGAGGACGACGGTGTCTCCCACGCGGGTCTCGCCGTGTCCGACCGCGCCGTCCGCGGTGACGACGCGGGCGAGCTCCTCGCCGTCGAACGCCGCGGCGACGAAGTCGAGGAAGGCGCCCGTGTCGTCGGTGACGACCCACGGGGCGACGCTCGTGTATCCGGCGGGCGCGGGGTGCTGCGTGGCGGTCATGGGGGTGTCCTCTCGGGTGGGGTGATCCTGTGCCGACCACGCTAGGAGGCAATGAGGACCGTTCCTGTCCTCGATGGCAGGCAGGATGGGGACATGCCCGGACCCACCTCCCGCCTGCTCTCGCTGCTGTCGCTGCTGCAGACCGCACGCACCTGGCCCGGCGGCGAGCTCGCCGAACGGCTCGGCGTCACGCACCGCACGGTGCGGCGCGACGTCGAGCGGCTGCGCGAGCTCGGCTACCCCGTCGAGGCGACGCTCGGCGCCCACGGCGGGTACCGGCTGGTCGCGGGCACGTCCATGCCTCCACTGCTGCTGGAGGACGACGAGGCCGTCGCCGTCGCGCTCGGCCTGCGCACGGTCGCCGCCCACGGCCTGCCCGGGCTCGACGACGCGGGGGTCCGCGCCCTGACCAAGCTGAGCCGCTCGCTCCCACCCCGCCTGCGGCACCGCGTGCGCACGCTCGGCACGGCGGCCATGCCCGGGGACCGGCCCGCGAGCGCCGTCGACCCCGAGGTCCTCACCGTGCTGGCCGCCGCCGCCGCCAACCGCGAGCGCGTGCGGCTGGAGTACGAGACCCGCGGCGGTCGACGCGGGCCGCGGCACATGGAGCCGCAGCAGCTGGTCGTCGTGCGCCGGCACTGGTACCTCGTCGCGTTCGACCTCGACCGCGACGACTGGCGCACGTTTCGCGCCGACCGGGTCCACGCCCCGCGCGCCACGGGGGCCCGGTCGCGGCACGACCTGCCGCCGGAGGAGGTGCTGACCCACCTCGAGGCGAGCGAGCGCGCGCTGGCGCCCACGGCCCGCGCCGACGTCACGCTGCGCCTGCCCCTCGACGAAGCCCGCGCCCGGCTGCGCGACCACCTCGGGGACGGCGAGCTCGCCGCGGACGGCGAGAGCACCCGCTGGCGCAGCGCGGAGGACACCGTCGAGTGGCTTGCGCTGCGGCTGCTCGCGCTGGGGTGTGAGTTCGAGGTGCACGGGCCGCCCGCGCTGCGCGCCCACCTCGACGCGATCCACGAGCGCACCCGGCCAGCAACGAGCCGTCAGCGCTAGAGCGGACGCCGCAGCAGCACGGAGTGGACGGCGGCGATGCGCCCGTCGACCACCAGCAGCCGGACCACGGCGACGGGCTCGCCGTCCTGCACCGCAAGCACGCCCATGCCGTCCTCCCACCGCAGCGGGGTGAGCGTCCAGCCCGACTCCGGGCCGAGGTAGACCAGCGTGCGGGCCGCCACGCGCGCGGCGCCGACGTCGGACCCGACCCGCTCGCCGTGCCACGTCGCCCAGCCCGCCACGTCCGGGTGCAGCGTGCGGGCGAGGGCGCCCAGGTCGCCGCCGTCGCACGCCGCGACGAAGCGGTCGACGATGTCGCGGAGCTCCGGGTCGCGGGTCTCTGGTCCGCCGTGCCGCGGCACGGGGCCGCCGTCCCGCACCGCCCGGCGGGCGCGGCTCGCGAGCTGCCGGCACGCGACGGTAGTGCGCCCCACCACCTCGGCGACGTCGTCGAAGGGGACGCCGAACACGTCGTGCAGCACGAAGACGGTGCGCTCCCCCGGCGTGAGGCGGTCCAGCACGACGGCGAGGGCCCGACGGACCTCGTCGTCCAACGTGACGCGGTCGGCGGGGTCGGGGACAACGGCGTCCCCGCCGGCGCCGTCGGCGACGGCTAGCCCCGTGGGGTCGCGTGGCTCCGACCGCCGCCCCCGCGCGGACCGCACCCGGTCGAGCGCGAGCCGCCGCACCGCGACGACCAGCCAGGCGCGCAGGTCCCGGATCTGCTCGACGTCCTGCGTCGCCAGCCGCGCGAACGCGTCCTGCACGGCGTCCTCCGCCTCCACCGGGTCGGCCAGGATCCGGTCCGCGACGGCGCGCAGGTACGCCCGGTCGGCCCGCGACGCGGCCGTGACCCGTGCGGAGCTGCTGTGCTCGGGAGTGCTCATGACGACAGGACGATCGTGCACCCGCGAACGTGACGGTGCCACGGGTTGTCACGCACCGTGCCCGCCGCCCGTCCCCTCCCCGCACGGCCGGCGACCCGCCGGCCCGACGGAAGGACCACCATGCTCCCCATCGCCCTGGGCGCCGCACAGACCGTGCTCGCCCTGCTCTTCCTGTTCGCCGGCCTGCCCAAGGTGCTCGGCAGGGGCCTCGACCGCTGGACCGGCTTCGACGCCCTGCCGCGCCCCCTCACCGTCCTGATCGGGGTCGCCGAGATCGCGGGAGCGCTCGCGCTGGCCCTGCCGCCGCTGCTGGGTCGCCTCGAGTGGGTCACGCCGCTGGCCGCCGTCGGCCTCGCCGTCGTCACGCTCATGGCCGCGGGCTTCCACCTGCGCGCCGCCGAGTGGCTCCGCGCCACCGAGACCGCGCTGTGGGCGCTGCTGTGCGGCGCCGTCGCCGTCGGGCGGTGGGACGCGCTGGTCACCGGACCGGACCTGGCGCCGGACCTGGGCACGGGGCTCCTCGCTCCCGCGATCTGGCTGCCCCTGGTCGCCCTGGCGGTCAACCTCGCCGCCATCCTCCGCGCGACCCCCCGACCCGTCGACCGCAGGCGACGGGCGAGGCGGACCTGAGCACGGTCGCCGTGACGTCGGCGACACCCCTGCTCGGGAAGGCGCTGCGCCCGGGCGCGGTGCTCGACCAGCGGGCGACCGGGCCGACGGCGAGCTGGGTGCCGCGATGGGCGCCGCGCTCCGGCACGACGCGACCGTGCTCGGGGAGCTGCGCGCCCTGGGAGGCGCCGTGTCCGACGTCCCGGCCGACGCCACCGCGTGGGCCGGTCGCCACCAGGAGGCGTTCGCGGCCGCCCCGGGCAGCCGCGCAGAGCGCGCGACGGACGCAGGCTCATCCGTCGCCCGCGGTCGGGTAGAACTGCAGCCGGACGTCGGCGTCCGCCGGGACGACCATCACGGCCGACGTGTCCGGGTCCCAGCCCGCACCGTCGGGGACGAGGAACATCCGGCCGCCGCTCTCGTCCAGGAGCCGCAGGCCCGTGTAGCGGTAGTGGAACCGTTGGGCGTCGCACAGCTCGTCGGCGGTCGGGAAGGACCCCTCCGGCACCGAACGGCTCACCTCCACGCGGCAGGGCAGCGCCTCCACGGCGATGCCGGGATAGTCCGCGAGCAGGAGGTCCTTCGTGTCGAGGACGACGGCCGGGAGCCGCCCGGTCCGCCCCGCCTGCGCCTCGGCCTGCCCGCGCCCGTAGGCCGCGGCGAAGCTGTTCGCCGCCCAGAACAGCGCCACCACGACGAACCCGGCGACGAGGTAGGCCGACGCCACCATCGCGACCGGCCGCGGCGCCGCGCGGGAGCGCCGCCTCGCCCGGTCGAGCACGGAGACGCCGTAGGCGATCGCTGCGCTGCCGAACCCCAGGCAGATCGGGGTGGTGGCGATCGCCTCCGTGGCCGCCAGGTCGGGGGTCAGGACGCCGCGCACCCCGCGCACGAGGGCGGCGGCCCCCACCGCGACCAGGACGGACGCCGCCACGACGACGGCCGTGCGGAACCTCGCGTCGCCGACCAGTGCACCGGCCCACGTGTGGAACCACAGGGCGGCGATCGCCAGGACGATCAGCACCAGGAGGGGGACGTAGACGACGGCGACGCTCCGCAGCAGCACCTCCTGGTAGGAGAAGCCCAGTGTGCTCAGGCGGAGACCGAAGTAGCCGAGCTGGGCCGTCAGGGAGACGTAGCCGAAGTAGAACAGCAGCGCCGCGATCACGGTCGTCGGCGCCAGCACGCTGGTCAGGAGGCGGAACCGTCGCTCCCCGACCGGCTCGGACGCCGTCCGCGGTTGCCCCGCCACCCGCTTGCCGCTCACGGCACGCCGCCCTCACCACCGTCGGGCGCGGGGCCGGTCTCCCCGGTCGGCGTCCCGCCCTCGGCCGGGCCGCTCACCTCGTCCGTCGGCTCCGTCGGCTGCGTGGGCTCCGTCGGCTGCGTGGGCTCCGTCGGCTGCGTGGGCTCAGTGGGTTCCGTCGGCTGCGTGGGCTCCGTCGGTTCGGTGGGGCCCGTCGGTTCCGTCGTGCTCGTGCCGCCGCACCCGTCCGACGGCGGCGAGCCCTGGACCTGGCCCGTCGCGCCGCAGAAGCGGTAGCGGACCTGCCGGGTCCAGTCCACGCGCACGGGTGCGGCACGTGTCGGCACCTCGGCGACGACGTCCGGGTCGTCGCAGGGCGGGGCGGCCGTGTCCGTGCACGTGATCCGGACGCGGAAGGTCTGCACCATGCGCGGGTAGTCCTGCGTCGTGTCGGCGCCGGCCGCGATCCTGCGGAAGGCCCCGCACGCCGTATTCGCGGGGAGCGTCGTGCCCGCCACGCACGGCCCCGCGGGCACCGCGCCGGACGACAGCGCGACGCAGTCCCCCTCGTACACCTCCAGGGGGTACTCCGTGGCCGCCGAGACGATCGTCACGTCGTACGCCGTCGAGAACGTGAAGCCGCCGCACCCTGCGGGACGCGGCTGGTAGAGGTTCTCGAAGTACTCCCCGTAGTCCGCGGTCACGGTCGGCCCGGCCACCTCGATCGACTGCGCACCGCCGGAGCCCGTCCCCGTGGCCGGCTTCCGGCCACCGCCGGTGCTCGTCGACCCGCCGTCCGTGGGCACGGACCCACGACGCCGGTCGGGCGAGCCTCCGTCCCCGCCGTCCTGCCGCGTCGTCGCGCCGGCCGACGTCCGGTCCGACGGCGTCCCCTGGGCGCCGCCCGACGGCGGCCCCGAGGCGCACGCGCCGAGCAGCGCGGCCAGGGCGAGCACCACGGGCCCAGCGGACCGGATCGTCGCGACACGAACGGCGCGAAGCATGGCTGCCTCCTCGGCGAGGACCCCGTGCGGGGGGTCATACCGGAAGAGAGCCCACGTCGGCGGGCGGTGATACCGCCCGATCTGCGTCCCGACCTGCAACGACACGGGTTCGCACCGACGCCGGGGCAACAGTCTGCCCGGGCCCCGTCCCGGGACGGGACCGGACCGGGCGCGTGGCTCAGACCCAGAAGTTGCGGATCGCGTACCACCCGAGCTGGATCCGGGAGGTCACGCCGGCCGCGTCCATGAGCGCGCGCACCCGCCGCTGCACCGTCCGTGGCGACGTGCCGACCTGGTTCGCGGTGGCGGCGTCGGTCAGGCCGGACAGCATCAGCTGGAGGATCCGCCGGTCCAGCGGGCTCAGGTCGCCCTCCTCGCGCAGGTAGGGCCGCGAACGCCGCCAGGTCGTCTCGAACAGCTCGCACGCCAGCTGCACGAGCGGCGGCCTCAGGAGCAGCGAGCGGTCCTGGCTGACCTGGATCATCGCCGTCTCCTCATCGGCGATCGCGAGCTTGACGAGGGGCTGGTCGACCACCCGCACCTGGTGTCCCGCCGCCAGTCTGGCGTCCAGGGCGACGATGGCCGCCGGCTCGGTGAGGAACGCGCTGTCGACCAGCACGCGGTACCTGATGCCGACCCGCTCGGTCGCGTCGTCCGCGCTCCCGAACGGACGGGTCGTCACCGGCGCGACCGTGTTCGCCCCGCTCTGGAACGCCCACACCGTCCGGCGTGCGCCGACCTCGAGCTCGTGCACGCGGCGGCCCTGCTCCTCGCGACCGTCGACAACCTCGACCAGCTCCGGTCCGTCCGGCCCCCCGTCGACGCCGCCGCGCCGGAGGAGCCCGCTCACCGTCGCGTCGGCGCGGCGGAGGTCTTCCCGCAGCCGCCGCAGCGTCGCCGCGGTCCCGCCGCCGGCGGGTCGATCGTCCGCGACGTCGTCCCGCGACCGCGCGGGCTCACCATGGATGACCATGGCGCACAGTGTCGCCCACGGCGACACCCTGGCACGACGCCCGGGCACACCGGTCGAGCTCGCCGCCGACCCCTGTCGATGCAGGACCGGCGGCGAGCTCGACCGTCGAGGACCGCGATCAGCGCACGCCGTACGCCCGGATCACCGTCTGCTCGACGGAGCTGCCGTCGGCGTCCGCGGCGGCGATGCGCAGCGAGACGTACCCTGCCTGCGGCGCGGCCGGCGTCGTCACCGTGAACTTGCCGGCGCCGTCGGCCGCGACGACCGCCTGCTCCCACGTCTCGCCGTCGTCGGTGGAGACCTCCGCGGTGAGCTCGGACGCCGTGGGCGACCCGGGCATCCCCGGCTCGGCCGTCCGCACGGAGAACGTGAAGGGCTCGCCGGCCGGCGCCCGGTTCTCCAGGTCCAGCGGCAGGTCGTAGTAGAGCTGGACCAGCGGGATCGGCGCGGTGCCCGACTCGGGCTTCGCCGACGTGAACGTCCACTCCGACCGGGTCCGGGTGGACATCGGCGCCCAGTCCGCCGTCCGCGTGCCGTCCATGACCAGCCGGTACTCGGTGGGCTCGGCGTACGGCGCGGGCCAGGAGCCGATGGCGGTGGTGCGCTTGAGGATCAGCTGGTCGCGGGCGAAGAGCTGGGTGCTGAACTTGTCCGTCTGGTACCAGTACTGGCCCTCGTGCTCGTTGCCGCCGTCCACCCACGGGACGATGCCGAAGTTCATCTGGGTGGCGCTGCGCGTGGGGTTCAGGTCGGGCCGGCCCACGGGGATGGCGGGTCGCAGCGGCGAGCGGTGCCACGACTCCTCGAGGACGTCCCCGGCACGGAACGCGGTGCGCGGGTCCTTCATCACGCTGCCGTAGCTGTCGTCGGAGTAGGCGAACCGTTCCCACTCGACGCCCGTGGTCGAGAGCCACTCGGTGCGGTGCGCCGGCGAGGGCGCGAGCCGCGGCGTCGACCAGGACGTGGCCAGGGTCGCGCCCGTGGGGTAGGCCCAGCGCAGGTCCTTGCCGTAGGGCGCGGGGCTCGGGTTGTGGTAGTCCGCCTCGATCCGGGCGGTGGTGGTCCCGTCGACGGTGAACGACGTGTCCTCCGGGATCTGCCCGTTCCACGGGAGGTACAGGTCGTAGACGTCCTTGCTGCGTGCGACCCCCACGACCTTCAGCCGCAGGTCCCCGGCGTCCGCCTGCCGGGCGAGCGCCGCCCCGGGGCCGGCGTCGAGGGTCATCGCCGGGATCGTGGTCGCCGCCGAGGTCAGGAACCGGCCGGGCTCGGTGGCGTAGACCAGCGCAGCCGCCGCACCGGCCTCGGCCACGGCGGCCACCTGGTCGGCGAGGTCGCTGCCCGCGTCGGCGCGGATCAGGGCCAGCCTGCCGCTGAGGTCGGTGCCTGCGAGGTCGGCCTCGGACGCGCCGCCGACCGGGGCCACCTTGAGCACGCTGGTGCCGTCGAGCTTCGGAGAGCCGACGACGTACTCGGGCGTGGTGACTGCAGCTCCCGTCCTGGGCTCGGTGACCCTGAGCTCGGGGGCGTACATCTGCCACTGCGTGAAGACGCGGAACGGCGACCCCGTCACCTGGTCGGTCGGTACCGCGTAGACGTGGTCGACGTACTGGTCCAGGAAGGCGACCTGCGACAGCCGCTTCGGCCCGGAGCCGCGCTCGTAGCCGAGGATCAGGCCGCGGTGCTCGGCGGGCTTCGGCGTGTCGACGGTGACCTCCTCGGCCTGGGTGCCGTCGAGGGTGATCTCCGTGCTGTGCGCCAGAGTGAGCTCGGGCATCGGCGCGAGCGTGAAGTCCACGACCTGCGTGCCGGGCTCGTCGAGGCTCGCGAGGTAGCCCATCACGCTGTAGGTGCCGGGCTTCACGCTGAAGTACGCCTCGCCCCTCGAGTTGAACGGGTGGGTCTGCGTCGCGCCGGTCTCGAGGTTGTAGAGGCTGACGTCGCTGTTGCGGTACGCCGGCTGCCCGGCGTGGTTGATCCCGTGCACCGTGATCTCGACGACCTGGTCCCCCTTGACAATGCCGAACCCGGTGTGCACCGGGGCCGAGCCGTCCCGCGGCGTCGCGGTCAGGTCACCGGTGATCCGGCCGGTCGGCCCCTGCGCGGGGTCGGCGGTCAGCCGGACGTCGGCGGTGCCGTGCGCGGGGACCGTCACGGTGTCGCTCGACGTGGTGACCATGGCGGCGGGCAGCGCCTCGCCGAGCGTGCTGAGCCCGCGCACCGCGAGGTCGAGGGTCAGCGGGGCGTCGCCGTCGTTGGTGTAGGTCACGGTGCGGGCGACGGGGTCGGTCGCGTCGCCGTACCTGAAGAGGCCGTAGCTCACCGAGCCGGTCGCCGTGAGCGTCTGGGTCACCGCGCGGCCGACGTCCACCCGGCCGGCGCCCTGGTCGAAGCCACCGCCGGCGGGCGCCGTCTTCGACGTGCTCATCAGGGCGTCCTTGAGCCGGGCGGGCGACCAGTCCGGGTGCTGCTGGACGAGGATCGCCGCGGCTCCGGACACGTGCGGCGCCGCCATCGAGGTGCCGCTGAGCGCGGTGTAGTGGGCGTCGACGACGGTGCCGCGGGACGTCCCGGCAGCGCGCGCTGCGACGATGTCGACCCCGGGGGCGGAGACGTCCGGCTTGAGGGTGCCGTTCGCCGTCGGGCCGCGGCTGGAGAAGGACGCGATCCTGTCGCCGCGGTCGACCGCCGCGACCGAGAGCGCCGAGCGGGCCGTCGAGGGGCTCGACGCGGTGCCCGGGGTCGGGCCGTCGTTGCCGGCGGCGACCACGAAGAGGGCGCCGGTCTCCTGGGTGAGGCGGTCGACCGCGAGACTCGCCGGGTCGTCGCCGTCGCTCGGGCCGCTGCCCAGGCTCATGCTCACGATGTCGGCACCGGTGTGCGCGGCCCACTCCATGCCGTCGATGACGGCCGAGGTGCTGCCCCTGCCGGTGGCGTCGAGCACCTTGCCGATGACCAGCTCGGCGCCCGGGGCCACGCCCCTGTACGTGCCGCCCGAGGCGGCCCCCGTGCCCGCGATGGTGCTGGCGACGTGCGTGCCGTGGCCGTTGGTGTCGGTGATCGACTCCTCGGCGGTGAAGTTGCGGGAGTCGATCACCTTGCCGGCGAGGTCCGGGTGGGTGAGGTCGATGCCGCTGTCGAGGACCGCCACCTCGGTGCCGGTGCCGTCGAGCCCGGCCTCCCACGCGGTCGGGGCGCCGATCTGGGCGGTGCTGCGGTCCAGCGTCGCCTCGACCTGGGCGTCCAGCCACACCTGGGAGACGCCGTCGGTCAGCGCGGGCCGCCGCTCGCCCGTTCCCTGGCGCACCAGGTCACGCCAGAACCGCTTCGCCAGCTTCTTCGACTCGCGCACGCCGACCGCGTCGATGCTGGTCAGGCTACGGGTCTGCGAGGAGCCGTCGGGGACGTCGGCGCGTGCCAGCCGCGCCTTCCCGTCGTACCCGAGGATCAGGGGCAGCTGCGCCGTGCTCGCGTCGTCGTAGCCCTGCTCGACGAGGCTCGTGACGTTGAAGAGCTCCTGGTCGACGGCCCCGCTGTTCACGAGGTCCCGCGCCTGCTCCGGGATGACGAACAGCCCCTCCTCCGTCTCGGTGACGAAGGCGTTGTGCCGGACCTGCCCGCGCTCGTCGGGGAGCAGCGCCGCGCCGCGACGTCCGTCGGGCCACTCCTGCAGCAGCACCACGTCGCCGGTGACCAGCGTGACCCGGTGCTCGACGGGCGCGGCATCCCCCGCGGCCGCGGCCTCGGCATCCGCCGCGGCGGGCGGGGACGCCGTGGTGGCGAGCGGGGCCTGGAGCGCGGCGAGGGCGAGCGCCCCCGCGACGACGGACGCGATCGTCGGGCCGGTTCTGGGGGTGGTGCGTCGTGATCCACGGGTCACCGCAGGCCTCCTGGGCAGTCGGGCGAGAGTTGCCTCGGAGCCTGTCGGAGCCGGTTGGCGACGGCAAGGATCTCGGCTGGCGACTGTGCGACAGCTCGCGGCTGTCATGAACTCGCCACGTCGGGGGGAAACCATTGCCCCGGTCGGCACGACCTTGGTTGGATGTTGCCATCCGCGGACGTCACCGTCCGCCGGAAGTCGCCGTCGGACAAGGGAGTTCGCCATGCCGCAGCCGTCCCGCCGTCAGGTCCTCGCCGCAGTGCCCGCAGGCGCGTTCCTCGCGATCGCGGCGCCGCTGCGCGCCCGCGCGGACTCGCCGTCCGACCATGCGCGGCTGCTGGCGAACGCGCGCGGCATCTTTGCGGGGACGGCGGCGTCGAACGCGCGGCCCGAGGCCGCGCCGCGGCTGAGGGCGATCCACGCGGCGGCGCGCGCGAACCTCGCCGCCCTGGACGCCGCGGGCTCCGGCGAGCTGTTCAAGGGCGTCCCGCTCGGCACCAGCGACCCGAACCTCAGCACCTCGTTCCTCAGGCTGTACGAGATCGCGCTGGCCACCTGCACGCCGGGCTTCGCGTCCGCCCTCGTGGGGGACGTCGCCGTCCAGCGTCGGGTGCTCGACGGGCTCGACTGGCTCCACGCCCACTACTACGGCGACCAGGCCGCGGGGTACTACGGCAACTGGTTCACCTGGGAGATCGGCATCCCCGCGAGCGTCAGCAAGACGTTCGCGCTGCTCGCCGACCTCGTCGCGGCGGAGCGCCCCGCCCTCCTGCCCACGTACGTCGCGTCGATGGACGCGTACCTGCGCAACGGCAAGGACGGCGACGTCGACCTCGACTCCCGCTTCCACACCGGCGCCAACCTCGCCGACATCACGACCAACCGCGTGCTGCAGGGCGCGCTCACCGGCGACGACGCCCGCGTGGCCAAGGCGATCGCCGACCAGTCCACCGTGTTCGCGACCATCGACCCGTACGCCATCCAGCACGGCAACACCGACGGCTACTACGCCGACGGCTCGTTCATCCAGCACGACTCGGTCGCCTACACGGGCTCGTACGGGCGCACGCTGCTGACGCGCGTCGTGCAGACGATCAAGCTGCTCGACGGCACGGCCGCGGCCCCCGGCACGGAGCTGGCGGACGTCGTGCACGGCTGGGTCCGCGACGGCTTCGCGCCCGTCATCGTCGACGGCTGGATGATGGAGATCGTCAAGGGCCGTTCGGTGTCACGCACCGGCACCGGGTACGCGGACACCGCGACCGTGCTCGAGGCCGCCGTCGACCTCACCGACTACGCGAGCGGGGCCAACGCGGCCGCCCTCGGCGGGTACGTGCGCCACCTGGCGACGGTGTCGCCCACGCCGCCCGACCCGTCGCGGTTCGTCTCCCCCGTGAGCGCCGTGCGGTACGCCGACCTCGTCGCGGACGCCGGCGCGCCCGCCGCGGACCTCAACCCGCCCGAGCGGTCGGTCGCCCTCAACGCGATGGACCGCACCGTGCACCGCCGCCCCGGGTACACGTTCGCGCTGGCGCGTAGCTCGGAGCGGATCAGCAAGTACGAGTACATGAGCGGCGAGAACCTGATGCCGTGGTTCCAGGGTGACGGCGCCTTCCACCTCTACCTCGCCGGGCAGGACCACACGCAGGCGTTCGGCGTCGACTTCTACACCACCGTCTCCCCGTACCGGCTGCCCGGCACCACCGTGCCCGTCGAGGAGCGGCGCACCGTCCCCGACCTCTACGGGCAGGCCTGGTACGAGAACCCCGGCCACCCGCTCGGCTTCACCTCGTCGTCGGAGTCGCAGAACACGTACGTCTACTTCCCGCGCGCCACGAACGCCTTCTCCGGCGGCGCGACGCTCGGCCCGTTCGGCGCGGCGGGCATGGTCCTGTCCGACGACGTCCCCTACGTCGACGCGCAGGCCGGCGTCCTGCCCGACGACTTCGTCGTCTACGCGAACGCCCGCGCGACCAAGTCGTGGTTCCTCCTCGACGACGAGGTCGTCGTCCTCGCCGCCGGCATCCACGACGAGCACGGCCGCGACGTCGTCACGACGCTCGACTCCCGCATCGCCGCGCCGGGCGACGGCGTCGTCGTCACGGGCCGCCGCGCCGACGGGACAGCGTGGGTGGGGGGCGACGGCGCCGCGTCGCTCGCGTGGCTGCGGTGGGCCAACCCGGGGCAGGGCGTGGCCGTCGGGTACGCGCTGCTCGACGCCGGGCCCGTCACCGTGACCCTGGAGGACGTGACGCGCAGCCGCCGCTCGATCCGGACGTCGAACCCCGACACGGCGGTCACCAAGCGCGTGTTCACGGCCGCCGTCGAGCACGGGAACAGCCCCGCCGCCCTCGCGTACGCGATCGTGCCGGGCGCGACCGAGGAGCGCCTCGCTGCGTTCGGCGCCGGCGGGCCGGTCGTCGTGCTCGCCAACGACGAGCGCGTGCAGGCCGTGCGCCACGCGGGCCTCGGGCTCGTCGCCGCGACCGTGTTCTCCGGCCGCGCCCACGTGCGGAACCTGACGGTCGACGGCCCTGCGTCCGTGCTCGTGCGCGAGGGCGACGACGGCCGCACCTCCGTCGCGCTCTCCGACCCGACGATGACGCGCGACGCCGTGACCCTGACCGTCCGCGGCCGGCACCTCGACGTCGAGGCCGCGGACGACGGCGTCCACGTGCGTCGCGTGCCCGGCGGCACCGAGGTCCGCGCCACCACCCGGCACGCCTACGGCGCGAGCCTCACCGCGGTGCTGCGGCGGCGCTGACGTCACCCGCCGGACACAGGTCGACCGCGAGCGCCACGCCGGGGAGACTCTCACCCATGCCCGACGACGAGACCTCTGGGCGACGGCGCTCGGCTGACGTCGTCGCCGCCGGGCAGGGGGCGTCAGGGCTCGAGGACGGCCTTGACGAAGCCCGGCGGCCGCTCGCGCAGAAGGGCATAGGCCTCGTCGACCGCGCCGAGGCCGAGCCGGTGGGTGACCAGCGCCTCGAGGTCGACGTCTCCGCGGGCGGCCAGCTCCAGCCCGAGGGCCATGGCCTCGCGGGACGCGGGGCGGTCGGGCGTGAAGCCGCCCAGCACGTCGATCCCGCGGTACCACCAGTCGAGGTCGAGCCGGCGCTCCCCCGTCGCGTGGTACCCGCCCACGACGAGCCGCCCCATCGGCCGGGTCAGGCGCCCGGCCAGCTCCAGACCGCCCGCCGACCCGGTGAACTCGAGGACGACGGCGCACCGCGGCCGCGCCGACCCGCGGCGGTCGACGCGGTCGCCCACCAGCGCCGCCACCCGGGCGACCCGCCCGGCGTCGCGGTCGTGCAGCTCGACGGACCCGGCGCCCAGCGCCACCGCGACCTGCGCCGCGATCGCCCCCATGCTGCCCAGCCCCACGACGGCCACCGGCTCGCCCGGGGCGATCCGCGCTCGACGGACCGCGCCGACCACGCAGGCCAGCGGCTCCCCCAGCCCCGCCCACAGCGGGACCCGGTCGGGCAGGGGAAGCACGTCGTCCTGCGCCGCGACGAGGTGCGTGGCGTGCGAGGGGGACCCGAAGCCCGTGACCCGGTCCCCGACGGCCAGGGTCGTGACGGCGTCGCCCAGGGCGGCGACCACCCCGCTGAACTCGTGCCCGTGGCGCACGGGCACGTCGCCGGGCGTCTCCCAGAGGGCGACGTCCGACGCGCACACCCCCGACGCGGCGACCTCGACGAGCACCTCGCCGGGGCCGGGCTCGGGCGTCGGCGCCTCCACCACCGCGGCGTGGCGGCTCCCCCGGATCTCGACGACCCGCATGTCAGCCCACCTCTCCGTCGTGCCGTCGCGCGAGCCGCAGCGCGCCCCGCACCGGCGGTTCGGCCAGGACGCCGACCGCCAGGTCGGGCCGGCGAGCACGCACCAGCTCCCCGACGCGCCGCGCGTACCCCGCCTGCGCGGCGACGACGCCCCCGGCCAGGACCACGTGCCCTCCGGCCGCGCCGCGGTCCACGACGTCGCACGCCATGGCGGCGAGGGCGGCCGCGCCGGACTCGACCACCGCGGCGGCCGCGGCGGACCCCGCCTCGCGCGCGGCGAAGACGGCCGGCGCGTGCCGCCCCCAGGTCTCCACCCCGCCGTCCCAGCTGAGCGCGGACGCCAACGCGTCCAGGTCGGCGGCGCCCACGGAGTCGAGCAGCGCCCGGGCGAGCGTCGGGTCCGCGGCCCCGCGGTCGGCGCCGAGCAGCACGGCCCGCGCCGCCTCACGGACCAGCGCGGAGCCCGAGCCGTCGTCGTGGAGCACCCAGCCCCAGCCGCCGGCGCGCACGAGGCTCCCCGCGGCGTCGCGGCCCACGGCCACGGCGCCGGTCCCGGCGATCACGCCGACGCCGCGCTCGTGCCCGGCCGCGGGGACGACGAGCTCGGCGTCGTTCACCACGCGCACCCTCGCCCCGGGGAGCCTGCGCCGCAGCTCCGCGGCCACGGCGACGCAGTGCTCGTCCGACTCGGCACCGTGCGCCCCCACCGCCACCGACGCTCCCGGCGGGACGACGCCGCCGGGCGCCGCCGCCCGCACGACGCCGACGAGCCACGCCACCGAACCGGGAAGGTCCCGCAACCGCCACCCGTCGCTCGCCACGGTCGTGACCGTCGCGGGCGCCCCTGCGGCCTCGACGGCGACGCTGGTCTTGGTGCCGCCGACGTCGACCCCGACGATCACGGGAGGTCCACGACGGAGCTGAGCGGGGGCACGCTGACGCCGATCTTCGTGTCGACGTTGTCGAAGACGAAGGACTCGATGTCGAGGTTCTTGCGGCCGGCCACCGCCGCCGCCACGGCCTGCGCGAACGCGGCTTCGGCGACGGCACGCTGCGCCGCCGGCAGCGGGGGCAGCGAGACGTGCTCGACGCCGTCGGCCACCTCGCCGGCGGCGTCGGAGGCGAGGATCGTCAGGTGGCCCGCCGCCGCGAGGGACGCGGCCACCGAGACCTCGCGCCCCTGGCCGAACAGCACGTGGGCAGTGTCCCCGGCGGACTCCATCGCGCCGTGGAGGTAGTTCCTGGTCTCGTTCGCCGACGAGGGCACCCGGCCCACCTCGCGCAGCAGCAGGGCGAGGACCTCGGCGGCGGCGACCGAGGCGCCGGACCCGACGGCGTCGACGCCCGCGACCCGGGACAGCCTGCCGGCGAGGCCCTCGGCCGCCCGGCCCAGGTCGTCCTGGAGCCCGGGCAGGACCGCGAAGAGCTCCTGCCAGGCGTGGTCCTCGCGCGGTCCCCCGGTGATCGCCCCCGCCATGAGGTCGAGGGCGAGCACGGTGCCGGTGTAGCCGATCGTCGAGGCGAACGAGTCCGGGCGGCCGCCGAGGCCGACCATCACGTCGGCGTGCCGCTCGAGCGGCGACCCGGTGGCGTTGGCGAGGCCGACCGTGACGACCGACTCCTGCTCGCGCGCCGCGGCCAGCACGTCGACGGTCTCCGGGCTCCTGCCGGACTGCGAGATCCCGACGACCACGGCGCCGGCCGGCCACCGCGCCCCCGCCGGCCGCTCGCTGCTCAGGTGGCGGGAGGCGCTGAGGCCCGCGGCCTGCAGCCCGGGGAGCACCGCGGCCGCGGCGGCATAGCTCGCCCCCATGCCCACGAGGGCCACGTGGCGCGGCGGCGCGAAGCGCCCGAGCCCGCTCAGCTGCTCCAGCACGGTCGCGTGGATCGATCGCAGCGCGTCCGGCTGGACTCGCTGCGCCTCGACGAAGGGGATCCGGGTCGCCACGTACTTGCTCCTCACCTCATGCCACAGCCCCGGAGACCCGTGGGCGCCAGACCAATATACCCCAGAATGTCTCTGGTGGTATCTCTTGGTCTACCGCGTGGTCTCCGGGGCTGCCGGGAGTCAGGAGCGGGTGAACGTGGTCTGGAGCCGGTACCGGTCTCCCCGGTAGCTGATCGTCGTGAGCATGATCGGCCGACGACGGGCGTCGGTGAGGATCTGCCGCATGCGCAGCACGGGCTGGCCCGGCTCGAGCCCGAGCGGCCCGCCCTCCTCCTCGGTCGCGGCCCCCGCCTCGATCAGCGAGACGGCGTGCACCGGGCTGGCGCCGCGCTCGGTGAGCTCCTCGAACAGCGACGCCGACCCGAAGTCGACGAGCTCGATGCCCGGCGCCGCCGACGCGACGATCCGCGAGTCGTCGATCCCGATCGCCACGGTGTCCATGAGGCGCAGGCGCCGCAGGTGGAAGCACGGCGTCCCGGGGGCCACGCCGAGCTCGTCCGCGAGGTCGAGCGAGAACTCGCCCATCGCGGCGGCCAGCACCTCCGAGCGCGACGGGAGGCCCTTGCGCGCGGCGGTCTCCGAGAACGACTCCAACGAGTTCGGCCACGGGGTGCTGCGCGCCGCCTCCCCGTCGTCCGCGCTGACGAACCACCCACGACCACGGGACGCCTGGAGCACGCCGTCGTCGGTGAGCGTCTGCAGCGCCTTGCGCAGCGTCACCCGGCTCACGCCGAGCGTCTCGCAGAGCACGCGCTCCGCGGGCAGCCTGCTCCCCGGCGGGTGCAGCCCCGCGCGGATCTGGTCCGCGATCGTGTCCGCCGTGCGTCTCCACAGCGGGAGCAGCTCGTTCTGGTCCTCGCTCATCGTCAACGTTCCCCGCCGATCATGGTGGCCGAAGGCGCCAGTCTCCCAGATCCTCACGGTCGGGTCCTCCCGGCGCACAGGCGGTCCAGCGCCTCCTCGAGGGACGTCTCCGCAGGTCGCCGGCCCGGGCGGGCGTCGAGCCGGCGCACCGTCTCGGCGAGGCCCTCGGCGAGCCCGACCTGCGGGCGCCACCCCGGGTTCACGGCCAGCAGCCGGGACAGGTCGTAGACCACCGAGTGCCCGAAGTCCTCCGCGCAGACCAGACCCATCCAGTCGATCTCCGCGGCGATGTCCTCGCTCGACCGGTGCACGAGCCACGGGTCGGGCACGCCGGCGGCGGCCGCCGTGAGCCGATGGATCTCGTCCCACGACACCGGGTCGGGCGCGGTGACCTGGAACGTCCGCCCGAACGCCGCGGGGTCGCCCAGCAGCGGCAGCACCCCGGTGGCGAAGTCGCGCGCGTGGAGCAGGTTCCACAGCGACGTCCCGTCGCCGTGCACCACGACCGGCGCGCCGCGGCGGAACCTCTCGACGGCGGTCCAGCCGAGCAGGAGCGGGAGCGTGAGCTCGTCGTACACGTGGGCCGCCCGCACCACGGTCGCCGCGCACGGCGCGCCGGGCTCGAGCCGCCACAGCTCGTCCTCGACGTCGATCTTCCCCGCCGGGTAGTCGAACCGCGGGCTGGACCGCGGGAAGTGCTCCGCGATCGGCAGCGTGCGGGCCGGGCGCTCGTACACCGAGCACGTCGACATCATCACGAGCTGGTCGCAGACCGCGCCGAGGGCGTCGACCTCGCGCCGCACGTCCTCGGCCGAGTAGGCCACGAAGCTCACCGCGACGTCGAAGCGGCGCCCCGCCAGCGCGGACCGCGTGGCCTCGGGGTCGTGGACGTCGGCGACGACGTGCTCGACACCCTCGGGCAGGGGCCGCCCGGACCGCCCGCGGGTCAGCGCGACGACCTCGAGCCCACGCTTCACGGCCTCCCGGGCCACCGCACCGCTGATCACGCCGGTGCCGCCGACGAGGAGGAGCGACGCCGCGCTCATGCGGCGCGCCCCTCGACGACGAGCCCCGTCGCGAGCAGGTTCGCCCGGCTGGTGCTCAGGGCGTCCGTCATCGGCCCCTGGACGCGGTCGAGCTCCACGACCGCCCAGCGCAGGTCCGGGAGGGACTCGAGCGTGTCCAGCACCCCCGGACTCTCGGCCGTGACCGGCGTCATGACGTCCGCCATCCCCGTCGCCGGTCCGTCCTTGAGGTGGACGAGCCTGACCTCGCGCCGGGCCGCCACCGCAGCGGCCGCCGCGGTGGCGGCGTCGGCCCCGACGACGCGCGGCCAGTACACGTCGAGCTCCAGCACGACGCGGGGGTCGAGCTCGCGCTGGAGCAGCTCGTACGACCGGAGGGGCCCGTCGGGGCCGGGGTGCGTGTGCTCGAACTCGGCGAAGTGGTTGTGGTACGCGACCTGCATGCCGAATCCCGCCGCCCGCTCCGCGCCGACGTTGACCCGCTCGACGCCGCGCGCCAACGCCTCGGCCGACGCGAGCTCGTGCGGCTCGAGGCTCCACGCGATCGTGTCGACCCCGAGGGCCGCGTAGGTGGCCAGCTCGGAGTCGGACTCCGGGCCGGCGGGGAACGGGACGTGGGCCGCGCAGACCGTGAGGCCCCGCTCGGCGAGCATCGCCCCGGCGGCGCGCACCCCCACGGCCCCGAACCCCATCGTCTCGACCGCCGTGAACCCGGCGTCGACGACCAGGTCGAGGGCCGCGGGCAGGTCCGCGCGCACCAGGGCGTCCACGCTCCACAGGTGCACCGCGAGCGCCGCGGTCACGACGCGCCGCCCGAGCCCGGTGCGACGACGTGGCGGCCGTTCCCGAGCGGGAAGCGGGTGCTCCACGTGCGGGTCTCCGCGGCAGGGTCGGCGCCGCCGGCCCAGACCACCGCCTGCCGGAGCAGCTGCCGGAACCAGGGGTTGAACCAGGCCCGGCCGTCGTGGCCGAGGGTCGTGCACACGACGCGCCCCTCGCCCTCGGTCCGCGTGACCAGGGCCGGCACCCACCGGCCGTCGGTGAGCCGGTGCTCGGCGACGACGTCGGCGTCCGCGGCGACGGTGGTCACGTAGTACTCGTCCTCCACCTCGAAGTCGTCCAGGGCCGTCGTGATCGGGTGCTCCCCCACCCGGACCGCGATGCGCCCCTCGGACAGCCCCGACGGGTCGTGGCTCGCGTAGCGGCAGCCGATCAGGCGCGACCACGCGTCCTGCTCGCCGTCGAGCACGACGCTGCTGGCGTGCACGGCCACGAGGCCCCGCCCCGAGGCGACCAGGTCGCGCAGCGCGTCCTGCTCGTCGGCGGGCAGGTCGCTGCCGGCGGTGTAGACCACGAAGACGTCCGTCTCGGCGGTCACGGGCATCGGGTCGACGAACCGGCGCAGGCCGACCGCGACCTGCACCGGGAGGCCGCCCTCCGCGACGATGTCGCGGAGGGCGCCGGCGGCGGCGTACAGGTCGTGGTGGGTGTCGGTCCCGGCCACGATCACGGTGACGTTCACCGCGGAACTGCTGACTCGCACGTGCTCCTCGTTCCTCGATCAGTCCACGGAGGCGGACTCGGCCAGCTCGCGGGCGATGGCGTCGCCGCCGCCGGACTTCCAGGCGGCGATGGCGTCCACCAGCTCGCTCGACGACGACCGCCCGACGAAGACGTTGGTGATCGCGTCGTCGACCTTCTGCTGCAGGGACTTGCCCTTGGTGTCGTCGGTCTTGGAGTACAGCCCGCGCGACGGGTCGTCGACGAGGAGGTCCACGACCTTGGTCTGCCACTCGTGGATCGCCTTGTCGACGCCGGGCGCGCCCTGCGGGTTGCACAGGATCTGCGGCGCGCCCGCGATGTACGCGAAGCCGAGGTCCTGCTCGCGCTGGCCCCGCTCGGTGAGGACGGCGACGCCGTCCTTGACGACGTAGTCGTTGTCCTTGCCCTCGACGCCGTACGACTGGATGAACGACTCCTTGGTGCCGAACGGGGCCGCGAGCCAGTCCATCGTCCGCAGGAACATCTCGACGCGCTCCGGGGAGGCCGACTTCTTGATCATCGTCACCGCGTAGGCGCCGGGGCCGTTCCACACCGCCGCCGTGCCGCCGTCGGCGCCGAAGGCCCCCGGCATGCCGAAGACGAGCGCGTTGTCGTCGGCGATGATGCCGAACGCGCGGTTGCCGTCGTAGGTCATCGCGATCTTCGACGAGCGGAACATCGAGTCCCGCTGCGTCTTCTCCAGGGTCGCGGAGTCGGGGTGGAAGTACCCCGCCTTGTACATCTCGGCGGCCTTCTCCACCGCCGTCACGAAGTTCTCGTGCTCGTAGAACGAGGTGAAGCTGCCGTCGGAGTTCTTGACCCACTTGTTGGGCACGCCGTAGGCCTGCAGGAGGTAGTCGGTGATCGGGCCGCCGAACGCGTACACGCCCGCCTTGGCGTCGGTGACCGCCGCGGCCGCCGCGACGAACTCCTCGATGGACCCGGGCTCCTCGGACACCCCGGCCTTCTCGAAGAGGTCGGTCTTGGTGTACATCTGCCCGCCGAAGACCGGGTCGGACTTCGGGACGCCGTAGATCCGCCCGTTGAAGTACCCGTTGCGCCACGCCGACTTCTGGATGCCCGCGAGGTTGGGGTACTTGAGGACCGCGTCGCCGGACAGGTGGTCCGACAGGTCGGTGAACTCCGCGTCGACGAGCGCGGGCAGGCGCGAGACCTTCTGCCACACGGGGATCGACACGATCTCGGGCAGGTCGTCGCCCGCGACGAGCGCGGGGAACTTGGTGCCGAAGTCGGCGAACGGCACCTGGAGCGGCTTGAGCTTCAGGTCGAGCTCGGAGTTCAGCAGCTGCCAGTAGACGTTCTCGTCGAGCGCCGGGGCGGGCTGGCCGTAGGTCATGACCAGGTACTCGAACTCGCTGCCGTCGCCCACCGTGCCCTGCACGGAGACGGGGCCGTCGAGCGGGAACGCCTCGTAGACGTCCATGACGCCGGACTCCGTGCCCGGCAGCACGGGGGTCGGCTTGACCGGCGCCTTGTACGTCGGCCAGGCCGCGGCGCCGCCCGACCCCGGGGCCGCGGCCGTGGGGGCCTTGCTCGAGCAGGCCGCGAGGGTGCCGCCGAGGCCGATGGCGGCGCCGGCCACGAGGGCGCCGCGCAGCACCGCGCGACGGGACGGGTAGAAGGATGCGGACATGAGTGACCTCATTTCGGTTCGGCTCTCGATCAGCCCTTGATCGAGCCGGTGAGCATGCCCTTCGACATGTGTCGGAGGAGGAACGGGTAGGCGAGCAGGATGGGGACGATCGCGATCACGACCAGCGCCATCTGGACCGCCTGCTGGGGCGGGGGCACCGTGCCGGGGATCTGCGCGGCCGCGGAGGTGTCGTTCT
Organism: Isoptericola sp. NPDC055063; assembly: GCF_053608125.1. Lineage (NCBI taxonomy): Bacteria > Bacillati > Actinomycetota > Actinomycetes > Micrococcales > Promicromonosporaceae > Isoptericola > Isoptericola sp. NPDC055063. The sequence continues at coordinate 131,638 of NZ_JBSGUW010000010.1, read as the reverse complement.
GCAGGACGAACGACCGCATGAGGAGCTGCAGCGGCCACATCGACGAGTCGTTGAGGTAGAGCAGCGGGCCGAAGTAGTTGTTCCAGTAGCCGACGGCGATGAAGAGGCCGACGACGGCGATCGACGCCCGCGACAGCGGCAGCGCCAGGTGCCAGAACGTGCGCCACTCGCTCGCGCCGTCGATCCGCGCGGCGTCGAAGATCTCCTGGGGGATCCCCTGGATGAAGCCGCGGATGATGATCACGTTGAAGGCGCTCACGGCGACGGGGATGATCAGCGCCCAGTAGGTGTTGAGCATCCCGAGGCTCTTGACCATCAGGTAGACGGGGATCATGCCGGGCGCGAACAGCAGCGTGACCAGGAAGTACGTGACGAGCCCGCGGTTGAACAGGGTCCCCCGGCGGCTGAGCGCGTACGCCGCGAGGGTGGTGCAGGCGAGGCTGAACGCCGTCCCGACGGCCGTCACGCCGATGCTGACGACGATCGACCGCGTGACCCCTCCCCCGTTGAAGATCTGCACGTAGGCGTCGATGGTCGGCTTGGCCACCCACACCACGTAGCCGCCGTTCGCGTCGATCTCCGCCTGGGTCGCGAGCGACGTCGACACGACGACGGCGAACGGGAAGATCACGAGGAGGCAGATCAGGGCGAGGGCGACGCCCCGCACGGCCGTGGTCAGGGGCCGGGGCCGGCCCTGCCACGCCGGCCGCAGGCTGTCCTTGCGGCGGCGGACGGGCGGGGCGGGAGCGGCCTGCGGCCGCGGGCTGTCGGTCAGGACGCTCATCGCTGGTAGATCCCTTCCTCGCCGAGGCGGTGGGCGAGATGGTTCGCGCCGAGCACGAGCACCAGGCTGACGACGCCCTTGAGCAGGCCGGCGGCTGTCGCCGTGCCCCAGTTCCCGTCGACCATCCCGTTGAAGTAGACGTAGGTGTCCAGCACCTCCGCGGCCTGCGCGCCGACGGCGTCGCGCTGCAGCAGGATCTGCTCGAAGCCGACGGAGAGCGCGTCCCCGAGCCGCAGAATCAGCATCAGCACGATGATCGGGCGCATCCCGGGGAGGGTGATGTGCCAGAACCGGCGGCCGGACCCGGCGCCGTCGATGGTCGCCGCCTCGTACTGGCTGATGTCGATCGCCGCGATCGCGGCGAGGAAGACGATCGTCCCCCAGCCCGCGTCCTTCCAGATCGACTGCGCCGTGAGCAGCAGCTTGAAGGCGGCCGGGTTGGTCATGACGTCCAGGGCGCTCATCCCGTGCTGGGCGAGAAGCCGGCTCAGCACCCCGGCCCCGCCCAGCAGCTGCTGGAAGAGGGCCACGATGATCACCCAGGACAGGAAGTGCGGCAGGTAGATCACCGACTGCACGAACTTGCGCAGGGTGGGGCGCAGCACGGAGCTGAGGAAGACGGCGAGCACGATCGGCACGGGGAAGAACAGGAGGAGCTGCACCGCCGTGATCGCGAGCGTGTTGGTCAGCGCGTGCCAGAACGCGTCGTCCGCGAAGAGGGTGGTGAAGTTGTCCATGCCCACCCAGGTGGACCCGCCGAGGCCGAGGAACGGCACGTAGTCCATGAAGGCGATGACGTTCCCGGCGAGCGGGATGTAGACGAACAGGGCGACGACGATCGCGCCGGGCGCCACCATGAGGAGCACCGGGTAGTCGTTGCGGAGCCGGACGAGGAACGGCACCCGCCGGCGTCCGACCGCGCTCGCGCCTCCGTCGCGCGCCTCGGGCGCGGCTCTCGTGATCACTTCAGCCAACGTGTTGCCACCTCGTCCATGAAGGGCGCGGACCGGACCATTCCGACGCGCAAACCAGTACCTACCACTTGATACCACGGCTGGTACCACAGAGTATAGGGGTCGTTCAGATCCGTACCGCACCATCCCACCCACCGGAGGCCGTCCGATGCTCCCCTTGATCCCCCGCCCCGACCGGCTCGATCTGAAGGCCGGCACCCTGTCGGCGGCCGGCGGGCTCGAGCCGACCGGGGACGTCCCCGCGCCGTGGCTCCGTGCCACGCGGCGCCGGCTCGCCGGCTGGGGAGTGCTCGACCCCGACGGGCCGCCGCTCGAGGTCGTGGCCGACCCGGCGCGCGCGCCCGAGAGCTACCGGCTGGAGGTGACCTCGGACCGCGTCGTGCTCACGGCCGCCGACGAGCCCGGCCTCGCCCACGCGCTCGGCGCCCTGGCCCAGCTGCTGGCGCCGGGCGCCCACGGCCCCGGAGGTCACGACGGGCCCTTCGACCTCCCCTGCCTCGAGCTGGAGTCGACGCCCCGGTTCCCGCACCGCGGCGCCATGCTGGACGTGAGCCGGCACTACTTCGGCGTGCCGGTCCTACGCGACCTCGTCGAGACCCTCGCCCTGTTCGGGTACAACCGCCTCCACCTGCACCTGAGCGACGACCAGGGGTGGCGCGTCGAGTCGTTCGTCGAGCCGCGGCTCGTGCAGGTCGCCACCCACCGCCCGGGCACGACCTTCGGGCCCGACGGGCCGACCGACCCCACCCCGCACGGCGGCTACCTCGCCCTGGCGGACCTGCGCCGGCTCACCGACCACGCGCGGACGCTCGGCATGGAGGTCGTCGCCGAGATCGACCTGCCCGGCCACACCACCGCCCTGCGCGCCGCGCTGCCCGAGCTGGGCCGACCGGGCGAGCAGGTCGACGTGCTGCAGACCGTGGGCGCAGGCGGCAGCTCGGTCGCCCCTCTGCCGCGAACCGTGGAGGTGCTCGACCGGGTCCTCGCGGAGCTGGTCGACGCCACCGGCATCCGGTACGTCCACCTGGGCGGCGACGAGTGCGACATGGGCTGGTGGGAGGACGACCCGGAGGTCGTCGCCCACCGCGAGGCGCTCGGCCTCCGGACCGGCGAGGACCTGCACGCCTGGTTCCTGCGCGAGCTCGCCGCCCGGCTCGAGGCGCGTGGAGTGTCGGTCCTCATGTGGGACGAGGCCTTCGTGACCGGCGGGCTGACCCCCGCCGCGACCGTCACCGCCTGGCGCGGGGACGCCGTCGCCGAGCGCGCGGCCCGCGCCGGCGCCCTCGTCCGCACGCCGCTGTTCCCGACCTACTTCAACTTCGACCAGTCGACGGACCCCGACGAACCGCGCGCCCAGGGCGGGCCGATCACGCTGCGCGACGTGATGCGGTTCGACGTCGCCCCCGCGACCTGGGACGACACGGCACGACGAAACGTCCGCGGCGGCCAGTTCCAGGTGTGGACCGAGTGGATCACCACGCGCGAGGAGCTCGAGTACGCCGTCTTCCCGCGGGCCCTGGCGATGGCCGAGGTGCTCTGGCGGGGCGCGGTGGACGACGAGGACGAGCTCGAGGAGCGGATCCTCCGCGCCCTCGACGTGCTCGACGCCCGCGGCGTCGCCTACCGGCCGCTGGACGGGCCGCGCCCGTGGCAGCGCGGCGGGCTCGGCCGGCGCCGGCGCGCCACCGGGGACGACATCGAGGCGACCAGGCGCTGGGTCGAGTCCGTGTCGGACCGGGCGTGAGGCCCCGTCAGCGGAGGTCCTTCACCATCGTCGAGCCCCAGTCGTGCACCGCGTGCTCGGTGTACCCCATGGCGAGGTAGAAGGCCCTGGCGCCGGGGTTCCCCGACCCCACGCCGAGGTGCACGCCCGGCACCCCGCGGGCCCGCAGCGCCGACCACAGCCGCTCGGTGAGAGCCCGGCCCACGCCCCGGCCCTGCAGCCGGGGCAGCAGGTCGATGTGCAGCTCGGCGGGGTAGGCGTCCAGCACGTCGCCGCCGGGGTCGGTGTCCGACCAGATCTCCGCGATCCGGTCGGACTCCAGCCCCGGGCGGCGGCTGCCGCGCGGGTAGGCGTCCCGCAGCCGCGGGTACCAGACGCTGCGGCGCCACGTGGAGAACGCGCGGGCGTCCGCCGTCGCGACGACGTACCCCGCCACGCCGAGCTCGTCGACGGCCACGAACGTGAGGCCCGGGTCGGCGACGGGGTACGGGCCGCAGTACACGTGCCCCAGCAGGTGCCGGTCGTCGTACAGGGGCGTGGCGTCCCGCCCCGAGTCGCCCGTGCGCAGGCACACGTCGTACATGGCGGGCAGGTCGCTCGGGTGGAAGCCGCGGACGACGACGTCGCGGCGGGCCGCGGTCATCGGGCACCGCTCACGGCGAGCAGGAACCAGGCCGAGTGCGGGATCCACTGCTCCGCCCACCGCCACGACTCCCCCGTCGCCATCGGACCCGGCGGCGCGAAGTCGATGTCGGACTCGTCGTCGAACCCGCCGGTGATCCCGTTGAGGATGCCGCCGGGCAGGTTCGGGAAGTCCTGGGAGTACTCGACGGCGCCGCTGCCCCGCCCCTGGAGCATGCACGCGGCGTACGGGTTGAGCCCGACGACCCAGCCGAGGAGGTGCTCGGCCCAGTCGCGCAGGCGTCCGGCGTCCGCGGCGGGGGCCACGGCCGCGGCGGCGCTCGCGGCGGCGCTCAGCGACGCGACGTTCGCGTTCTCCCCCTGCCACCAGTAGCCGGTCTCGTTCTCGTGCGGGAAGAAGAACTGCTCCATCGTCGAGCCGTCGCCGCGTGCCGCGACGACGTGCCGCGGGTGCTCGAACGGGTTGGGCACCGCCGTCGCCCGGTCGAGCGCGCCGAGCGCCAGGTCGACCGCGGCGCGGCGCGCGTCGTCCGCGAGCTGTGGCCGCTCCGCGTCGACGGCCTCGGCCGCGCGCAGGAGGGCGAGCACGGGGAGGCCTGTCTCCGCCGCGTGGTGGTACGTCCTCCCGTCGGGCGCGGCGACGAGGTACGCGCGTCCCGCCGCGTCGTGGCGGACGGCGGCGAGGAGGTTCGCGACGCGGCGCTCGAGCGGGGCGCGGAAGGGCGCGGTCTCCGCGCCCCGTGCCCGCGCGGCGAGGACCAGCTCGGCCGCGGCCAGCGCGGCGCAGTAGTCGTCGAGGACGGTCTCGACGCCGTTGAACAGGTAGTCCGTGTTGTGCTCGACGAGGTGGGCGTGCCCCCGCACCGCCGCCTCGAGGTAGCGGTCGCGGGAGAACTCGCCGTCGGCGTCGAGGGTCGAGGCGCGGGCGAGGGCGGCGATCGCCACGCCCCCGCCGTGCCGGAAGGCGGCCTGCCAGCGCTGGGTGCGGACGCTGTCCTGCAGCGGCGCGGTCACCACCCGCTCGTCGAGGTCCTTGGTCAGCGCGTCGAAGATCCCCGTGTAGAAGTACCCCTCCGGGGCCTGGAACCGCACCAGGAAGTCGGCCCCGTGCAGGGCCTCGTCGCGCAGGCGCGAGCCCTGCGCCGCGGCGACGCGCGGGTGGGCGCGCGCCAGGTCGTCGCGGGCCGCGGCGAACGCCCACGCGCACAGCGGGATCTGCTGCGGACTCATGAGGTCCGTGTAGGTGAGGTGGCTGAGGAACTTGCTGAAGTCGCCCGACGCGTCCAGCCAGCCGCCGCGCGCGTCGACCGGCGGGCGCGCGGGGTCGTCGTAGAACGCCGCGGCGCGGTCCTTGCGGTCGATCTCGCCGAACGACCGGACCGAGCGGAAGTACGCGAGCACGTCGGACACGGCGACCGCCTGCCAGCGACCCGGCCCCACGCCGACGGTCCGCACCATCTCGGAGCCGTCGCCGCGGACCAGCCGGAGCCGGTGCTCCCCCGCGGGCATGTCGGGCGGCAGCTCGCCCACCCGGTGCCAGCCCACGGACCAGCCCGGGGTGCGGACCGGCGCGGCCAGGGGGACCTCGACCTCCGTGCCGTCCCGCCCCCACCGGAGCGCCACGCGCTCGTCGGGGTCGGCGAGCGCGACGACGACGCGTCGCGCCGGCCCCGCTCCGTAGCCCAGCTCGTTCACCAGGAGCGCGGCGCCCGTCGCCGCGGCGGCTCCCCGCCGTGTCTCTGCGTCCATGCCAGGAAGATACCAGCGCATACCACTTTCTCGGCCACGGCCTGATCTGGCCTCCTCGGGGCCGACGTGTCGTGACGTCCTGCGGTAGACAGACCTCATGGCGGACGCGTGGACCCCCGTACGGGACGAGCTCGACGCGCGGCTGCGCGCGCTGCGCCCCGAGGACGCTCTGGTGCTCCGCGAGCCGCCGCCCCCGGATCCCTTCCTTCCGCCCGAGCGCGGGCTGTTCGGCCGACGACGGCGCGTGCGGGAGCCCGCCACCCGCTACGTCCAGGCGCTGTGCCGGCCGGAGGGGTACGTGGTCGAGTGCGTCAGCGACGCCTTCTGGCCCTCCACGCCGGAGCAGCAGCGCGCGCTCGTCGAGGACGGCTGGCACGCCCCGCACCGGCTCGACGGGTACGCCACGGACAACTTCGCCCAACTCTTCCTCGGGGCGGACCGGGACCGCGCCGCGGACGCCGCCGTCCGCGCCCTCGCGACCCTCGGCTGCGCGCCCGCGACGGCGTGGGTCTGGGACGTCATCACCGACTGAGCCGGACCGGCCGACCGCCGGCGCGCCCCGTCAGCCTCCGGCGCGCTCGGCGAGCTCCTGCAGGAACCGCGGTACCCGACCCGCGCCGAAGTCGTAGTAGCGCGCCCAGCGCGGCCGGATCGCGATGCGCGCCATCCGGTCGTACAGCCCCCGGCAGGCCGCCGCGAACTGCTCGTACTCCTCGCCGGCCATGCCCTTGCGGGCCGCGGCGAGGTACTCGTCCACCACGCCGTCGACGATGCGGACCTCCGCGCGCCCCCGCACCGACAGCGACCGGGCCCCCGCGCCCGGAACGTCCGCGTCCAGGGTCAGCGCGACGTCCGGGCGTTCCGTCAGCGCCGCGACCTTGGGCGCCGTCTCCGCCGTCGAGACGACGAACTCCTCGCCCGTCCAGAAGAACCCGACCGGGACGACGCGCGGCGTGCCGTCCTGCGCGACGTACGCGAGGTGCGCCGCCGACGGCAAGTCGAGCAGCTCCCCCGCCGCGGCGAGCTCGGCGTCGATGTCGCGCTGGTCCATCGGGCGATCCTCCCACCGGGCGTGCCATCATGCCGACGTCGCGGGCGCTCTCGGGCGGACGCGATCACGGTCCACATCGGTGCGCGACGACGGAGATGCCATGGCGTGGGGTAAGTCCGAGCAGGAGAAGGAAGCCCTGCGGCTGGAGAAGGAGGCCCGTCAGCGCGAGCAGCAGGCCGCCGAGGCGGCGCGGGCCGAGGAGCAGCGGCGCGCCGAGTTCGCCGCCAGCCCGCTGGGTCGCGCGACGACGGCGTACCAACGCGGCGACGCGTTCTTCCAGTTCACGGCGACGGTCTCGGCGCTCACGGGGCAGAGCTCGGGGTTCGGCTCGTCCGACAACACGGTGTCCGAGTACTCCGGGGGCGTCGAGGTTCTCGGGCCGATCGAGGCGCTCGGCTGGTCGCTCGAGCACGTGAGCCACGTGTTCGTCCAGACCGGCTCGACGTCGACCGCGCGGGTCATGTCCACCGGCGAGGGCACCGTCACCCGGGGCCTCGTGAACGCGATCTACCTGTTCCGCCGCGCGGGGTAGCCCCTACACCTCCTCGCCCCGCCGCTGCGCGATCGAGACGAGGTGGGCGTGGGCGTACTCGCACACCAGCGCGTGCCGGTAGACGAGCTGCGGGACGTCGACGTTCGTGTCCATCCAGAGGCTCAGCGCGCCCATCTTCCAGTGCTCGAAGGTCTCGTCGTCGGTCAGGACGGCGAGGATGCTCAGGAAGGAGTCGTCGAAGCGCAGCGAGTGGATCGCCCGGCGGAACTCCTCCAGGTTCAGCGCGATGCAGAACGGGATGTTCATCAGGCACAGGGCCGTCTGGATGTCGAGGCGCAGCAGCCGGGGGCGGCGGCGTTCGGGGTCGAGGTCCGGCACGTCGAGCTGGGCGAAGTTCAGGCGCTCGGGCGCCGCGATGTCTATCCCCTCGAGCGCGATGAGCACGTCGTAGACGTTGACGTCGTGCTCGACGACGGCGTTGTCGCCCAGCCCGGCCAGCGTCGTCGGGCGCAGCGTGACCGGCTCGATGGCGGCCGGGGTGTTGCGGATGATGAAGTTCACCAGGTTCGTCTCGACCACGAAGTGGCGGATGAGCAGCTCGACGGCGTCCGGCGCCACGAACCGGCGCAGGAACCACAGGCACAGTGCGTCCATGGTGGTCAGCGTCATCCACCGGCCGGGGAACACCCGCTTGATGACGGAGAGCACGGCCACCAGCACCCGGGAGACGATCCGCGCGATCGGGTACAGCAGACGGCGCGACGGTCGTTGCTGGTCCTCGATGATCATCCGCACCAGCGGCTTGTCGAGCGGCACCGAGGGGTCGGCGTAGATCGCCTCCCACATGCTCGGGTCGGACCTCACGGGCATCAGATCTCGTCCAGCTCGGTCAGCTGCATGACGTAGAGCCGGGCGACCACACGGGCGCAGGTGACGATGGCGTCGGCCGCGTCGTCGTCGATCCGGTCCGAGGTGAGGATGGCGTCCAGCGTGCCGGTGTGCTCGGCGTCGGCGTCCTGGTGGTAGGCCATGAAGTGCACCTGGTTGTCCGCCAGCCCGAGCGCCTCCTGGAAGCGCCGGGCCCACACCCCGGCCTTCTGCGCGCCGAGCCCCTCGATGATGAACATCGCGCCGAGGCACCCGACCGGGTTCGGCCGGCTCGCCTCGTGGAACATGTAGCCGGACAGCGCCTGCGAGCCGAGGTTCTTGCGCCCCGCGCGCAGCGCCTCGAGGGAGCCGCCGACGGCGACGTAGTCGCGTTCGAGGAGCAGGTGGTCGCGGTGCTCCTCCAGCGCGTGCGAGATGGCGGCCGAGCGCAGGTCGAAGTGGTCCATGTCGAAGTTCGACGCCGCCCGCGCGATCCACAACGACCCGTCGACCACCTGCTGGCGCAGGTTGTGCAGCAGCCGCTGGTAGTCGGCGACCGTCACGTCCCCGGCGTCGAGCGCCCGCAGGATCGGCACCTCGGCCAGCCGGGCCTCGAACTCCGTCCAGACGTCGGCGAGCCGGGCGAGCAGCCCGGCCGCCCGGTCCGGCTGCGGCGGGCGGTAGCCCTCGACGGTCACGGTGCTCGTCTCCGTGCTGATCCCGGTGCTGGTCATCTGCTGCTCCCTCGCGGTGCGACGACGGTCAGGTGGGCGAACCCGAACGAGAACCGTCCGGACTCGGGGACGGCGAGGAGGATCGTGTCGCCCGGCGCGAAGCGCCCGGTGCGCCACGCCTCCTCCAGCGCGATGAAGATGCTCGCCGCGCCGGTGTTGCCGCAGGTCTCCAGGTTGGAGAACCAGCGGCTCGTGTCCATGCCGGGCACGCGGGTGCTCAGCGCGTCGAAGACGACGTCGCGGAAGGCGTTGGTGCTGTAGTGGCAGAGCACGTGGTCGAGCTTCTTCAGGTCGATCAGGCCGCGGTCAACGAGCTCCTCGAACTGCGCGAGCCCCGCCGCGGCGAGCTCGTCGAGCACGGCCGTCTCCTGCCGGATCTGCATCAGCCCGGCCTTCTCGGCGGTGGCCACGTCGTCGTAGTCCTGCCAGGTCCGCCCCGCGACGGCGGTGGGCCCGTCGAGGCCCGCGCGCATGCAGACCTCGTGCTCGTGCGCCAGGGAGACCTGCCGGACCCAGTCCACGCGCAGCGACGGCCTGTCGGGGCGGGGCTGGAACTCGACGATCGCCGCGCCCGCGCCGTCGGACAGCATCCACCGCAGGAAGTGCGCGTCCAGGTGGTCCTCGACGCCGTCGAACCGCCGCTGGTGCAGCCACCGGCTGGCCAGCTCCGAGCCCACCACCACCGCCCGCGGGTGGTCGCCGAGCCGCACCTTGCTCACCGCCGCGTCGAGCGCGGCGATGCTCGACGCGCACACGCCGCCCGCCGTCAGCGTCTGCATCGGCCCGCCGCCGAGCCGCCCGTGCACCATCGACGCGAACCCCGGCACCAGCAGGTCACCCTGCGTCGTCGCGCACGCGAGCATGCCCAGGTCGGATGCGGCGATCCCCCGGTCGGCCAGCGCGTCCTCGATCGCGTGGACGGCGAGCTCCTCGTTGAGCTCGGTGGTGCGGCCTTCGTCGTCCAGCGCGTAGTACCGCTGCCGGATGCCGTTGGCGCGCTGGATACGGGCGCGCAGACCGTCCGTGCGCCTGCCGACGCCGCCGAGCCGGCGGGCCACGTCCTCGTTGGCTACCGGTTCGCCGGGAAGGTACCGGCCCAGGCCGGTGACGTACGCGGTCGCTGGCATGGGGGCCATTCAGCCACACATGGGCGCTTGCGTCACCAGGTCGCACCAAGCTGACCCGACCGGATGTCCCGGAAGCGGTCTGTACGTGCCTGGCTTGGCGATTTCCGGTTCTCGCCGAACGGACGCGGCGAGTCGGCCTTCCTGGAGCGGCGGCGGTAAGAAGTTGATCCTCTAGGATCGGTGGCCCAGAATCGTTGACATTCCGCGGTTCTTGTCCTCATTCCTGCATCTCGTGCCCCCTGCGTGCCCCTCTGAGCACGTCGCCAAGCGAGACAGCCCATCTACAGTTCCTGGTGGACCAGCTCGTCCGGACTGGGGGCCGTGCCCGCCAGGCACGACCCCGGGCCGTGACGCGCCGCGGCGCCGCCGTGACTACCGCACCCGAATGGAACCGCCGACCTCAGTCGCCCCAGCCTTCAAGAGCCTCATCCACTGTTCCACGCGGCGAGGAAGGCAGAGGAAGGCGAATCCCCCGCCCACGATGCCCCCTCTGGCGTCGGCGTCCTCCATCGTGCGGCAGTCCGCGCGGCCACGCTATCGCGCGGTGGTTCACACTGTGCACATGGATCTGGACGCCCAGGTGACGGCTGGGGACTTGTTAGCCATTGGGACGACGCTGCTGCTGGCCGTTCTCTCAGGCGTGAGTGTGTTGCGCCAGCGTGATCGGCCAGACGATGAGGTGGTGATGGCGTGGCAGCTACGTTCGCACCGATTCGCCAAGGATGGACGCCGCACTAATGTGGCGCGCGTCTTGGGTCAAAATGTATCGAACCCGCACATCTTTAAGCTAGTTGCCGTAAACACGGGCCACAGAGACATCGAGTTGGACAAACAGTTCTCGCCGTTAAACAAGAGCGGCTTATGCCTGTTCTCAACAGAACTGGTAGGTTGCGAGAAGGTGAGATTCGTTCGACTGCTCGCTAACGGGAAGCATGTCGATGGTGGCGGCGACTTGAATCGCTGGGAATGCGAGCCATTCCAGCTTTCGATCGGACAGGCGCTTGTGATTGAGGGCGTCGCGAGCGGTCGGCCCCGTTCGGCAAAATTTGAGGGAATTCGTCACGCGCACTACGTTCGACGAATCGGCAAAAGTGCGAGATGGTGGTGGACCGTTGGACCCATCGCTGGGGCAACCGGCGTGTGCTGGTTTACGCTGCAGCCTTGGGCACACGACTCGTTCTCAAATTTGACGCAGGCCGCGGCCTGGCTCGTTGCGCTCGTCATGGTGGTAGCGGTGTGGTGGCGCGTTCAGATGACAGACCGCCGCAGAAGCTGGTGGTCCGACCCGTGGGCAAGCGAACAGGTCGCGCTACCAGCGGAAATCGAGCGCCAGCCGTCGGATGCGAGCTTGTCGGTTGCGGTGAAGCAAGGAACATATTCACCGCAGTGGTCTCTAGTCGTTGAAAACGGTGGCCGGACGTCGGCCGAAGATGTCCGGGTAGAGATTTCACGGAATGGCGTAGCGCTTGAGGAACATGGCAGCACAGATATTGATCCGGGATGTGCACTGGAGATCCAGTTCACGCAGTGGCCGGACGGAACTGCTTTCGTCGTAGGGATGCTGATGTGGCGTGAGGGTGGGCGCGATATGTCTGGCCCATTCCATGCGCGCGTTCCGTAGGTTCAGTTTGGTCGCCTCCCGGTTATTCTACTGTGCGAAGTCCACTCTGGGTCTTGAACTGCGCACCCGCTCGTCCGAGGCGATACACTTTCCGGGTCGTCGGGCACCAGGAGGTCATCAGATCCTTAGTAGATGACGCGGGATGCCCGGTACTTACAAGGATGCGGGCTGCATTAATGTCCAGTGCCGCCGAGAGATGCGTGCTTGTAGGCGCTAATTGCTCGCCCTGACGCGCCGTGCCGAGTGCTGGCCAGGGTATCTGTGATATCGACCTCGGCACATTTCGGCGAACCTGCAGGCGCTCGTACCTGGGACGCCATAGCCACTCCTCCACTCAGAGGGTGCCGTGGCCGATGAAGTTGTCCTCGACATGGTCGAGTAGGCCGCCGCACGGATCACAGAGCCCGTGAATAGTCAATATGATACTTTCGTTCGATTCAATGCGCGGCCCCGCGGCGCCGACCGGCCTTGGCGACCAGGAACTCGGCGAGGTGGCCGCGGGCCGCGTTCTCCTTGACGTTAGTGCGTAGGCCCGAGGTCACGGACGGTCGCGTCGATGTCGGTGAAGGCCTCGTAACCGGTGACACGGACGGAGTTGGTCAGGAGCGGAGTTCGGCCGGTGGCCACGACATCGACGAGCACGACCTCACGCCCACCTCATCGAAGTCGCCTCCGGAGCCGACCAGCTCGCGCCAAGGCTCCGCTCGAACGACCACGCGAGCTCCTCCTGAGTGCCGCTGTCGCCGCCGAAGACCGCCGACACCGAAATTCGTGACGCGCCTCTTGCACCCGTGTAAATCGGCTGCGTCGCGTGACGTGATTGGTTGACCGGTATCGGTCCCCGCGCTCGACCCCCGACGACGATGTCCCAGACGTGAACACCTCGACGCCAGAGACGGTCCGGCTGTGCGCCAACATCACCTGCAACGCGCCGATACCCGCAGCCCGACGTTTGACCGCAAGATATCGCTCGCCAGGGTGCGCGAGCGTCTCATCCTCGCGTGACTACATCGCCCGTCGCAAGGGGCTGTCGTCGTGGAAGCCTCCAGTCCCAAAGTCGTGCGCGCGCGACGGCTGCGATCGCGTCGTCGATGTCGAGCGCCTGCGCCGACGGGCGAAATAATGCTCGCCGGGTTGCATGCGCCAAGCCCGCACCGCACCGACCCGCGAGCGCCGATGCGCTCGCTCAGAGTGTGCGCGAGCAGTCCCCGATGAGCGTGCCCGTCACGGGGGCCGGTACTGCTCCGATCAGAGCGCGCGGGCCGCTCGCCGCGAGCGGTCGGCCGAATAATCCAAACGGTCACGTGCGCTCACCCGACAGCGTGCTGCCGCCCGTCGTGACCGCGCGCTCGCCGCCAAGCTCAAGTTGCTCGGCCAGGACGCCACGACGCGCATCCGTGAGCTCGACGCAGGCGAGGCCGCGATCGCTCGCCAGCTCGCCGACCTGGAGGAGATCGTGGTCCTCCACGAGCAGAACGCACAACAGTTGGCCCGCTGGCTGTGGCATCTGGCCGCCGTCTACGGCGATCGCCTCGTGTTCGACGAGGCCGTCCAGACCTTGCTGCGCTACTACCTGCCCGGGCTCGCTGGCCCCACCGGCCACCAGTAGCACCTCGACGACGCCGTGTTTCACCCAGGTTCGATGTTGGCGCGGTGCTGGGGGCATCCGAGGCTGAGGTGTCCGCACCGGGGAGATCGGCGTCGAGGGCCGAACGTGGGGACCGAACCGGTCAACCGGTCACGTCACGCATCTTCGGCGATCTACACGGGTGCAAGAGGTGCGTCAGGAACTTTGGTGACGACGGTCTAGCGGGAGCAGCGGCCGTTGTAGTCTCGCGCGTCAGACTGAGTGTCAGGAGCTCACCTCAAAGTAGAAATTGCCTGCGACGAGCTCGCTCGGGACTGGGTTTCAGCGACTCGATACCGCACAGATCAGCCGCGACCGTGCTTGCGGGCGGGGAGCCAACTGTCACCCATGTCCTCGATCAGCCCTGCGGCCTTAGTCATCGCGTTGAGGCTCACGCCCGGGGGCACACCTGCTTTGTCAAGATGGCCCTGGATGTAGTCGCCCATCACGACGCCCGGGTCGACGCGCGAGACGATCATGTGGACGACTGACTCCGCCTCGACCTCTTCCACGTCGTGCGGGGTTCGCGGACGCGACGGCCAGTTCTTCTCATTCGGCGATCCAAGGTGCCCGCAGTAGATGTGCGCGAGTTCGTGCACGAGCGTCGCGTACTGGTCGCGCCGCCTCAGAGTGCCGTTCACCTCGACGTCGTAACGAAGCGGGAACTTTTCCGGGCGGCCCGCCGCGTCGCGTGCGCGAGACGGCCGGGACAACATGATCCCCGACGAAAGGCGGGACGTCGTCGAACCGCCCGCGTGAGCGCCGTGGTCGACGAGCGAAATGCGGATACCGTCGCGGATCGCGTTGTGCTCGATCCGTGACCACCGAGTTTCGATCTCAGTTTCGGGTGCCCGATAGCCGATGGCGATAGGGTCGGTGGCGCTCGTTGGGACCGGCCTGGGGTTCGGTCCCACGGCCTCAGTATGCCGGACATCGAAGACGATGAGGACCGGCCCCATCGGCTGTAAGACGATGATCGGCCGAGCGCCCGGCGTGATTTCCCGTCCAAACTCTGATCGCCACCGGGCGGCCGTGGCCACGTACTTTGCTCCCGGGTCCTGGATGTGTACGAGCATCCGGTTGAACGGGCTGTACCGAGGCAGCTTACCGACGAACGCCACGAGGTCGCGGTACTCGGAAGGGGTGGAGTAGCGGCTCGCACTCGCGAGCAGCGCGTCCACTGAGGCTTTGGCGGTATCTTCAGTGATCCCGGTCTCGACGGAGTCTTCGAAGTGCTCGAATAGGTCCTGGTCCTCGAAGGCGAGTTGGCCCTGCCCGGGTGAGATAGGGCTCGCCGCGCTCTTCGTATCCTTCGACCCCATCACGGCTCCAACGTGGCAACGAACGAGGTTGACCCCTGGGCCGCCACCCGGGGGGCCATGCTCTCCATTTGCTCCATGACGAGCGTGATGGCGCCAAGCTGCTTGTCCGGTGGGTACCTGTACTTGACGAGCAGCCGCTTGATGGACGAGCGGAGTTTGGCGCGCACGTCGTCGCGCACGGTCCAGTCGGTCTTGATATCGCGGCGCATGACGGCGACAAGCTCGCGCGCAATCTGAGCGAGGACGTCATCGCCCTGGACATCCACCGCGGACTCGTTCGCGGCGACGGCGTCGTAGAACGCAAGCTCGTCGGAGTTGAGAGGCGGGGTGAACTGCTCGCCGCGGGTGGCTTCGGCGGCGACCTCCTTGGCGAGCTCGATGAGCTCGGCGATGACCTCCGCCGAGGTGAGCTGCTGGTTGGTGTAGCGGTTCATCAGCTCCTTGAGCTTCTCGGAGAACGCGCGCTGACGGACGATGCTGTTCTGGGTGACGCGCGCGGACTCCTCGATGAGCAGGTCACGCAGGGCCTCGATCGCCAGGTGCGGGTTGTCAGCCCGCTGGGCACGGTGGACGTACTCCGGGCCCAGGTCGGACAGCGAGGGCTTAGGCAGTCCTGCGGCGTCGTAGATGTCGACGATCTCGCCTGTCGCGGTCGCGGTCGCGACGAGGCCGGCGAGCATGCGGCTGATCTCCTCGGGCACGGGCTCACCGGAGGACTGCCGCTCGTTCGCGTCGAACTTCGCCATCCAGACGCGGACCTCTTCGTAAAACTTCGCGGTCCGGCGCAGGTCGTCGAGCGTCTGCGAGCCGGACGCGAGGGCCCAGGCCCGCGCGAGCTGGTTCGCGAGCCGGCGGAACCGGGCACCGAGCGTCTCGACGCCGTCGGCCGCATGGTTGCCGGCGGTGGCGGGTGACCGCAGGTGGTTGGTGACGCCGACGGCGGCCTTGATCCAACTTTTCGCGTCGGCGCCGATCTGCTGCTGCCACGGGTAGCCGGCGCAGACCGCGTCGAGCGCCTCGATGAGCGCGCGGGCCAGCGCCGCGGCCTCGTCGATGTTGCGGCCGACGGGCTTGGTCGCCTGGTCCTTCTCGGTGTACTCGGCCAGCGCCTTGTTGAGGTTGTCGGCCAGCGGGGCGTACGCGACGAGCAGACCGTCGGGCTTGCCTCGGAAGGTCCGGTTGACGCGGGCGAGGGTCTGCATGAGCAGGGCGCCCTTCAGCGGCCGGTCCAGGTAGAGCGTATGCAGCGGCGGCGCGTCGAAGCCGGTGAGCATCATGTCCTTGACGATGACGATCTGAAGCGGGTCGTCGGCGTCCTTGAGGCGCTTCTGGATGACCTTGTTCTGCGCGTCGCGGCGCACGTGCTTCGCGACGATGCCCTTGTCTGCCGCCGAGCCGGAGTAGACGACCTTGATGGACCCCTTGTCGACGACGTCGTCGTGCCACTGCGGCCGGCGGGCGACGATCTCCTCGTAGAGCTGGGCACAGATCTCCCGGGTCGCACCGACGATGAACGCCTTACCCGGCGACTCCAGGAACGGGCGCATGGCCTGCGAGCGCTTGTCCCAGTGGTCGAGCAGGTCGTCGGCGAGCGCGGAAATGCGCGCGGGCGCCCCGTAGACGGCGTTGATGACCGCCACGGACTTCTCGATCCGCTCCCGCTCGACCTCGTCGAGCCCGGTCGACGCCTCGTCGGCCGCGGTGTCGAGGTCCTCGTCGGAGACGTCGGTAGCGAGCTTGACGGAGATGAGACGCGGCTCGAAGTAGACCGGGACCGTCGCGCCGTCCTCGACAGCGCGTGTGAGGTCGTAGGTGTCGATCACCTCGCCGAACACCTCGGCCGTGTTGCGGTCGACGAACGAGATCGGGGTGCCGGTGAACGCGATAAACGCGGCGTTGGGCAGCGCGTCGCGGATGTGGCGGGCGTAGCCGTCGAGGTCGTCGTAGTGGCTGCGGTGCGCCTCGTCGACGACGACGACGATGTTGCGCCGGTCGGTGAGCAGCGGGTGGTCCGCGCCGGCCTTGCGCTCGTCCTCGGTAAGCCCGAACTTCTGCAGCGTCGTGAAGTAGATCCCGCCGGTCGCCCGGGCCGTCAACGCGTCGCGAAGCTGCCCGCGGGAAGTGACACTCACCGGGCTTTCGGCGAGCAACCTCGACCGGTTGAACGCCTCAAAGAGCTGGCTGTCGAGCTCGGTCCGGTCGGTGACGACGACGAGCGTCGGGTTCTTGAGCTTGGGCTGCAGAGCGACGAGGTGCGCGTATAGCTCCATCTCCATCGACTTGCCTGAGCCCTGCGTGTGCCACACGACGCCGGCCTTGCCGTTGCTCTCGACCGCGGTCACCGTCGACCCGACGGCCTTGGTGACCGCGAAGTACTGGTGCGGCTTGGCGATCCGCTTGTCGTATCCCTCGGCGCCCTCGTCGAACGCGACGAAGTTGCGCTGCAGCTGTAGGAACCGCTCCGGGTTGCAGACCCCATCGATGAGCAGCTCGATCTCCAGTCCGAGGCTGTCGTCGCGCACGTCGGCACCGGGCGTGACGCGGCGGCCGTCGTCGTCGACGTTCCACGGTGAGTAGTGGTTGAGCGGCGTGAACGGCGTGCCGTACCGGGCCGTGATGCCGTCGCTGACGATCGTCAGCACGACGAACCGGAACGCCATCGGGAACTCGCGCAGGTACGTCTCGAGCTGCGCGTGCGCGGCCGACACGTCGGCGCGCTCGGCACCGGCCTTCTTCAGCTCAACGACGACGACGGGCAAGCCGTTTAGGTACAGCACCACGTCGAACCGGCGCTCATGCTCGGCCGAGCGGATCGTCACCTGGTTGACGGTCAGCCACTCGTTGTCCTCGACGCGGTGGCTGACGAAGCGGATCGTCGGGTTCTGCTCGACCCCGTCGGGGTCGACGTACGTGATGCCGCGGTACCCGTGCACGAGCACCTCGTGCAGCCGGAAGTTCTCCGCGATCGGGTCCTGCGACGCCGGCGACAGCACCTCCGCCAGCGCCTGCTCCAGGTACCCCTCCGGCACGAGCGGGTTGAGACGGCGCAGCGCGGCCATCGCCCGGTCGCGCAGCACGATGTCGTCCCACGACGAGCGCCCTAGCTCGGCGCCCGGCGCGACCTGCGCGCCGGCGAGCGGCTCCCAGCCGTGCTCGGACAGCCGCTCGAGCGCGATGTCCTCCCACTCCGCCTCACTCACCATCAGAGCACCTCCTCCACCCTCTTCTCAGCATCGCGGACCCGGACCTTGCCCGACATCATCAGCGGAAGCAGTTCATCTCGCGTCTTCGCCAGAACCGAGTTCTCACGAACGAGTCCCGACACCAGCCCAAGTAGCGGTCGCACGTCTCCCTCGATACCGTTCCACTCGTCGTCGGTCAGGTCGGGGATAAGGACGTGGTCGAATGTCCGCATGGTGATCGTGTCGAATACAGATCCGTGCGCCAACGCTCGAGCTTGGTCCGAGGCGGCCTCCACGACAAATCGCAGGGCTCCCGCGGGTAGCCGCCCTGGGACGAATCCATAACACGACTGGTTGATCGACGCCGCGACATCCAAGCGCGCGACGCGTCCAACCGTTCCGCGCGCAGTCAGTACAACGGAGCCGACGGGAAGCGGGCGAAGACGAGCGACTCTGGTGGCCGATTGTGAAATTCCCTCGGACGTCGCTCTGATGACGCCGTGACTCGCACTGGTCACGTCCTTAGCCGAAACCCACGGCACCGCGCCGTCCCAGAATCGCGAGTCGGACCTGGTGGGCGTCCCGCCGAGCAGTGGAACGAGCACATCGGACATTCGGCTCGTCGGGCGGCTCGCGACGTGCAGGTGATAGCGCGAACGAGCCAGGTCGTCCGCAAGCGCCGATGCGCGGTCGTTGGCGGCGATCTTGTCGTCGAGCGCCCCGAGCACCTCGGCAATCGCCCGCTGCCTCGCCAGTTCCGGGATTTCCACGTGCCACTTCGGCATAGCCGCGAGGCCGATGCGCGAAACCGTTGCGCCGTGGATCGCGTTGGTCGCGATAATGCGCTGGAATCCCGGGCTCAAGTAGTAATAGAGCAGGAATCGAGGGTCGACGATGGACAGGTTCGGGCGGAGGAGCGCCATTCGGCGCCCAAGGCACGCTTCCACTCCGTCGACCATCAGCGCGGCTTCACCCAGACGCGTCTCGTACGAGAAGAGCAGATCGCCCGCACGAGGGGTCACGCGGCGAGTCCACTTCGAGAAGTCTTCTGGCGAAACATGGTCCGACTCGGCAAGATTGAGGCGTCCTGATTGAAGGCTGGAAATGTTCAGGAAGTACGGCCCGGACTGACGGCGTACGGGAGTAGCGTGCGGGCCGTCGAAGAGGTCACCAAGGTCACCGAAGGACATCTCTACCAAGTCAGCCATCGAGGCGCTCCAGGCTGGAGCGGACAACGGCGTCGTGCTGGCTCGACTCGTCCAGCGCGTGTAGAAGCTGACGCGTCAAGCGTTCGACCTTGTCGCCGGCGCTCTCGTCGTCGACCGCGCCGTCGGCCGATCCGACATAGCGACCTGGTGTCAGCGCGTAACCGGCCGCCTCGATCTCCGTAAGCGAGACAGACCGGCAATAGCCCGCAATGTCCTCGTATTCGCCGACCGTCGACGCCGACCCGCGCCACGCGTGGTACGTGCTGCCGATCTTCGTGATGTCTTCGACCGACAGGTCGCGCTCGGCGCGGTCGACCATGTGTCCGAGCTCGCGGGCATCGATGAACAGCACCTGCCCGGTACGGTCGATCGACCCCTGCGTGCCCGCGGTCTTGTCCTTGGCGAAGAACCACAGGCACACGGGGATACCGGTGCTGCGGAACAGCTGCGTCGGCAGGGCGACCATGCAGGCGACAAGGTCGGCCTCGACGATCTGCCGGCGGATGTCGCCCTCGCCGTTCGAGTTCGACGACATCGACCCGTTCGCCATCACGACGCCGGCACGTCCGCCGGGGGCAAGCTTGGACAGGATGTGCTGAATCCAGGCGTAGTTCGCGTTGGTGGCGGGCGGGACCCCGTACCGCCAGCGCGGGTCCTCGACGTTGCGCGCCCAGTCCTTGATGTTGAACGGCGGGTTCGCCATGACGAAGTCCATGAGGACGTCCGGGTGCTGGTCCCGGGCGAACGTATCGCCCCACCGGGCGCCTAGGCCCTTGTTGTCGATGCCGTGGATCGCGAGGTTCATCTTCGCCAGGCGCCATGTCTCCTCGTTGAGCTCCTGGCCGTAGATCGCGACATTCTTCGGATCGCCGTCGTGGTCGTGGACGAACTTCTCGGTCTGCACGAACATGCCGCCGGAGCCGCAGCACGGGTCGTAAACGCGACCCTCATGCGGCTCGAGCACCTCGACGATCACCTTGACCACTGAGGGCGGAGTGAAGAACTCGCCGCCGCGCTTGCCTTCGGCGCGGGCGAACGCGCCAAGGAAGTACTCGTACACCTCGCCCATGAGGTCGCGGGCCTTGTGCTCGCCCTGCCGGCTGAACCGGGTGCTGTTGAACAGGTCGACGAGTTCGCCGAGGCGCCGTTGGTCGATGTTGTCGCGGTTGTAGATCCGCGGCAGCGTGCCGACCAAGCTCGGGTTGGCGCCCATGACGACGTCCATCGCGTCGTTGACGAGCGACCCAATGGTACGCGGCGGCTCGCTGCCGACCGCGGGCTTGCCCTTGGAGTTCTCCGACAGGTACGCCCAGCGCGCCTGCTGCGGCACGACGAACACCCCGTACCCCTGGTACTCGTCGGGGTCGTTGAGCAGCGGTCCGATCTGCGACTCCTCGAAGCCATCGGCCAGCAGGTCCGCGCGGATCGCCTCGTGACGCTCCTCGTAGGCGTCGGAGACGTACTTGAGGAACACCAGGCCGAGGATGACGTCCTTGTACTGCGACGCGGACAGGGAGCCGCGCAGTTTGTCGGCAGCCTTCCACAGGGTGTCCTTGAGCTCCTTCATCGTGGAGGGAGCGCTCGAGACGGTCTTGGTACGGGGTGGCATGTCAGCCGGCCTTCTTCCGTGCGGTGGCGGGGTCGAGCACCAGCGCGCCGATGGCGGCGCCCTGGACGAGGTGGTGGACGAGGTCGTGCATCGCGGCCTCGCGGCGGCGCAGCTCGCGCAGGTGGGCGGCGGCCGCGGTGAGCGTCGCCTCGACCGAGGCGATCTGATCAGGCGGGAGGCGCGGCACGGGCCAGGCGCGCCAATCGGCGGCCGGACTCTGTAGGTGGTCGATCCACGCCGCGAGCGCGTGCGGCCCGATGCCGGCGTGCTCACTGAGCCGGACGACGGCACTCGGGCTGCGTATGAGGGCGCCGCCGACCTCGTCGACGAGCGCGTAGGGCCGCGGGGTCGCGGTGACCACCACGTCGCCCGGCTCGGTGCGCTGCGCGCGGTCGTAGTGCTGCGCCGCGACGAGTGGGTCGATGCGCCGCTCCGGTTCGGTGGGGTCGGCGGACAGGATGCGCGTCGTCCCGGACGGCTCGGTGTGCTCATCGGCGATGCGGGAGCCACGCACGCGGCGGGCGGCGCGTTCGTCGAGCATCTGGCCGAGCGAGCGTGGCGGGGGTGCGGGCTCGTCACGGCCGGGCAGGACGAGGACGTCGAACCCGGGCACAGGGTCGCTGGTCTGCAGCGACGCGGCTGTGAGCGCGTCGCGGTGCCCGAGGTCCGCGCCACGCAGCGGCGCCGGGGCCATGCCGGGCGGGACCAGCGGGTTCCCCGCTGCGACGCGGTCATAGCGCAGGGCGCGCCCGTACCGAAACCGGCGGGCCCGGGACTGTGCGAGCGCACCGAGCACGTCGTCGACCACGTCGCCGACGTTCACGGCCTTCCCGGTGACGTCGGCAACGAGCGGGGACCGCTCCTCGCGGGTGCTCTGCAGCACCCACAGGCCGAGGGCCTGCCGGTGCGCCCCGCGCCACCAGCCGCGCGGCAGTCGCACCGTCGCCACAAGGTTGCCCACGTCGAGCGTGGCGCGGCGCCGGCGCAGGATCTCGCCTCGGACCTCGTCGCAGAGCACCGAGGACGGGCCAAGGACGATCGCCACGCTGCCGCCCGCGAGCCCGTCGGCGATGTCGTCGACGCGATCAAGCACCTCGTCGTCGCCGAGCCCCACCAGCGCGGCGACGTGCACGACGCTCGCAGCCGCCTCGGCCGTCGAGACGCCGCGGATCATGAGGCGACGCCGCAGCTCGCGGTCGTGCGGCGTGACGACGATAGCGTCCTCGCCGAGCGCACCGGCCACGGCGTCGGGCGCGTCGAGCACGACAGCCCCTGCACCGAGGTACTGCGCGCAGGCACGGGCGACCACGCCGAGTAGGTCGACCGCGTCCCGCGTGAGGCCGCGCTCCCCGAGCTCGCGCCCGAGCCTGCTCGACAGGAGGCGGTCCAGGGCATCGCCGGGGCCGAATGCCGACTCCCACAGTCCGTCGACGTACTCACGCAGCGCATGGGACGCGGCCGCCGAGGCCGCCTCCGACGCGAGAACTCGGTCTTGCGGGTCGACGCTCGCGACGAGCGCACCGATCTCGTACCGGGTGAGGTCGGCGAGGTCGTCACCTGACTGGGACCGCAGCGCGAGCAGAGCCACCGCGTCCTCGAGGACGGCATCGTCCGGAGGAGTGAGCGCGGGCGCGTCGAGAGACGCGTCGGAGTTTCGACCCCGGCCTGTCGCGGACAGCCAGGCCATCACCTCGTCGCTGTCGAACCGCTCGACCCCTGCGGTCGACGCGACCGCGGCCGGAAACGGGTGGAGCGCGCCGTGCACGGTCGCGCGTCGGCACCAGTTCGTCACCGCCTGGCGCGTCACGCCAGCGGCGATCGCGATGTCGCGCTTCGTCAGGGTCCCGCCCATGCTTCCCACCTCCTCATCGCACTGACCATATCCCCATCCGGTGTCCGCCATCGCCTCAGCACTGTTTAGTGGGCTACACATAGACAAGCATTGCCAGCAGCGGAACGGGGCATCACCGTTGGTCCCGTCGCCACGTCCGGCGGCCCAACAGGAAGGAGCAAGGCCATGAACCACGTCCCCACCGGTGCCCAGCTCGACGAAACCGGCCGCGTGCTGCTCGTGCACGACCTTTCCATCGACGACAGCGCCGTTGTCCGCGAGGCGCGACGCTGGACAGGCGGTGTCCGCGCGCAGGCCGTCGACGACGAGTCGGCGCTCGCAGGCGCCGACGTCACCGCGTTCGCGACCGAGGCCCTCACCCTCGGCGCCCGTGCGCTCGCCGCGACGGGCCAGACCGTCGAGGCCCGGGCGCTGGAGCGGATGGTGGCCGACGTAGGCACCCAGACCGCCGCCGCGACGACCACCGCCGCCGAGCTCACCGCCCGCGCGGCGAAGACCGCGACCGACAGCATGTCCAAGGCCACCGATGAGGCCCGCAAGGCCATCGTCGAGGCCGACCGCACCACCCGCGATGAACTGACGGCCGCCGTCACCGCCGCCAAGTCCCAGCTCCTCGACGAAACCCGTCGACTGTTCGCGGGCGAAAGCCCCGAACTGCTTGAGCGCCTCCAGCCCGTTCTCACGTCGTTCGGCACACAGCTCGAGAAGCAGGTCAACGACGGCGCCCGGCAACTGCTCCAGCAGGCTGCCAAGCACCTCGACCCCGCTGACCCGACCTCGCCGATCGCCCGGCACGCCGCCGCCCTGACCGAGCAGCATCAGCACCTCGCCACGCGGCTGGAGGCGCAGAACCTCGAGCTCGGCCGCAAGGTCGACGAGCTCGCCAACCAGATCAAGGTGCAGGACGCCCGCACGCGGGTCGCGCAAGTGACACCCATCAAGGGCGGCGCGTTCGAGAGCCGGCTGCACGCGATCATGCACGACGTCGCGGCCGGCCTCGGCGACGCATACGACGACACGACGACCGCCGTCGGCGCTCTGCCGAACAGCAAGAAGGGCGACGGCGTGCTGGCCGTCACCGGTGAGGACGCGAACGTCGTCCTCGAGATGACCGACTCCACGCGCAAGGGCTGGAGCGACTACCTCGAGATGGCCGAGCGCAACCGCCGTGCCCAGGCGTCGCTCGGCATCGTGCGCACCGTCGAGCAGAACGCCGGGCAATCGGTGCGCGTCCTCGGGCCGCGTCGCGTCGTGCTCGCGTTCGACCCCGACGTCGACGAGCCCGACCTGCTGCGCACCGTCGTCCTGCTGCTGCGGACCGTGGCGATCACGTCGGCCCGCAGCACCGGCGGAGGCGCCGAGATCGTGGCGGCGCAGGAGCGGGTCACTGCCGCGATCGAGCACCTTGAGAAGCTCGACGCGATCAAGAAGTCGGCCGCCGCGATCACGAAGCAGGCCGCCTCGATCGAGTCGGGTTGCACGCTCGTCACGGGCGGGATCCGGCGGCTGCTGGACGAGGCGCTCGCCGCCCTCGCCGGCACGGGCACCGACACCCCCGACGCCCCGTCGGTGGAACACGCCGCGTGACCTGCCGGGCACGCGCGAGGATCCCCCTCGCGCGTGCGAGCCGTCGTCCGAGGTAAGAGAGATGCTGGGGCTACGAGACCGTCAGGAATGGCACAGGGGTCAGGCGCAAGCGAAGTCGTGAGGCGAAGGCGGAGGTACCGTCCCTCATCAAGTCATCGAGGCCGAGGTCGTCACCGGGCCCGTCGGCCGGCGGACGCCACGACGGAAGACGCAGGGCGCTCCCTCGCACAACGGCTCCTGACACCCGGCAGGCGGTGACCAGTGGTCGTGGTGACGATCGCGAACGGTGCGCCCGAGCCGCACGCCGACGTCCGCTCGCTCGTGGACGACCTGCGCGGACTCGCAAAGGTCGGCATGATGGCGACGTTCGACGTGTCGTGGGCGTTCTCCTCGCAGGTGCCGCCGCAGACACAGGTCCACGGCAGCGCGTCGCGGGCCAAGCCGACCGACCACGACTGGGTACCCACGCCCCGCACCACGCCGCTGCCGTCCGCACGCCGAGCGTGAACGCGAGCGCGCGACTGACCAGCTCGTCGGCGACGCAATCGCGCGGCTTCCGATTATGCCGGCGCTGGTGAGGACGGTCGGAGGCATGCGCGACGCCTTCTGCGGCTGGTAGAGGTCTGCGGCCACGGCGGCGGCCTCCGTCGCGGCCGGCTCGGCAGGTTCACGACCGAAGAGTGCGACACGCGACCGGTTCTCGGGGCTGCTCGACCGCGGGCCCGGTCACACAGCCCGCTAGGGTATTTCGCATGCGAAGTGACGATCCGACGACGGTGGACTCCGAGGAGCTGCGGATCCAGATCCCGGCGGGCGGCTGGGTCGTCGGCACGGTGCGCAAGCCCACCGACGAGCCGCCGCGCGGCGTCGTGGTGATCCACCCAGCGACGGCGGTGCCCGAGCGTCTGTACAGGGGGTTCGCGGAGTTCCTCGCCGCCCAAGGGTACGTGGCCATCACGTACGACTACCGCGGCACGGGCCGGTCGGGCAGCCCGCGCGAGCATCGCGGCCTGCGCATGCGGGACTGGATGTCCGACGACGTCCCCGCGGTCGCGGCGTGGGCGCGCCCGCGGTTCGGCGACGTGCCGCAGCTGGCGATCGGGCACAGCATCGGCGGGCACGCGCTGGCCCTGGGGAACGGCTCGCGGGGGCTGGCCGGGTTCGTCACGGTCGCGTCGCACGTGGCGGCGACGTCCACGATCCCCGACCGCGCCGAGCGGGCGCGCGTCCGGCTGATCCTGCGGGCGCTCGGCCCCGCGACGGCGCGGGTGCTCGGCTACGTCCCCGGGCGTCGGCTGAGCCTCGGCGAGGACATGCCTTCCGCCGCGATGCTCGAGTGGAGCCGCTGGACGACGATGCCGCACTACTTCTTCGACGACCCGACCATGACCGCCACCGCGGACGCCGCGCGCGTCACCGGCGACGTCCTCGCGGTCGGCTTCACCGACGACCCGTGGGCCACGCCCGCCCAGATCGACGCGATCACCGACCACCTGACGTCCGCCAACATCGAACGCCGCACGTGGAGCCCCGCCGACGGCGGCGTGGACGCGATCGGGCACCTGGGCTTCTTCCGCCGCGGCCTGCGCGACACGCTGTGGCCCGAGCTCCTCGCCTGGCTCGACGCCCGCGCCGACGCCGCGCCGACGCAGGAGGACGGGAACGTCCGCTTCCGCGCCAGGAAGCCGCGCCGATGACGCGCCGCCCGCCGCGGCTGGTGTTCCTCACCACCGCGGCGGAGCGCCAGATGCGGCGCTGGATCGCGCGACGCGGCGGCGCGCACGCCGCCGGGAGCAGCGCCGGGAACGGCGGCCAAGGATTCGGCGCCCCCGCCGCCGGCGTGCTGCTGCACCTCGCCGACCACCCCGGCGCGACGATCGGCGAGGTCACCACCGCCCTGCAGGCCTCCCCCGCCGGCACCAGCGGCTTGCTCGCCCGCATGGAGCGCGCCGACCTCGTGCGCCGCCGCACCGACCCCGACGACCGGCGCACCGTCCGCCTGGACCTCACGCCCACCGGCGCAGAGGCACTGGCCGACGTCCGCGCCGCGCTCGCCGAGCTGAACGACCGCCTGACCGACGGCTTCACCCCCGACGAGCTGGCCGTCGTCGCCCGCTGGCTCGAGCACGCCGCGCGCACGCTCGCCTAGCAGCCGGACCGCCATGACCGCCGGCGGACCGCCCTCAGGCGCGGTCGTGCCCGGCGTCGGTTCCGGCGAGGAGCTTGTCCGCCTGGTCCCGCGACAGGCCCATCGCCAGGGCCGTGTCGCGCAGCATCGCCGGGGTGACGTCGTCCTCGACGAAGTCGTACTCGGACAGGTCCTCGGGGACCTGCCCGATGCGCGGCCAGTCCGGATGTGCTGGCATGCGCAGCCGTGCGGCGGCGAGCTCGACCAGGTCCTGGATCTCACGCACCACCGCGTCCGCGAGCTGCTGGGGGGTCGTGGCCGTGCCGCCACGCGGAGTCCAGCTCGATCTCGACGTCGACGGTCCGCCGCCGTCGCCGCACCCGCACGTCTCCCGAGGGGCGCGGCGTCACGAACGGGTACACCCGGAGGGTCGCGCGGCCGCTGCGCTCCCACCAGGCACGCCAGCCCGCGTCGGCATTGAGGGCCTCGCAGAACGTCAGCTCCGCCCAGGTGCTGGCCGCCGGGTGGGGTACCGCCATGTCGAACCCGTACCCTGCGTCGAGCCAGTCGGTGCTCTCCTCGTCGGTCGGATCGAGCTCGAACACCTCGCCCGTGCGGTCGTCGTACGCCTCCTCGACGAGCGCGAGCAGCAGCTCGCCGTCCGCCATCTGCCACGGTCTCGCGGCGAGCACGGCCGGGTCCGCGACCACGGCCTCCCACGCCGCCCGACCGGCGCCGACCACCGCGCAGCGGTGTAGAGGAACACGTCGTCGGACATCGGGAGCTCTGCGCCCAGCGGGTCGTCGACGTCCCGTACCAGTTGTCCCCGGTGCACGTCGGTGTCCAGGGCCTTCAGCGCCGCGCGGAAGTGGTCGCCGAACGCCGTCATGCGCGCCGGTCGCAGCCTGGTCAGCGCCTCCCCGAGCGGGGCCAACGCGCCCTCGTCGACGCGCCCGTCCGTCAGGGACACGAGCTCCCAGAACGCGTCCGCCGACATCGACGACCGACCTGCGCCTGCCGCACCCAGGGTCCACTTCACCGTTGCTCGTCTCCGTCGTCCGGCCGGCCAGGACCGCGGCACGCGCGCACGGCGGCCCGATCCTCGGGGGAGGACGCTCCCCAGGACAAGCCCGGCGACCCGGCGGCAGAAAGTTCACCCGTGTCCTCGGCAACGACAGACCGCAGCGTCGCCGATGCTGTGAGGATGCTGAATTCGGCCGCCGGGGACGGCGGGGCGACGACGCCCACTTCCCCCTCCGAAGGACGACCTACCGCACACGGCCGGCGGTCGCACGGCTCCGGGAGCGTGCGTCGCGCGGCACGGCTGTCGGCGTCCGGCGCGGCGACCGCGCTGGTGCTCACCAGCCTGGTGGCGGTGGGCCCGACGGCGACGGCGGCTCCCACCCCCGACTGCGCGGCGCCGTTCCCGGTCTCCGACGTGGTGAGCGGGGCTCCGGTCACCGGGCTGACGGTCAGCAAGGGCACCACCCCGCAGTCGTTCACCGGCGAGGTGCTCGGCGTCCTGTCGGACGGCATCGCCCCCGACCTGGACATGATCGTCGCGGAGCTCCACTCCCCGGCGATCGACGCGGCGGGCGGCATCTGGCAGGGCATGTCGGGGTCGCCGGTGTACGCGGAGGACGGGCGGCTGATCGGCGCGGTCGCGTACGGCCTCGCCTTCGGCAGCTCCCCCGTCGCGGGCATCACGCCCTACGAGGACATGCAGGGCTACCTCGGCGCCGCGAAGGCCGCCCCCGAGGTGGCGGTGGGGACCCGCCTGGCGACGCGCATCGCGGCCGAGACCGACGTGACGCGGACGGAGGCCGCCCAGGGCCTGCGGCAGCTGCCGATGCCGATGGGGGTCGGCGGGATCGACCTGACGCGCGCCCGCACAGCGGTCAAGGCAGCCGGCGGCAGCGAGCTGGTGACCCCGGACTCCTACCGGATCGGCCGGTCCAGCAGCGCGACGGCCGCCGGCATCGACACCGTGGTCGCCGGGGGCAACGTCGCCGCGGTGCTGTCGCACGGCGACATCACCCTCGCCGGCGTCGGCACCGCGACCTCGGTGTGCGGCGACCGGGTGGTCGCGTTCGGGCACCCGCTGAACTTCACCGGCAGGGCGCGCCTGGGGCTGGCGGCCGCGGACGCGGTCTACGTCCAGGAGGACCCGTTGGGCGTGCCGTTCAAGGTGGCGAACGTCGGCGAGGTCGGCGGCACCGTCACCGACGACCGCCTGGCCGGGATCGCCGGCACCTTCGGCGCCTCCCCCACACCGACGCCGATCACGTCGAAGGTGACCTACCACGGCAGGTCGCGCACCGGCACGACGCAGGTGCTGGCGCCGTCCGCCCTCGCGGACGTCACGCTCCTCGCCGGGGTGGCGAACCACGACCGGGTGGTGGACGGGACCATCGGCGGGTCGGAGACCCAGGCGTGGACGATCACCGGGACCCGCAGCGGCACCCCGTTCCGGCTGCGGTACGCCGACCGGTACCGGTCGGCGGACGACATCGGCTCCACGGGCGCCTTCGACCTCCCGGCCGTCGTGGCCACGCTCTCGTCCGTTTCGAACGTGAGGCTCACCGGGGTGACCAACGAGGTCAGTGTGAGCGACAACGCGCGCCGGTACCGGGTCGCGAAGATTCAGCAGCGCACCGGCGGCCGCTGGGTCGACGTGACGGGCAAGACGGCCAAGGTCCGCGCCGGCAAGACCCTGGTCCTCCGCACCCAGGTGGTCGGCTCGGAGGGCGTCACGCGGTCGTTCTTCCGCGAGGAATTCACCATCCCGAAGCGCCTCAAGGGCAAGAGCGGCGTGGTCACCGTGGTGGGCGGCAACACCTTCCAGGACGAGTTCTACGACGCCACGTCGTTCGACGGGGTCCAGAAGCTGCTGAAGGGCAACCTGCGCAACGACGAGGCCCGGCTCAGCCTCGTCATCGGCTCCGGCAGGACCGCCTTCGAGCGGACCCGGACGTCCGACATCACGACCCGCGTCGTGTACGGGCAGAAGCAGCTGCGGGTCCGCGTGGTGTCGTGAGCCGCCCTGGCACTCCTCACCCCTGTCGGTCGCTTTCGACCCCTATCCGGAAGGTCGCCCCGAACCCGGTGCCCACGACGCGGAAGGTCCGTTGGTCGGGGCGATCCGGGACGACACCGGCTGCCTGGACCTCGGCCCCGGCCTCTGGTCGGGCGAGCGTACGCAGCGTGCCCTGGTCGGCGGACGAACGGGTTCCCAGATACTTCTCGCCCGTGTGCACGTACAGCTCCCAAGGGTCCCCGGGGAAGACTTGCACGTAGTACTGCTTGCGGAAGACGACGTTGTCTGAGAAGCCGATCCCGTAGGAGTCGCGTTCGCCCACGTAGACGTCGAGCCGGAACACCAGGCCCTGGACGCTCGCTCCCGGGGCGCGATCGCCTACGCCGGTCGTGAAGGCGGCGTCGATCCAGCCCTCCCACACGAGGCGATCGGGTCCGGCCCAGCCGGTCGTCCGGTCGCCGAACTCCGCCAGCGGCTTGCGAAGCTCCCCCTCGAGGTCAGGGAGGTCGTCCATCAGGTCGGCCCGGCGGAACGGCCCGTAGCAGTTCTCGGACTCGGAGTCCTGGTGCATGAGCTCGAAGTCCACGAATCGCGGCTTGATCGACACGCCGAGATAGAACTCGCTCCGGCCGAAGAGGTCGCCTCCACGGCTGATCTCGGCCGCGTCCAGCCAGAGGGACACCTTGTGGGAGCCGTGGAAGAAACGCATCGCGATCTCATAGGCTTCTCGGGACGTCACCAGGGAGTCCGCTCCGCCGTGGCACTTGTGCACGAAGGTGCGGGGCGCTCCGGGCAGCTGGGCGGACGCCTGCTTGACGAGTCCGTCGCTGCGGTTCGTCGCCAGGCTCCCTTCGTCGGTCAACGTGCTCCACCGGTTGGCGGCCGAGGCGACAGCGGGCCCGTAGGTGCGGTAGTTGGTACCGACGACCGTCAGGACACGGGAGACGTCGAAGCAGGTCGCCCAGCGGGTGAACTCGGCCTTCGTCGGGTCGAACGCAGAAAGCTCGTCCTCCGCGCCGGCGACCGGCGGGAGCATTCGCAGCAGCCAGTCCGGCGCACGTTGGAACGCGATCCCGCGGTGCGGAGTGCCCAGCGTGACCACCCGGTGGACCAGGTCGAAGGCCGATCCTTCCCGTGCCTGGTGCATGCGCCTCAGGCCCTCGCGGACCACCAGCCCACCCATGCTGTGAGCGACGATGTCCACGCCGGTGAAGTTCTCGCCATGGCGCCGCGCCGAACGTTCGATCAGCTCCACGAGCCTCCGGAGCCCCTCGCCGTAGCGGGCGAGCGCGCGCGGCCGCAGGTCGTAGTACCTGTAGACCCAGATCGTGCCGCCTACTCCCGAGGCAAGGACCCGCTCCTCCATCTCGGGATGGAGGACCACGGTGCCCCGGACGTCGTCCTCTGTGAGACTTCGCAGCTCGGTCGGGGGGACGACGTCCTCGGGGTAGTAACCCACGACGTTGGTCGCGTCCGTGTATCGATAGGCCGTGGACTTGAGCGCTCGAAGGACGAATCCTTCATAGATGTAGTTGTCGCCGCTGCGCCCCGGATAGACCGAACCGTCGTTGAATCCCTGATAGGGATTGCCCTGCACCTCGGTAAGGTCAGGTCCGCCGAATCCGCGCACGAGTACCAATGGTCGTATCGGCTCCACAGCGACACCCCCAGCGCCATAGGCCCGTGAGGTCACGCGGCCTCTCACGATCGTAGGTCTGCACCGACATTCGATTGGTCGCACAGCGAGGGTGAAGTGTCGACCTGGCACTCTGCCTCATGCTCGAATCACCGGACGACCCGACGTTCCCTGCACGGGAATTCACCCGGCCTCTTGCCCTGAATTCTCTGCAACAACGTTGTGCGAAGCACACGGTCGACCGCACGATCATGAGGGGGCACGTCAGTCGAACTCGCCGAGGGGGCCGACATGCGAAATCTCGTGCTGGACGCCGCGGTGTCGTGCGTCGCCCTGTTGCTCGTGACCTCCGGATCGCCTCCGCCGCAAGCAGTGTGCGCGACGGCCGCGTCGCTCACCGCCGCGGCGCTTCCGGTCCGTGCCGTGGACCACATCAAGTCCAACGAGGATATCGAGCAGTGCGCGACGGAGTATGCAGCCGCCAGGGCCGCCGTCGACACCTCCGCCGCACTCGCGGCCAGGGCTGATGCTCTGCGCGAGAGCGCAGACTGGCCCGCTGCGCTGGCCGCGGCCCACGAGGCGCTGGCGGTCGATGCCGCGAACAAGACTGCCAACGAGGTCGCCGAGGCGGCGTCCGAGCAGATGCTCCCGCCACCACCTGGGCCGCTGGAGCGAATGGCGCAGGCGTGGACGTCGTTCACGGACGTGATGAAGTCCCTCGGGCAGTCGTTCCTCGTCCTGGCCGGAGTCATCGCCGTTCTCCTGCTCGCCGCGCGTGCGCTCACGCCGCTCGGTGACTGGCCCGTGCTCAGCGCCCGACGACGGAGCTTCCTGGCATGCTCAGGGATCGTCTCGATCGTCGTGTCCGCATTGTTGCTGACGTGGGGCCCGGCACTGGCCTTCGACGCAAGCGGCGCCATCACCGAGCCGGTCGGGTCCCGTCTGCTCAGGATTGCGCTCGGAGTGCTCGCCGCATCCACGCTGGTGACCATCGTTGCAGCCGTCCGGCCGTGGTCCCCGGATCGTCGGTTCGTCCGCAAGCTCTTGTCCGACCGGTGGTTGGCGTGGACGTGCTCCGTCGTGTTCGGCGCGCCGCTGGCCCTTCTCATCTGCCTCGTGACTGCCGTCCTTCGGAGCGCGGGATACATCGTGCTGAGCGGCATCGCCGGAGCGATGGTCGGTATGTTCGCCGTGGGAACCTGGCTGGCGACACGTCTCCGGGTCACCATCACCGCGACGCGCAGCGACGGCGCCGTGTCCGCTGTCGACGCCGCGCACGTGGCCGCGCTCGTCTGCGATCTTGGTGCCACGCCTGGTCGCGGGCTGGAAGTACCTCGTGGGAGTGACGTATCAGCTCTCGACAACGCCCTCGACGGAATCCCCGGGGGGAAGGCCGCCACGATCGCGTACCGCTTCCTGCGGACCGTGCTGGGCACCTCCCCGTGGAACGTGCTGGTCGACGCCGCGACGCAGGACAAGATCTCCGTCGTGGTCACGCGGAACGGCAACCAGGTGACGTCCGCCGACGTGGAGAGGGACGCCCTTCGACTGGGCGCGGAGGATCTGAAGGAGTACGACGCTGCCGACGTGACCGTCGACCTGCACCGGTTCGCCGCGGCGACTCTCCTGGTCGCCCTCGCCGAGGCATACCCGGACGACTTCGCCGGGCTCGGGGGCGCCCGCGACTGGCGCAGCCTCGGTCTGCACTACGTGGCGACCACGGACCTTCGCGAGAAGGAGAAGGCTCAACCGTTCGTCCTGGGCAACGCCGTCGACCTCGACCCTCGCAACTGGCTCGCCCAGGTCGCGCACCGTCGGTCGATCTATCGCTGGTCGACGAGCCCCGAAGAGATCCGTCGCTATCGCGACTGGCTCACCTATGCACTCGACAACGCCAGGGAGGCGGGGTTCTTGGCCGTTGCTCCCGGCGAGACCGGGGGCGATCTCGATGCGCACACGCCCTACACGCTCCTCCGGCTCCGCGCGCTGTACACGCGCGTGGCGCTGACGATCAACTACGAGTTCGCGCTCCGGAACGAGAGGCGCGGAGTGTCGGGCCCATCGATTCTCCGCCAGGCACCGGTCGAGTTCACCGCGACCGACAAGCGGTACCTCGATGCCCTCATGGATGCGCTCGACGCGGTAGACGAGCCCAAGGCCAAGAACACGAACAAAGCCAAAGACACGGCCAAGGACACGGCCAACCCTGAGGGCAAGGGCAAGGGCAAGGGCAAGGGCAAGGGCAAGGGCAAGGGCAAGGGCAAGGGCAAGGGCAAGGGCAAGGGCAAGGGCAAGGGCAAGGGCAAGGGTCACGATCGAGGGAAAAGCTCAGATGCCAGCAGGCTCGCAGAAGAACTTCGGGTGCCGGCTTCGGCGATGCAACGACTCATCGACAAATGGCTGAGCAAGCAGGGCGGTCCTCATGTGGACGGCGGGCTCCAGCTCCTCGCCAAGCAGGCCCGTCACGAGCTGGAACATGCACGCGCCGACGACACCGATCTCCTCGCTGCGCTGGGGGCGCTCGAGGAAGATCTGAAGAAGCCCCATCAGACCTGGTCCGGGGCGCAGCGTCGGCTCCAAGGATTCCGCGATCCCGTGGGCGAAGAGGCCGACGACAGAGGCCGCGAACGCCTGATCGCCGATCTGGCCCAGGCGTTCGGGTATGAGCCGGGAATGCGATACACGCTCACCACCCTCGGATCGGACGCACAACCGGTCGAGACGTTGCGACGCTTCGTGACAGAGCGTCTCGGCGAGGTCGACCGGACACGTGTCCTGACACGTGCGGCCCGCGCGCAGATCGGCCGCCGCCGTCGCGCGCTGAAATCGGCGCTGGACACGCTGGATGCGGAGCTGGACCAGCTCGGTCGCGGGGATCACGAGGCTTCCCCGCCATTGTCGGCCGGTCCCGATCCATCCCCCCACGCATCCGTCGCCTGGACCACCTCGGCGCACTACGCCTATGCCTGCTACCTGGCAAGCAGGCCACAACCTGCTCAGGACGCGGCGGTGAGCCGCCTGACCTTTGCGGTCCGGTCCCGACGCGACCTTGCAGCGTGGTACGTGAACGACCCACAGCTCCATGACCTGCTGCAGGTGCCAGAAGTACGGACCAGGCTGCACCACGAGCTCGGCGACGACCCCCGGTCGTCGCTGCTCGACGTCGGGTCGATGGAGCCTTGCCGCTCCGCGCTCAGGAAGGCGGGCCTGACCTCGTCGGAGGCGATGGCGAGCCTGCCCGCCGCCAGCCTCGCGGAACGCCTCTCGCTCACGCCCACCCTCGCCCACCACGTGCGGGGTCTCGCTCAGATGCACATCTCGCTCGCGCACGGCCTTCCGTCTCAGCGCGCCATGGCGGTCGAGATCCTGGACGACCTCGACCGGCGCGGGTTCAGCTCGCTCTCCAGCCTCGGGAACCTCTCGGGCCGGGACCGCAGCACGCTGGCCGAGGAGATCACGGCCCATTTCTCTGGACCCGAGAAGCTGCTGAAAGGGCTCGACGCGGAGGAGCTGCGGACGGAGCTGGCCTCCTGGCTGGCCGGCATGTGCTCCGCTGCCCCAGGAAGACGATGGCCCGGAACCGCGGCAGTCCGCGGTTCCGGGCCATCGACCAGACGATCTGGTCCGACCGGGTGGGTCAGAAGTTGATCATGTGCCCCACGATGCCGTGGATGGACTCCTGCACGGCCTCGGAGAGCGTGGGGTGCGTGTGCACGTTGCGCGCGACCTCGTCGGCGGTGAGGTCCCACTTCTGCGCGAGGGTGAGCTCGGGCAGCATCTCGGAGACGTCCGGGCCGATCATGTGGGCGCCGAGCAGCTCGTTGTACTTGGCGTCGGCGACGATCTTGACGAACCCGGTGGGGTCGCCGAGGCCGTGGGCCTTGCCGTTGGCCATGAACGGGAAGGACGCGACCTTGACGTCGTAGCCCTCGTCCTTGGCCTGCTGCTCGGTGAGGCCGAACGACGCGACCTGCGGGGAGCAGAACGTGGCGCGCGGCATCATGCGGTAGTCGCCCAGAGTCATGGTCTCGGCGCCACCGATGGTCTCGGCGGCGACGACGCCCTGCGCCTCCGCGACGTGCGCCAGCATGAGCTTGGCGGTGACGTCGCCGATGGCGAAGATGTGCGGCACGTTGGTGCGCATGTGATCGTCGATGGCGATGGCGCCGCGCTCGGTGAGCTGCACGCCGGTGTTCTCGAGGCCGAAGCCCTCGACGTTCGGCGCGAAGCCGACGGCGGACAGGACCTTGTCGACGACGAGCTCGCCGGGCTTGTCGTCCTTGACGCCCTTGTAGCTGACGGTGACGGACGAGCCGTTGTCCTTGATGGTCTGGACGGCGGTGGACGTCAGGATCTTGACGCCCATCTTCTTGTACTGCTTCGCGATCTCCTTGGAGACGTCTGCGTCCTCGTTGGGGAGGGCACGGTCGAGGAACTCGATGATCGTGACGTCCACGCCGTAGTTCTTCAGGACGTAGCCGAACTCCATGCCGATGGCGCCGGCGCCGACGATGGCGATCGACTTCGGCAGCTCGCGCGTCATGATCTGCTTCTCGTAGGTCACGACGTTCTCGGAGAGCTCGACGCCCGGCAGCAGGCGCACCTGCGAGCCGGTCGCGATGATGACGTTGTCGAACGTCACCGTCTCGGTGCCGCCCTTGTTGAGCGCGACCTCGATCGTGTGCGCGTCGCGGAAGGTGCCGCGGCCGTCGTACTCGGCGATCTTGTTCTTCTTCATGAGGAAGTGGACGCCCTTGACCCGGCCGTCCGCGACCTCGCGGGACCGGTCGAACGCCTTGCCGAAGTCGAACGTCACGTCACCGGACATGCCGAAGAAGTCGGCCTGGTGCGTGAAGATGTGCGACAGCTCCGCGTTGCGCAGCAGGGCCTTGGAGGGGATGCAGCCCACGTTGAGGCAGACACCACCCCAGTACTTCTCCTCGATGATGGCGACGGACTTGCCGAGCTGGGCCGCGCGGATCGCGGCGACATAGCCGCCGGGGCCAGCCCCGAGGAGGACGACGTCGTAGTGGGAAGCCATGGGCCCAGCCTATTCGCGCGCGCCACCGGTTGCGGCGTGACGTCCGTCGCACCTTCACCGGGGGTCGGGCCACGGGTTCAGCGGACCGTGTCGACCCCGAGGTTCGCGAGCTCGTCGGCCCGCTCGTTGCCGGGGTCTCCGGCGTGCCCCTTGACCCACACCCAGCGCACGTCGTGCTTGGTGACCTCGGCGTCGAGCGCCTGCCAGAGGTCCACGTTCTTCACCGGCTTCTTGGCGGCGGTGGTCCAGCCGTTGCGCTTCCACCCCGCGATCCAGGTGCGCATGCCGTTCATCACGTACGACGAGTCGACGTGGATCACGACGGTGCTGGGCCGCTTCAGGGCGCGCAGCCCCTCGACGACGGCGGTGAGCTCCATCCGGTTGTTCGTCGTGAGCGGGTCGCCGCCGTAGAGCTCCTTGGAGTGCTCGCCCGAGCGCATCAGCGCGCCCCAGCCGCCGAGCCCGGGGTTGCCCTTGCAGGCGCCGTCGGTCCACATCTCGACCAGGGGCTTGTCGTTCTCGTCAGGCACGCGCCCACCCTACGTTCCTGGAGCTCCGGGACGATGTCGGACGGCGCGCGTAGCGTCGGCCGGACATCCCTCGCAGACTTCCGGTGACGATCAAGGAGACGCGCATGAGGTTCGGGTTCGTCGGCAGCTTCGGCTCCCCGCAGCAGATGGTCACGCTCGCGCGCGAGTGCGAGGAGCACGGCTGGGACGGCTTCTTCAGCTGGGACGGCCTGAGCATGGCCGACTGGGGCGGCGAGTCCCTCACGGCGTGGGACCCGTTCGCGATCCTCGCGGGCGCCGCGGCCGTGACGGAGCGGATCTCCCTGGGAGCGATGGTCTTCGCGGTGCCGCGGCACCGGGCGTGGGAGCTGGCGCAGCGCGCTCTCACCGTCGACCACCTCTCGGGCGGGCGGCTCGTGCTGCCGGCGGGCGTCGGCGTGCTCGACGACCGCGGGTTCACGTCCGTCCCCGGGCAGGTCACGGACCTGCGGGAGCGGGCGGCGAAGCTCGACGAGACGCTCGAGTTCCTGCGCCGGTCGTGGTCGGGCGAGCAGCTCGAGGCCGACGGCGAGCACGTGCGCACCGGGCCGTTCCGGTTCGCCGCTCCCCCGGTCCACGGCCACATCCCCGTGTGGCCCGTCGGCGTCTGGGACGCGCAGCGACCGCCGCTGAGGAACCTGCGGCGGACGCTGCGCTGGGACGGCATCGTCGCGCAGGTGCGCGGCGCCACCCCCGAGGAGGCGGAGGCGGGTCCCGACGCCGTCCGCGAGCTCGCCGCGTGGATCGCCGAGCAGCGCGCGACCGACGGCGACCAGGGCGCCGGGACGTTCGACATCGTCGCCTCCGGGCTGCTGCCCGACGACCGCGGCGCAGCCCGCGAGCAGGCGCGGGCGATGGCCGACGCCGGCGCCACCTGGTTCATCGACTCCTGGTGGGACCCGGCCGCAGCCACGCCGGAGGGGCTGCTCGATCGCGCACGGCAGGGACCGCCGCAGCTCTGACCGTCCGGGCGCACGGCCCACCGGTGGACACCGGGCATCGCCAATGATTCAATGCGTTGACTCATTAGTGATAGCCCGCCCGCTCCCGGAGGTTCGGATGTTCGCTGGTGTCCTCGTCGCGGCGCTGGTCGCGGTGGCCCTGCCCGCGGTGCTCGTCGCGTTGGTGCTGTGGCTCGTGACCCGCCGGTCGTCGGACGACGGCGGCCCCGCCCGCGCAGCCCGTCGGCACGAGCTGCTGGTCTCGTCGGTCGCGCTCGGCGCCGCAGTCGTGTGCGCGGTCGTGCTGCTGGCCCAGCCGGTCGTCTGGCCGCAGTGGGCCCCCGCGCCCGGGCTGCTCCAGGCCGTCGCGCCCTTCTCGGTCGCCCTGGTGTTCTGCGCCGTGCGAGCAGTCGGCGAGCGGACGTGGCCCCGGCCGCGCGGCGAGGTCCGCTCGGCCCCGCTGACCCGTCGCACCGTCGGGTCGCTCGGCGGCGCGCGCCTCAAGGCCGTCCTGGCGACCGCCGGGGCGTTCGCCGTCGTCCTGGTGGCCTGCGGCCTGACCGCCGACGGGTCCGGCCGCGCGTTCCCGACCGGCCCGGTGACGATGGCCGGCGGCGGGGTCCTCACCGGTTCCTCGGGCCCCTACCCCGGCTGGCCCTACGGCGCGGCGATGCTGCTGGGCCTCGCTGCCACCCTCGCGGCGACGTGGGCCACGCTCCGCGCGATCGTGCGCCGCCCGCCCCTGCACGGCGTCCCCGCGGCGCACGACGACGCCGTGCGCGCGACGAGCGCCACCCGCCTCCTGGGCGCCGTGCAGCTGTGCCTCGGCGTCGGGCTCGGCGTCACCCTCGCCATGGGCGGGAGCGCCGTCCGCTCCGGGGGCGAGAACCTGTTGCTCAACGGCACCCCCGACCACGGCCTGGTCGCCCTCGGCACGACCGTGACCGTCCTGGGCCTCGCCGCCGCCGTCGCCTCGATCGTCGTCGGGCTGCTTGCCGCGCGGCCCCGCGCGGCGTCCGCA
The DNA here is from genome assembly GCF_053608125.1 of Isoptericola sp. NPDC055063. Taxonomy (NCBI): domain Bacteria; kingdom Bacillati; phylum Actinomycetota; class Actinomycetes; order Micrococcales; family Promicromonosporaceae; genus Isoptericola; species Isoptericola sp. NPDC055063. Next base: position 93,134 of record NZ_JBSGUW010000010.1, on the reverse strand, counting down.
GCGACGGCCGTCGCGGCCCCGGCCGCCGCATGAGCGACATCGTCGTCTCGCTGGCGTCGCCGGTGCCGGTCTACGAGCAGATCCGCGCTCAGGTGGCCGCGGCGGTCGCCGTCGGCACGCTGACGCCGGGCGACCGGCTGCCCGCGTCACGGGACCTCGCCCGCGACCTCGGCATCGCCGTCGGCACCGTGCAGCGCGCGTACCGCGAGCTGGAGGCGGGCGGCGTCGTCGTCTCCCGCCGCCGCACGGGCACGGTCGTCGCACCCGCGGCCCGCGCGGGCGCAGCCGCCGGGACGGGCGGGACCGCTCCCCCGCCCGCCGGGATCGTGGCGGGGGCCCGCGCCCTCGTCGCGGACGCGCGCGCCGCCGGCCTGTCCGACGACGCCGTGCTCGACGTCGTCCGCGGCGCCCTCGCCGCACCCGCCGACCCGCCCGGGAACGCGACCGGAAATGCATCGAGCGTGCCGGCTTGATCCTCAACCAGCTCGGGTGAGGAACAAGTCAGCACGCTCGACGCGGCGGGGCGGTGTCAGCCGACGGGGCGCGCCGGCTCGATCGGGACGCTCGGCAGGTGCTTGGCCGGCAGGGTCTTGGGCCGCCAGGCCGCGCGCTCGGCCTCGAAGGCCGCGATGTCGTCCTCGTGCTGCAGCGTGAGGCCGATGTCGTCGAGGCCCTCCATGAGGCGCCAGCGCGTGTAGTCGTCGATCTGGAACGGCACGGTGACGTCGTCGGCGTGCGCGGTGCGCGCCTCGAGGTCCACGGTCACCTCGGTGCCGGGCTTGGTCTCGAGGATCTTCCAGAGGATCTCGATGTCCTCCTGCGCGACGACGCCGGCCACGAGGCCCTGCTTGCCCGAGTTGCCGCGGAAGATGTCCGCGAACCGGGGCGCGAGCACCACGCGGAAGCCGTAGTCCTTGAGCGCCCAGACGGCGTGCTCGCGGGACGAGCCGGTGCCGAAGTCGGGGCCGGCGACCAGCACCGAGCCGGACTTGTAGGCGTCCTGGTTGAGGACGAACGACGGGTCGCCGCGCCAGGCGGCGAACAGCGCGTCCTCGAAGCCCGTGCGGGTGACGCGCTTGAGGTAGACGGCGGGGATGATCTGGTCGGTGTCGACGTTGCTGCGGCGCAGCGGCACCCCGACGCCCGTGTGGGTGGTGAACTTCTCCATGACGATCTCCTGGACGATCTTCTGCGACGGGGTGGGGTCAGACGAAGGACGGGGCGGACAGCGGCGCCAGCGGGGTGCCGTCGAACGTCGTGAGGTCGACCTCGCCCTCGAACTCGAGGTCGGCGACCGACGACAGCGTGCCGCGCACGGCGGTCGCGGCGGCGACGAGCGGCGACACGAGGTGCGTGCGCCCGCCCTTGCCCTGGCGGCCCTCGAAGTTGCGGTTCGACGTCGACGCGGCGCGCTCGCCCGGGGCGAGCTGGTCCGGGTTCATGCCGAGGCACATCGAGCAGCCGGCGTTGCGCCACTCCGCGCCGAACTCCTTGAAGATGACGTCCAGGCCCTCGGCCTCGGCCTGCAGGCGCACGCGGGCCGACGCGGGCACGACGAGCACGCGCACGTCGTCCGCCTTCTGGCGGCCCTGAAGGACCTTGGCCACCGAGCGCAGGTCCTCGATGCGGCCGTTGGTGCAGGAGCCGATGAAGACGGTGTCGACCTTGATGTCGCGCAGCGGGGTGCCGCCCTCGAGGCCCATGTACTCCAGCGCGCGCTCGGCCGCGACGCGGTCGCCCGCGTCGGCGATCTCGGCCGGCACCGGCACGGACGCCGACAGCGGCAGGCCCTGGCCGGGGTTGGTGCCCCAGGTGACGAACGGCTCGAGGTCGGCCGCCTCCAGCACGACCTCGGCGTCGAACTCGGCGTCGTCGTCGCTGCGCAGCGTGGACCAGTACTCGACGGCGGCGTCCCAGTCCTCGCCCTCGGGGGCGTGCGGACGCCCCTGGAGGTAGTCGAACGTGGTCTGGTCGGGGGCGATCATGCCCGCGCGGGCGCCGGCCTCGATGGACATGTTGCAGATGGTCATCCGCGCCTCCATCGACAGCTTGCGGATGGCCTCGCCGCGGTACTCGAGCACGTAGCCCTGGCCGCCGCCGGTGCCGATCTTGGCGATGATCGCCAGGATGATGTCCTTGCTGGTGGCGCCCGGGGGCAGCTCGCCGTTCACCGTGATCGCCATCGTCTTGAACGGGGCGAGCGGCAGCGTCTGGGTGGCGAGCACGTGCTCGACCTCGGAGGTGCCGATGCCGAACGCCAGCGCGCCGAACGCGCCGTGCGTGGAGGTGTGCGAGTCGCCGCAGACCACGGTGAGGCCGGGCATCGTCAGGCCGAGCTGCGGGCCCACCTGGTGCACGATGCCCTGGTCGGCGTCGCCGAGGGAGTGGATCCGAACGCCGAACTCGCGCGCGTTGTTGCGCAGCGTGTCGATCTGCGTGCGGCTGGTGAGGTCCGCGATCGGCAGGTCGATGTCGAGCGTCGGGGTGTTGTGGTCCTCGGTCGCGATCGTCAGGTCGGGACGACGGACGGGACGCCCGGCGAGGCGCAGGCCCTCGAACGCCTGCGGGCTGGTCACCTCGTGCACGAGGTGCAGGTCGATGTAGAGGAGGTCGGGTGCCCCGTCGCTGCCACGGCGCACCAGGTGCGCCTCCCAGACCTTCTCCGCCAGCGTGCCGGCCATCATGAGCTCCTCGTCCGCCGCGTCCCGCGGCCGTCGTGCGTGTGCGTGTGTCTCGGTCGATACCGCCGCGTCGGACCCGCAAGGCTCGGTCCGCGAGACGGTTCCGTCCAGTGAGATGCGGTCCTCGACTTGCAATCTCAGTGGGCGAGACGCCAATATCGTCCTATGGACGATACTAGCGGAGTCGGCGTACTGGACAAGGCCGCGTCCGTGCTGGGCGCACTGGAGGCGGGCCCCGCCACCCTGGCGCAGCTGGTCTCATCGACCGGGCTCGCCCGCCCCACGGCGCACCGGCTGGCCGTCGCGCTCGAGCACCACCGGCTCGTGGGCCGCGACATGCAGGGGCGCTTCGTGCTCGGGCCGCGCCTCAACGAGCTCGCGACAGCGGCCGGCGAGGACCGCCTCCTCGCCGCGGCCAACCCCGTGCTGACCGCGCTGCGCGACCACACGGGCGAGAGCGCGCAGCTCTACCGGCGCCAGGGCGACCACCGCGTCTGCGTGGCCGCCGCCGAGCGCCCCGTCGGCCTGCGCGACTCGATCCCCGTGGGCGCCACCCTCACGATGCACGCGGGCTCCGCCGCGCAGATCCTCCTCGCCTGGGAGGAGCCGGACCGCCTGCACCGCGGCCTGCGCGAGGCCGTCTTCACCGCGACGATCCTCTCCGGCGTCCGCCGCCGCGGGTGGGCGCAGTCGGTGTCCGAGCGCGAGCTCGGCGTCGCCTCCGTCTCGGCGCCCGTGCGCGGGCCCTCGGGTCGCGTCGTGGCATCCGTGTCCGTCTCCGGCCCGGTCGAGCGGCTCACCCGCCAGCCCGGTCGCCTGCACTCCGCCGCCGTCGTCTCCGCCGCCAACCGCCTGACCGAGGTGCTCCGCCGCGCGGGCGAGTGAGCCCCTCCCCCTCCTGACCTCCACCAGGAGGCCCCGGGCCCGGCCGCCGCGTCCCGACGCGGCGCGCCGGGCCCGGTGCTGTCGGGCCCCGGCCCAGGTCAGTACGCTCCAGGCTGGTGGGGCAACTCTGCCCCGAGACCCGAGAGGCGTGAGGACCTGATGCCCGCGAAGGCCAAGACCCTGCTGATCTGGATCGTGGTGATCTTCCTGATCTTCGCGATCGTGAACGACCCGGACCGAGCCGGCAACATCGTCACGTCGATCTGGGACTTCATCGCCAACACGATCTCCAGCTTCGTGCAGTTCTTCTCCACCATCGCGTCCTGAGCCGGCCCGTGGTCACCGAGGAGCCCCGGCAGCGCGACGCCATCCGCGCGCACGGGCACCTGCGCCGGTACGTGCTCCCGCGCGAGCACGTCATCGTCGCGACCCGGCGGCACTGGGCCGTCCTCCTGCGCCCCATCGCGCTGACCGTCGGCGTGTTCCTCCTGGTCGGCGCGATCGTCATGTCCACGCCGCTCGACGTGCGCCCCACCGCGCAGTGGCTGTGGCTCGCCTGGCTCCTGGTCGCGAGCCACCTCGCGTGGAAGTGCCTCGAGTGGCGCTACGAGTGGTTCGTCGCGACCGACAAGCGACTCCTGCTGCTGTACGGGCTCGTGGTGCACAAGGTGGCGATGATGCCGCTGAAGAAGGTCACGGACATGGGCTATTCGCGCAGCCCGCTGGGCCAGGTCCTCGGGTACGGGCGCTTCGACATGGAGTCCGCCGGCCAGGACCAGGCCCTGCGCACCATCAACCACGTCCCGCACCCGGACGCCACGTACCGCACCCTGTGCGACACGCTCTTCACCCCCGGCCGGTCGCACGACGACGATGACGATGCGCCCTCGGGCGGAGGTGGCTCCGGTGGCCGCACCCCCGGCAGGCCGACGATCGTCCCGGGCCGCCCGGACCCCGAGGGCCCACGACCGACGACGCAGCCGATCGCCGTGCAGCCCGCCGCCCCGGCGCCGCGCCCCCCGGAGGCGCAGCCCAGCCCCGGCGCGCACCCCGTCAACTGGACGCCCACCGGGGCGCGGCACGAGCACCCGACCAGCGACGGCGGCAGCGTGCCGGAGCCCTTCCTCTGACCCGATCACACGTCACGGGGCGCGGGCCGCGGCAGGACCCGTCCGGGAACGACGAAGGCCCGGTCCTGACGGACCGGGCCTCGTGCTCTGTACCCCCAGCGGGATTTGAACCCGCGTTACCGCCGTGAGAGGGCGGCGTCCTAGGCCGCTAGACGATGGGGGCCTGGAACTGGTCCGCGCCGCGAGGCGCTGACCTGGCGATCGACCGGCGACGGTCGACCTGCGTACCCCCAGCGGGATTTGAACCCGCGTTACCGCCGTGAGAGGGCGGCGTCCTAGGCCGCTAGACGATGGGGGCCTATGACTCGGACGTCCCGAAGGACTCCGTGCCGTGCACACCCCCCGCACCGCTGAAAGCGACCGGAGGGAGTAGCGCTGGGGTACCAGGACTCGAACCTAGACTGAGAGAATCAGAATCTCTAGTGCTGCCAATTACACCATACCCCAATGGGTCCGACCTTCTCGGCAATTCCGACATCGTCGGAGCGACCGCGTCAGGCCCAACGTCAGAGAACATTACCGGATCCCGGACCGTCGTCCAAAACGCGCGCGGGGTGCCGTACGTCACCCGGGCCGCCCGCCATGGAAGGCTCGCCCCATGACCTCCCCCACGCCCTCGCCGGCCGCCCCTACCGACGCCGTCCGCGTCGCCGACCCCCAGGCGCAGGCCGACCGCGCCGCGTCCTTCGAGCGGGACGCCGACGTGTACGCGCAGGTCAGGCCCTCGTACCCGCGCGAGGCCGTCGCGTGGATGCTGCCCGCCCGCCCGCGGCGCGTGCTGGACCTCGCCGCGGGCACGGGCAAGCTCACCGCGGTCGCCGCCGACGTCGCCGGCCCCGGCGCGGAGCTGGTCGCCGTGGACCTCTCCCCCTCGATGCTGTCCGAGCTGTCCGCGCGCCTGCCGCGCGTCACGACCCGGCAGGGCACCGCCGAGGCCGTGCCGCTGGACGACGCGTCGGTCGATGCCGTCCTCGTCGGGCAGGCGTGGCACTGGTTCGACGCCGAGGCCGCCGCGGCGGAGATCGCCCGCGTCCTGCGCCCCGGCGGCACTCTCGGCGTCGCCTGGAACGACCGGGACGCCGAGGTCGACTGGGTCGCCCGGTTCGGCGAGATCCTGCACCGCGGCGACCTCCTGGAGCCCGCGGCGGGGAACGGCGCCCTGACGGGGCTCGGCGACCGGTTCACCCCCGTCGAGGCCGGCACCTTCCGCTGGGCCGACCGGGTCCCCGCCGGGGCGCTGCGCATGCTCGCCGGGACGCGCAGCTACCTGCTGACGCTGCCCGACGACGAGCGGGCGGCCCGCCTGGCCGAGGTCGACGCGCTGGTCGCCACGCACCCCGCGCTGGCCGGCCGCGCCGAGATCGAGCTGCCGTACGTCACGCACGCCTACCGGGCGACCAGGCGCTAGCGCGCCCCCGCCACCGCCGCGAGTCGCCGGGCGGGGGCGGAGAGCGTCGCGCCGTCGCGCCACACGACCCGCAGCCGGCGCGAGAGGTCGAGCCGGGAGATCGGCACCGTCGCGAGGTGGCCGCCGGCGACCTCGTCGGCGACGGTGAGGGCGGAGAGCACCGTGACCCCCTCGCCGTGCCGCACCGCCGCCTTCACCGCCGAGGTGGACCCCAGCGCGGTGACCTGCGCCGGCAGCCGCACCCCGGCCTGGCCGAGCGCGTCCTCCAGCACGTCGCGGGTGCCGGAGCCGGCCTCCCGCAGCACCAGGCGGCCCGTCACCAGCAGGTCCGGGTCGACGGACCGTCGTCGCGCCCAGGGGTGACCGGGCGCGACGACGGCGACGAGCTCGTCGTGCGCCACCGTGCGCGACCGCAGACCACGCCGCACCGTCGGGCTCTCCACGAAGCCGATCTCCGCGCCCTCGTCGAGCACGAGCTCCATGACCTCGCGGGAGTTGCGCACGACGAGCTCCACCTCGGGCGTCGCGCCGTGCTCCCGCTCGGCCCGCGCGAACGCGGCCAGCCAGCGCGGCGCGAGGTACTCGGCGATCGTCAGGCTCGCCGCGACGCGCAGCCCGGCCACCGGCGCGGACCGCAGCGCCGCGGCTGCGGCCTCGAAGCGGTCGACGGCGGCCACGACGTCGCGCGCCGCGCCCGCCACGCGGTGCCCGGCCTGGGTGAGCGCGGTGCCGCGCGGGCCGCGAGCGAGGAGCTCGAGGCCGAGCCGGCGCTCGAGCCGGTGCAGGCCGGCGGACGCCGTCGGCTGCGAGACCCCGGCCGCGCGGGCGGCCGCGCTGATCGACCCGTGCGCGTCGAGGGCGACCAGCAGCTCGAGGGCGGCTAGCGGAGGACGTTCTGCCATAGCGTCAGTCTATGGATCGATCGGGACCTGGCGCTTCCGCCGTGCCCCGCGGGTCGCGAGCCTGGTCACGTGCCCACCGCCCTCACCACCCCGCCCCGCTCCGGGACCCCGACCTCGGCCCGGTTCGCCCGCCTGACGCCGGGCCTCGCGCTCGCCGCCGTCGCCACCGCCGTCCTGCTCGGCGTCAGCCGGCTCCTCGCCCCCGTGACGGGCGGCGCGGTGTCCCCGCTGGTGCTCGCCCTCCTGGTGGGCGCGGTTGTCGGCTCCGTGCTCGGCCGCGTGGTGCCGCGGGCGGGTCGAGCGGCACGGTTCGTCGAGCGCACGGGCCCGGGCACGGACTGGACAGCGCGCACGGTGCTGCGGGCCGGCGTGGTGCTGCTCGGCCTGCAGCTGTCGATCCCGGACGTGCTCGCGCTGGGCTGGCGGGGCATCGCCGTCGTGGTCGTCACCGTGACGTGCACGTTCGCCGCGATCCTCGGCCTCGGCCGGCTCCTGCGCGTCCCGCGCGCCACCGCGCTGCTGGTGGCCACCGGGTTTTCGATCTGCGGCGCCGCCGCCGTCTCCGCGATGACGAGCGTGCTCGAGCGCGACCCGGGCGCGGACCCCGCCGGGCAGGCCCGGCTGCGCGACGACGTCGCCGCCGCCCTCGCCCTGGTCACCGTCTACGGGACGATCGCGATCTTCGCCCTGCCGGCGCTGGCGGGCGCGCTGGGCCTCACGGACCACCAGGCGGGGCTCTGGATCGGCGCCAGCGTGCAGGAGGTGGCCCAGGTGGTCGCCGCCGCGGGGACCGTCTCGGCCGCGGCGCTGGCCACCGCCACCGTCACCAAGCTGGCGCGCGTCGTGCTGCTCGCGCCTCTGGTCGCCGGCGTCGGGGCCGTGCGCGGGCGCCGGACCGCGCTCACGCAGGCGCAGGCCGACGTGCCGGCGGGCCGGCGCGCCCCGCTGGTGCCCGGCTTCGTGCTCGGCTTCCTGGCCGCGGTGCTGGTCCGCAGCACCGGCCTGCTGCCCGACGTCGTCACCGACACCGCCCAGCAGCTCACGACGATCCTGTTCGTCGCCGCGATGTTCGCCCTCGGCACCGGCGTGGACGTGCCGCGCCTGGCGCGCACCGCCCGCCGGCCCCTCGTGCTCGGCGCGGCGGGCGCCGTCGTCGTCAGCGGGGTCGGCCTCTCCGCCGTCCTGCTGCTCACCCCCTGAGCGAGTTGTCAGGGCCAGGACCAGGTTCCTGGCCCCGTGGTCCTGACAACTCGTACTGCCCAGCGAGCTGTCAGGGCCTCGTGCAGGTCTTTGTCCACCTGGTCCTGACAACTCGGTGGTCAGGGCAGGCCGAGCATCCAGGCGTAGATGTCGTTGCCGGCAGTGAGGTCGTAGGTGCGCGACCAGGAGTCGTGGTCCACGCCGGGGTACACCGTCAGCCGAGACTCCCGTGCCGGCGGGGACGGGCACCCCTGCAGGTGCGCCACGGTCTGCGTCGCGCCGAGCGGGTCCATCACGTCGTCGGCGTCGCCGTGGAACACCCAGGTCGCGGTGCCCGCGAGGTCGCAGCCCGCCGCGTCCCACGACGGCCTGCCGTCCGTCGCGATCGGGACCGCGCCGCGCACGGCTGGCCCGTCGCCCTGCGCCAGGTACTCCCAGAGCCCCACGCCGCCGCAGCTCAGGCCGGTGAGGAAGACACGGCTCGGGTCCACGTCGTAGGCGTCCAGGGCGTACTCGAGGAAGCCGCGCACCTCGGCCGGGGTGGTGCACGGGGAGGTGCCCGCCGGGTGCCCCAGGTCGTGCTGGACCCTGGCGGCGCACGACCCGAACCACGGCCCCTCGCCACAGGCGGCGTAGGCGGGGTCGTCCGCGGGGAAGTCGTGCTGCGGCGCGAGGACGACGAACGGCCGGTCGGCCGGCCAGCCGTCGACGTCGATCAGCCACGGGACGCCCGTCGCGAGGAGGTTCGGCAGCGCGGCGGCCGAGCCGTCGCCGCCCTCGTCGAAGCCGTGCAGCGCCACGAGCAGCGGCCGCGGCTCGTCCCCGTACCCGGGCGGCAGGTATTCCTGGTAGCCGAGCGGCGACGCCGTCGTGCCCGCCGGCCGGGCCGTCAGGCGCTCCCCCGAACCGGTGCCGACCAGCTCGCCCGCCGCTCGGCAGATCCCCGAGTCGAAGCCCGGGTGGGGCCCCGCGACCCGCTGGTCCAGCAGCTCGACGAACTGCCCATCGGCGTCGAGCACGTACGTGGAGCGGATCGCGCCCCGGTCGCGCGCCACGACCCGCCCGTCCGTGGTGGCGACGACGAAGGGCTGGCCGGCGTCGAGGCTCCGGACCCGGACCAGCCCGTCGTCCGTCCGTGTCGCCGCCACGTCACGGGTGGTCCCGTGACCCCGCACGACGAACTGCTCCCCCGTGTCCGTGCGCGTGTGCACCTCGGAGTAGGAGTAGACGTCGCCGAACAGCAGGGTCGGGTCGTCACGCGGGCCGCCCTCGCGCACCGAGTACCGGCCGGACCGCTCGCCTTCCACCTGCACCGGGTAGCCGCAGTCGCCGTACTCGTAGGCGTAGGTGTCGGAGTAGGTGCCGCGGTCCACGACCGCCGCGGTCGCCGGTGGTGCGGTCGCGACGACGGCGACGGCCAGCGCACCCGCCGCCGCCATCCCGGCGAGCGCCCGCGCGCCCCCGATCCCGCCCCGGAACGCGTGTGCGCCCATGGCCTGACCTCCTCGTCGGACCGACGTCCCACGCTAGGCACGGCCGGGCGTCCCCGGGAAGGATGAAACCCCCGTCAGAGGCCGAGGGCGTCCACCAGCCCGGCGAGGCCGGGCAGCACGACGATGCCGTCGGCGCGCAGGGCGTCGGCGTCCACGTGGTGCTCGTCGTCGCGGCGGGCGCCGGGGCGGTCGAGCCACACGCCGAGGAGGCCGGCGTCGTAAGCGGCGCGGGCGTCGGTGGTGGGCTCGTCGCCGACGTACGCGGTGCGCGCGACGTCGGTGCCCAGGCGGCGGGCGCCCTCGACGAACACGTCGGGGTGCGGCTTGCCGTAGCCGAGCGTGTCCACGCCGACGAGCACGGGCACGTCCGCGAGCCCGGACGCGGCGAGCTTGCGCTCCTGCAGCTCGGTCGCGGCGTTGGTCACCACGCCGACCCTGACGCCCGCGTCGCGCAGCGCGTCCAGGGCGGCCGCGGAGTCGTCGAACGCCGCCCACGACCGCTCGAACGTGCCCCAGAACAGCGCGTCCCAGTCGGCGAAGGTGTGCTCCGTGACGGGCTCGCCGCCGAACGTGCGGTGCAGCAGGTCGGCGCGCAGGCGACGCTGCGTCAGCGCGTCGGTCTCGCCCCGCGTGTACGCCTTGTAGTGCCCGCCCGGGTCGGAGCGCCAGTGCGCCAGCAGGTCCGGGTACCGGTCGACCGGGACGTGCGGCAGGTGCTCGACGGCCACCGCCGTGAGCGCCTTCGCGAACGCGCCCTTGGTGTCGACGAGCGTGTCGTCGACGTCGAGCAGGACCCCGTCGACGCGCGCGGTCACAGCTTCGCCAGCGCGGCATCGACGCGGGCCAGCGTCCGCTCCCGACCGAGCACCTCGAGCGACTCGAACAGCGGCAGCCCGACGGTGCGGCCCGTGACGGCGACGCGCACCGGCGCCTGCGCCTTGCCCAGCTTGAGCCCGTGCTTCTCGCCCACCGCGGTGATCAGCTCCTTGAGCGGCTCAGCCTCCCAGGTGGCGAGGTCCGCGAGCGCCGCGCGGGCGTCCGCGAGGAGCGCGGCGGCGCCCTCCTTCATGGCCTTGGCCCAGGAGCGCTCGTCGTCCACCGGCTCGTCGAGGAAGAGGAAGTCGACGTTGTCGGTGATGTCGGCGAGCAGCGCGACGCGCGACTGCGCGAGCGGCGCGACCTCGGCGAAGGCCGCGGCGTCGTACTGCTCCTCGGTCCAGGGCGCCTTCGGGGCGTGCAGCCACGGGTCGACGGCGGTGATGAAGTCCTCGACGGACAGCGCGCGGATGTACTCGCCGTTGAACGACAGCAGCTTCTTGACGTCGAAGAACGCGGACCCGCTGTTGACGTCCTCGATACGGAAGCGCTCGACGAGCTCGTCGAACGGCAGGATCTCCTCGTCGTTGCCGGGCGCCCACCCGAGCAGCATGAGGTAGTTGACCATCGCGTCGGGCAGGTAGCCCTCGGCGAGGTAGTCCTCGAGGGCGACCTTGTCGCGGCGCTTGGAGAGCTTCTGCCGCTTCTCGTTGACGATGACCGGCAGGTGCGCCCACGTGGGCGGCTGCGCGCCGAGCGCCTCCCACAGCAGCTGCTGCTTGGGCGTGTTCGGCAGGTGCTCCTCGCCGCGGATGACGTGGGTGATGCCCTCGTCCATGTCGTCGACGACGTTCGCGAGCAGGAAGACGGGCGAGCCGTCGCCGCGCGCGACGACGAAGTCCTCCATGGCCGAGTTCGGGAACGTGGGGTTGCCGCGGATGAGGTCGACGACGGGCGTCTCGCCCTCGTCGGGGGTGCGGAAGCGCAGCGCGCGCCCGGGCTCGTACGCCAGGCCGCGGTCGCGGCAGTGGCCGTCGTAGCCGGAGTGCGGGTTGCCCGTGCGGGCCGCGACGTCGTCGCGGGTGCAGTCGCAGTAGTAGGCGCGGCCGGCCTCGTACAGGCGGGCGGACGCCGCGCGGTGCTTCTCCACGTTCTGCGACTGGAAGTACGGACCCTCGAACGTCGGGTCCTCGGCGTGCATGCCGAGCGCCGCGAGGGCATTCAGGATGCCGTCCACCCACTCCGGCTTGTTGCGCGCGGCGTCGGTGTCCTCGACGCGCAGCACGAAGATGCCGCCCTGCCGCTTGGCGACCGCCCAGTTGAACAGCGCCGAGCGGGCGCCGCCCACGTGGAACATGCCCGTCGGGGACGGGGCGAAGCGGACACGGACGTCGGAGGAGCCTGCAGCGGGGATCACGGGACCAGCGTAGTTGTCCCCCGCCGCCGGGCGGCATCGCCGCCCGGCCGGCCGCCGCGCGGAGGCCTCACGCGACGTCCGATTCCCGCCGGACGACGGCGGGCGCCCGACCTAGCGTCGTGCCCATGACCAGCACCGCGACCACGGAGACCACCGAGACCACCGAGACCACCGAGCCCGCCGCGACCGAGCACGTCGTCGTCGACCCCGCGATCCTGTACTTCGGCACGCTCGTCGTGCTGCTGAGCTCGACCAACGAGGACGGCTCCACCAACCTCATGCCGATGTCGTCGGTCTTCTGGCTGGGCCGCAGCGCGGTGCTCGGTATCGGCGCGCGCAGCCAGACGGCCCGCAACCTGCGCCGGCACCCGGAGGTGGTGCTGAACCTGGCGTCGCCGGACGTCGTCGAGCATGTGGACCGGCTGGCCCTCACGACCGGGCGGGCCGACGTCTCGCCCTGGAAGGCCCGCGCGGGTTACGTGTACGAGCCCGACAAGTTCGCCGTGGCCGGGCTGACGCCGTTGGAGTCCGCGACGGTGCGCCCGCAGCGCGTGGCCGAGTGCCGGGTGCACCTGGAGGCCGTGGTGCGACGCGTCCACCCGCTCGGCGGCCCCGCGGACGTGGGGCAGGAGAGGGAGGACGCCGCCCGGCAGCTCGCCGTCGAGGTGGAGGTGACGCGCGTCTGGGTCGACCCCGCGATCCGGCTCGCGGGCCACGCCGACCGGATCGACCCGGACCGGTGGCGCCCGCTCGTCATGAGCTTCCAGCGGTTCTACGGCCTGGGTGGCCAGGTGCACCCGTCGCGTCTGGCGGGGATCGACGAGGACCGCTACCGCGAGCCGCGGACGTCCGCTCCGGCCTGACCCGCGGCCGACAGACACTCACGCCCCGACGAAGCTCACCGTCTCGCGCAGGTCGGCGCGCCCCGTCCGCAGCCGGGGCACGCCGTCCTGCTCGTACCCCACGGACACGCCGCAGAGCAGCACGTGCCCGTCGTCGGCCCCGACGACCTCGCCGACGGTGCGGCGGTACATGGTCCACATCACCTGGGGGCAGCTGTGCACCCCCTCCGCGCGCATCAGCAGCATGACGGTCTGCAGGTACATCCCCGCGTCCGCCCACTGCCCCGGCCCCATCGACCGGTCGAGGTAGCAGAACAGCACCGCCGGGGCGCCGAAGGCCCCCGAGTTCAGGGTGGCGATCTTGCGGGGCCGGTCCGGGTCGTCGCGGTCGATGCCGAGGGCCTCGTAGCGCTGGGCGGCCGCGGCGGCGAAGCGGTCCGCATACGGGGCGGCCAGCCCGTCCGGGTACATCGGGTACTCCCGCTCGTCACCCGGGTCGCCCGCGAGGGCCCGGGCGGTCGCGCGCCGCTTCAGCTCGGCGAGGGGCTCCCCGGTCACGACGTACACGTGCCACGGCTGGAGGTTGCCGCTCGACGGCGCGCGGGTGGCCGCGGTCAGCACGCGGTCGAGCACCTCGCGGGGCACCGGCTCCGGGCTGAAGGCCCGCACCGCCCGGCGGCTGTCCACGGCCTCGTACACGTCCACGCGTCGTCGTCCTCTCAGTCCCGGAGGGACGGCAGGGGTGCCCGCGCGGTCAGCGCGGGTCGGACTTCCGCACCCGCGCCACCGCGAGCCCGACCATCGTCGTGAGGTCCGGGTTCGGCAGGTCGTCGACGGGCCACCACCGCACGTCGAGCGACTCGTCGCTCACGGCGTGCCGCGCACCCTGCGGCGCGACGGCGACGAAGCGCACGTCGAGGTGGTGGGCGTCGCCATCGGGCCCGCAGAACGGCACGGCGTGCTCGTCGAGGTGCACGGGCACGGGGTCGAGGTCGACGTCCAGCCCGGACTCCTCGGACGCCTCGCGACGCGCCGCGGCGAGAAGCGTCGCGTCGCCGGGCTCGACGTGCCCGCCGAGCTGGAACCAGCGCCCCGCCTTGGCGTGCAGGGTCAGCAGCACGCGCGAGGCGTCGGGCGACAGCACCACCGTGGACGCCGTGACGTGGTCCGGGCGGCAGGTGCGCAGCACGCCGTCCACGTGGGCGTCGAGGTGCGCCACGAAGCGGTCGCGCAGCGCGCGCTGCCCGTCGTCGACCACGGGCATGGTCCGCAGCACCTCGCGGGCGTCGGCGTGCAGGCCGGCGATCGCGGGCACCTCAGTCGCGCCGGAAGACGGGGTTGGCGAGGACGCCGATGCCCTCGACCTCGCACTCCACGCGGTCGCCGTGGTCGATGCGGCCCACGCCGGCGGGCGTGCCCGTGAGGATCACGTCGCCGGGCAGCAGGGTCATCGCCTTGCTGATGTACGACACGAGGAACGGCACGTCGAAGACCATGTCCGAGGTGCGGCCGTCCTGCTTGGGCTCGCCGTTCACGCGCGAGCGCACGGCGACGTCCTCGGGGTTCAGGTCGGTGTCGATCCACGGGCCCAGCGGGCACGACGTGTCGAAGCCCTTGGCCCGCGCCCACTGCCCGTCGGTGCGCTGCGCGTCCCGTGCGGTGACGTCGTTCGCGACGGTGTAGCCGAGCACGTAGGAGCGCACGTTCTCCGGCTCGACGTCCTTGCACACCTTCGAGATGACGACGGCGAGCTCGGCCTCGTAGCTGACCTCGCGCGTGAACTCCGGCAGCACGACCGGGTCGTCGGGGCCGACGACGGCGGTGTTCGGCTTGAAGAACAGCAGCGGCGACGCGGGGACCTCGCCGCCCATCTCCTTCGCGTGGTCGGCGTAGTTCTTGCCCACCGCCACGACCTTGGACCGCGGGATGACCGGGGCCAGCAGCCGGACGCCGTCGCCCAGCTCGATCCGCTCCCCCGTCGGCATCGCCGGCATGTAGATCGGGTCGCCGCCGAGGACGGCGAGGTACGTGCGGTCGCCCTCCTGCTGGACGAGGGCGAAGCGGGGGTCGTCTCCGGTGGTGAATCTCGCGATGCGCACGCGCCCAGGTTACGCGGGGCGGGTCAGTAGGGGGCGACCAGTCCGTCGATCATCGGGAAGTGCTTCACGTTGCGGGTCAGCAGAGCCGCCCCGGACAGCTCGGCCGTCGCCGCGATCACGTAGTCCACCAGGTCGATCCCGGAGTGCGAGCGCCGGTACGACCGGGCCAGCTCCCCGGCGCGGTCGGCGATCTCGCGGTCGACGTCGATCCAGCCGACCGCCAGGAACAGCGCCCGCGTGCGCCCCTTCTCGGGCGAGCGCATGCCGCCCAGCAGCTCCGCCCGCGTCAGCACGGACGCCACCACCTGGTGGCCCTCCCGGCGCACCGCGGCGAGCGCGTCGCGCGCCTCGACCCGGCCGCGCAGGTGGTCGACGAAGACCGACGTGTCGACGAGGACGGTCACGCCGGCGTCACCACTCGGCGAGCCGGTCGGAGCGCGCCGGACGGGCCGCTTCGACGTACGCGGCGCCGTCGACGTCGGCACCGTCCCACGCACCGAAGCTCTCGTCGAGCGCCCGCAGGAACTCGTCGGCGTCCGCACCGCCATAGACGCGGTCCACCGCCCGCCGCACCAGCTCCGCGAGCCCGAGCCCGGACGCCCGCGACTCCGCGAGGAGGCGCGCGTACTGCGCGTCCTCGAGGGTGATCTGCGTCCGATGGCTCATGATGTAAGCCTACATCAGGCCCGTCACGTCAGGCCCGGGCCAGGACCTCGCCGTGCAGGATGGCGAACCAGCCGTCGGGCGCCTGTGCCCACGCCTGCCAGTCCTGCGCGATCTGCTCGAGCGCGACGTCGTCGGCGAGGCCGGACTCCTTGGCCTGGATCGCGAAGTTCGACTCCACGCACCGCTCGGCCCACAGCTCGCCCCACCACTGCCGGTCGGTGGGGGTGGCGTAGCACCAGGACGACGCGGACGGGACGATGCCGTCCAGCCCGGCCTCCTGCACCCACGACATGAGGCGGCGGCCCGCGTCCGGCTCGAAGCCGTACGCGTGCGTGACCTCGTGGTACAGCTCGTTCCACTCCGTCAGGCCCGGGGTCTCGGGGTACCAGGCCATGCCCGCGTAGTCGGCGTCGCGCACCGCCACGAGGCCGCCCGGCTTCGCCACGCGCTTCATCTCGCGCAGCGCCGCGACCGGGTCCGACAGGTGCTGCAGCAGCTGGTGCGCGTACACGACGTCGAACGAGTCGTCCGCGAAGGGCAGCTCGTAGGCGTTCGCCTGCTCGAAGCGCACGTTGGCGTAGCCGAGCGCCTCGGCGTGCTCGCGCGCGGCCTCGAGGACGTGCGGGCTCGCGTCGACGCCGACGACCTCGCCGCCGGCGAGGAGGCGGGCGAAGTCCGCGGTCACCGTGCCCGGGCCGCAGCCGACGTCCAGCAGGGACATGTCGTCACGCAGGTGCGGCACCAGGAAGCCGGCCGAGTTCTGCGCGGTGCGGCTCCGGTGGGAGCGCAGCACGGACTCGTGGTGGCCGTGCGTGTACGACTCCGACTCCTTGCTGGGCACGGTGTGATGGGTGCTCGGGGCCTCGATCGCGTCGTTGAGGTCGGCACCGGCAGGTTCGGGGGTGCCCTCGGGTGTGGGCTCCGTGCGCAGGTCGCTCATGGTCCCTACCGTAGTGACCGCGCGGCCCGCAAGCCCTTGCGTTCTCACGCTCCGGGACGCCGCGCACCACGCGCGGTGGGATCATCGCGCCATGACCGTGGCCACCGGTGCGCCGGCCTCCCCGCTCCGCGCGGGGCTGGACGCGGGGCTGCGCCGGCTGGCGGGCGGCCCCGGGCGCGTCCCGGGGGTCGACGTCGCCCGCGGGATCGCCGTGCTCGGCATGTTCACGGCCCACGTGGGCGTGACCACCCCGGACGCCGGCCCGGCCTGGTGGCTGCTCGACCTGTCCCACGGCCACTCCTCGGTCCTGTTCGCCGTGGTCGCCGGGATCTCGGTCGCGATCGTCTCCGGCGGCCCGCGGCCGCTCGACGGCGACCCCCTGCGCCGGGCCCGGCTCCGGCTGTTCGTGCGGGCCGCGCTGCTGCTCGCCGTCGCCGCCCTGCTGGACATCCTCGGCACCCGCGTCGCGCTCATCCTCGGCTTCTACGCCTGCTTCTTCGTGCTCGCGCTGCCGTTCCTGCGCTGGCGGCCGCCGCGGCTCGCGGCGCTCGCCGCCGTCGTCGCCCTCGTCGGTCCGGTGCTGGCGTACTGGGGGCCGGAGGCGATCGTCCGGGCGGGGCTGCGCCCGCCCCGCGACGGTTCCGGGGCGGTCACCGACTTCCTGGTCACCGGCATGTACCCCGGCGTCGTCTGGATGGCGTACGTGCTCGCCGGGATGGCGATCGGCCGCTGCGACCTGCGCTCCCCGCGGCTGCGCCGCGGCCTGGTGCTGGGCGGGCTGGCCGCGTGGGGCGCGTTCACCCTGGTGTCGCGCGCGGTCGTCGGGGCCGCGGGCGGCGAGGAGGCGGTGCGCGGCCTGGGCCTGGCGTACCGGTCCGTCGACACGATGCCGTTCGGGTGGCGCGACACGTGGCCGCCGGTGGCGGGGCTGTTCCTCGACGGCCCGCACGACGACACGACGATCGAGGTGCTCGCCTCGGGCGGGTTCGCCGTCGCCCTCGTCGGCCTGTGCCTGTACGTCGGGCGGATCGGCCGATGGGTGCTGGCGCCGCTGGCCGCCGTCGGGTCGATGGCGCTCACCGTCTACACGCTCCAGATCGTCGCCATCTGGCACTGGGACCTGCTCGAGTCGACCACCAACGGGCCCCTGACCGTCCTGGTCGTGGTCACGCTCGTCGCGGCGACGGCGTGGCGGTTCCTGCTCGGCCGCGGGCCGCTGGAGCGACTGGTGGGCCGGGTCGCGGACCGGACGGCGGGAACACCACCTGCCGCTGCACCGTCCAGCTCGCCACGAACAGCGCCGCGTCCGTGAGCACCTTCGCCGCCAGCAGCGGCACGCCGAGCGTGCCGTGCAACGCGTCGAGCAGGCCATAGCTCGCGGCGAGCAGGAGCAGGGCCAGCGCGGCGTACCGGGCCGCCGACCCGCGCACCGGGCCCCGCCGCGCCCGCCCGAAGACGAACGCCCGGTTCACCCCGTAGTTGACGCCGGCGCTGAGCACCCGGGCGCCCACGACCGCGAGCGCCAGGCTCCCCGTGGCCGCCTGCAGCGCGAGGAGCCCCGCCGCGTCGACGCCGAAGGCCAGCAGCCCCGACGCGGCGAACGCGAGCAGGGGCGCCATCACGACCGCCGAGTCGCGCACCGGCCGGAAGTGGGACGACGCGTTGTGGTCGACGTAGACCGTCTCCACCGGCACCCCCGCGACCACCGCCCCGCGGGCCGACGCCTCCAGCAGCACGCGCAGCTCGTACTCGTAGCGGTCGCCGGGCACGTCGAGCAGCCACGGGAGCGTCCCTGCGGCGACGCCGCGCAGGCCCGTCTGGCTGTCGCGCACCGGCAGGCCCGTCGCCGTGCGCACTGCGGCGCCGCTGAGCGCGTTGCCCACGCGGCTGCGCAACGGGACGCCCGCGCCCGTGAGGTCCCGCTCCCCCACGACGACGTCCGCTCCCCCGGCGACCAGCCGGTCCGCGACGGCGCGCACGCTCGCGGGCGTGTGCTGCCCGTCCGCGTCCGCGGTGACGACGTCGCGGCCGGGGTGGCGCTCGCGGGCGTGCGCGAACGCCGTCCGCAGGGCGACCCCCTTGCCCCGGTTGCGGTCGTGGCGCAGCACCTGGGCGCCGAGCGCGGCGACCTCCTCGAAGACGGTGGTGTGCGCGGGGCCGGAGCCGTCGTCGACGACGAGGACGTCGGGCAGGCCCTGGGCGGCGAGGCCCCGCACGAGCGCCGGCAGGGCGCCGTCGGGCCGGTAGGCGGGGACGACGACGAGGGGCGCCGGCCTGCCCGGGATGCCGGTCATCGCGCCACGTAGAGGATGTCGGAGGTGCCGCGCTCGCCGCCGTTCGACGGCCGGTTCACGACCTCGCCGTCGAACCACAGCGTGGACGAGCCGCCGCCGTCCAGGTTGTACGCCGTGACGGCGCCCTGGTCGATCATGATCTGCGCCAGCCCGGTCATGGTGACCCCGCGGCTGTAGCCGGGGTCGCGGCCGTCGACGACCACGATGACGAGGTTCCCGTCCGCGTCCACCCCGATCGCGGTGCGCGGCTGCTCGCCCTGGATCGAGTGGTTGCCCACGTTCGTGTCGACCTCGACGTCCTCGATGCCGTCGACCGTCTTCCCGTCCTCCACGACCGCCGGCCCGAACGACAGCGTGTTCCACACGCCGTCGGCGACGAGCTCGTCCGCCGTGGTGGCGGTCTCGTCGTACACCTCGACGCGGCCGTCGGCGTAGAGGGCGAGGCCCTGGCGCGCGCCCTCGTCGCGGTAGACGACGCCGTTGCGGATGACGATGCCGGTGTCGCGGAAGCCGTAGTAGTCGCCGTTGACGGCGAGGATCGCGTCGTTGTCCTCGGCGATGTCGCTGGTGCGCTCCGTGATGTTGGTGCCGAACTTGTCCTGCGCGAACGCCGAGCGCAGCTGCGTGGCGTCGTCGAGCGCGACGTGGGCCACGTAGTACGTGACGGTGTCGTCGCCACTGCCCTGCGTGACCGTGTCCAGCGAGACGGACGTGTCGTCGGAGGTGTATCCGTCCGCGGTGACCGTGCCGTCGTCGCCGGGGTCGCCGTCGCCGGAGTCGTCACCCGGGGACGAGGACGACGTCGACGAGGAGGACGCGGACGACTGCGCCGCCTCGTACGCGGAGACGTCGTCGATCTGGACGTGCTCGACGAGGTAGCGGTTGGCCGCCCATGCGGTGACGCCGCCGACCGGCAGCAGCACGGCCAGGACGGCGGCGAGGACGACGGCACGGCGGGGTCGTCGGCGGCGGCGGGCACTGCCGGTGGGCTCGGTGGGCTCGGGCGGATCGGTGGGCTGGGGCGGATCGCTGGGAAGGGTCATGCAGCCATGGAAGGTGAGCGACCTGCGACGGCCGTCGGCGCACGCTGCGGGCCGCCCGGGAGCGCTGGACGTCGGCTGGACGAACGAAATTATTCAGCCGGATAAGATGCATGCTATGGTTCCTGACGGTCGGACGTATGCGCCGACCCACGCACGCCGTCGGCAGATCCTCTCGGCCACGATCTCGGTCCTGGCCGAGGAGGGCTACGCCGGTGCGACGTTCGCCCGGATCCGGGAGCACGCGCAGCTCAGCAGCACGCGGCTGATCTCGTACCACTTCCGGACGAAGGAGGCGCTGATGAGCGCCGTCGTCGCACAGGTCGTGGCCGACTCCGCCGAGGTCATTCGCCCAGCGCTCGAGGCCGCGACCACCTACCCCGACAAGCTCGCCGGGTACATCCGCTCGAACCTCGAGTTCCTCGCCCGGAACCCGCTCGCCGCCGTCGCGGTCGTGGAGATCGTGCGGCACGGCGCCCGGCCGGGCGTCCGGGAGGGCGCCGACACCTCGGTGATGCTGCTGGCCCTGCTGTTCTCGCAGGGGCAGCACGCCGGCGAGCTCGGCGCGTTCGACCCGGAGGTCATGGCGCGCTCCGTGCGGGCCACGATCGACGAGTTCGCGTCGCGCTGCGCCCCCGGGCGCGCCGTCGACACCCACGAGATCGACCAGATCGTCGCGCTCTACGCGCGCGCCACCGCAGCCGGAAGGACCACCCCGTGACCCCCACGCCACCGACCACCACGCCGGCCACCACCACGGACCGCGACGGGAACCCGCCGGGCGGGGCACCGCTCGACCGCACCGTCCTGACGGTGCGACGGCTCTGGGCTGCCGCGGGCGTCGTCTCGCTCGTGGCGCTCGTCGTCACGGCCGTCCTGAGTGTCGTCGCACCCGCCGAGGCCAACTGGGTGATGTGGTTGCGCGGTGTCGTGATCACGGTCGCCTGCTTCGCCTTCGCGCGATACGCCGGCGCGCTCGCGCGCGGCAGCCGCGCCGCGTACGTGCGGATGCGCCTCGTCGCGACGCTCGCGCCGATCGGCGTCGTCCTCCTGGTCGCGGCGCCCGACGACGGCTACCCGGGCTGGATGAAGGCCGAGCAGGCCGTGCTCGGCGTGCTCGTCGCCGTCGTCGCGGTGCTGCTGTGGCAGCGGGCCACGCGCGCCGCCTTCCCGCGCGGCGAGCGGGCGGGGCGGGCCGCGTGAGCCGCCGCCCTGCCACTGCCGCGCCGGCGCGCACGCAGACCGCCGTGGCGGTGGCGGTGCTCGTCGGCCTCGAGATCGCCCTCATCGCCCTGCTGACGGCGGCCGGCATCACAGGGACCCCCGCCGTGATCACGGTGATCGTCTTCGCGCTGGTCGAGCGCGTCGCCTACGTGCGGTGGTTCAAGCGCCGCCGCTAGCACGCCGGCGCTACAGCGTGACCGTGCCCCCGATCGTCGTGACCGCGGCGCCCCCGACCCACACCTCGCCGTCGGCATCGCGGCGCACGTGCACCCGGCCACGGCGCCCGAGGGCGGTGCCCTGCGACGCCACGTACGAGGCGGGCAGGAAGTCCCCCGCGAGCCACTGACCGAGCCCGGCGTTGAGGCTGCCGGTCACCGGGTCCTCGACGAGGCTGCCGTTCTCCCCGAAGAGCGCCCGGACCTCGACCGCCGCATCCGACTCCCCCGGTGCGTAGGGCCCGACCACGCCGATCTTGAGGTCGCCGAACGACGCGGCGTCCGGGTCGACGGCGAGCACCGCGGCGGCGTCCCGCAGGCGCGCGGCCACCCAGCCGGGTCCGTTGTCCACCCAGGCCGCGTCGTCGACGTCGGCCACCGCGACGCGCAGCGCCCGCGCGATCCGCGCGAGGTCCTCCGGTGCGACCGGGCCCGAGCGCCGCAGCGGCGGGGCCGCGAACGCGAGCCGCCCGGCGTCGGCTCCCCCGTCGCCGTCGCTGTCGCGCCGCACCGTCACCAGCCCGACGCCGCACTCCTGGACCACGCGGTCCGCGGAGCGCGGCGCGCCTCCCGCCTCGAGCCACGCGTGCGCGGAGCCCAGCGTGGGGTGGCCGGCGAACGGCAGCTCGCCGCCCGGCGTCCAGATCCGCACGCGGTAGTCGGCGCCAGGGTCGGCCGGACGCAGCAGGAATGTGGTCTCGGACAGGTTCGTCCAGCGGGCGAACGCGGCCATCTGGGCGTCGCTGAGGTCGTCGGCGTCGTGCACGACGGCGAGCGGGTTGCCCGTGAGCGGGCCCGTGGCGAAGACGTCGACCTGGCGGAATCCGTGGGTGTGCGGCACGTGTCACACGCTAGTCCGGGGCCGGGCGTGCTCGCCGCGCTCGTACCCTGGTGGGGTGCGCGCGACGACCCTCGACGACCCGGCGACCCCCGCCGGCGCCGTCCTGCACCCCGACGCGTGGGAGCCGCGAGCCGTGGCGCACGCCGACCGCGCGGACGCCCTGACGGCGGTGTGGCGGGCCGCCCACGACCGCGGCGAGCCGCACGCGATCGAGGACTTCCTCTTCACCTACTACCCCACGCGCGTCAGCCACCTGCGCCGGTGGCACCCCGGGCCCGGCGTCGTGCTCGCGCGCGCCGTCGAGCACGCCGGGTGGCGCTGGTACCGCGAGGTCACCCTGCCGGGCGGCGGCACGGGGCCGTCGAGAACCGGCGCCACGCTGGACGCCGCGGCCTTCGTCGCCGACCGCGGCGACACCGTCCGGTACGTGCGCGCCCTCGTGTCCGCGACGGCCGGACGGCCGGGCACGTTCGGCTGCTTCGGCCTGCACGAGTGGGCGATGGTCTACCGCGACCGCGCCGCCGGCCGCGACCACCGCCACCCGCTGCCGCTGCGGCTGGGCCACGACGGCACGGACGCGGTCGTCGAGTCGCACCGCATCGGCTGCTCGCACTTCGACGCCTACCGGTTCTTCACGCCCGAGGCCGCGGGCCGCAACCAGCTGCGCCCCACCCGCGAACGCCAGCCCGCCATGGAGCAGCCGGGCTGCCTGCACGCCGGGATGGACCTCTACAAGTGGGCGCTGAAGCTCGGCCCCGCGGCGCCCGGCGACCTGCTGCTCGACGCGTTCGAGCTCGCCCGCGACATCCGGTACACGGACATGGCCGCCGCCCCCTACGACGTCTCGTCGTACGGCGTCGAGGCCGTGGCGATCGAGACGCCCGAGGGCAAGGCCGAGTACGTCCGCCGCCAGCGCGGCTTCGCCGAGCGCGGCCAGGCGCTGCGCGCCCGGCTGGTCGAGGTCTGCGACGCGGTCCTGGGGCTGGACGCGGACGATCGGGCCGACGGCGCCGCGTGACCGGTGGGGTCAGTCGGAGACCATCCCGCTGACCATCGCCCGCCAGGTGACGGGGCCGACGACGCCGTCGACGAGGACACCGAACCCCGAGAGGGCCTTCTGGAACTCGCGGACCGCGGCCTCCGTCTTCGCGCCGAACACGCCGTCGACGGCGAGGGCGAACGCGATACGGGTGTCGAGCTCGGCCTGCGCGCCGCGCACGGCGTGGCCACGGCTGCCGCGCTTGACGGTGACCACGATCGCGCCCCAGGTCTTGGGGCCGACGACGCCATCCACCTCCAGGCCGAAGTCGCCCTGCGCCGCGCGGACGGCGGCCTCGGTGCGCGGCCCGAACACCTCGTCGACCGCGAGGTCGTGACCGTGCTCGTTGAGCAGGTGCTGCAGCGTCCCGACGGGGTGGAACCGGTCGCCGGGCCGGACGACGGGCCAGGGGTCGAGCGCGCGGTCGGTCGTGACGGACATCGCCGCCTCCTCGCTGGGGCCGGGCCGGGCGGTCGCCGCCCTGCGGGAGCCTGGCGCCCTCGCGGGGAGGGAGCGGTGGCGCGACCGGCAGATACGTCAGCCGCCCCGTCAGCCGGACCGGCGTGCACGTAGCGCGGCCTGCGCGTTGCGGTTGGTGCACGCCGTGGAGCAGTACCGGCGCGAGCGGTTGCGGGACAGGTCGAGCACCAGCCCCTGGCAGTCCTCGTCGGCGCAGACGGCCAACCGGGAGTGCTCGTCCTCGCGCACGACGTCGACCATCGCCATCGCCGTCTCGACGACGATCCGCGTGGCGAGCGGGGCGTCGTCGGCCGTGGCGTGCACGTGCCAGTCCTCCCCCGAGTGCCGCACGAGGCGCGGGTGCACCGGCACGTCCGCGAGCAGCTCGTTGACCAGCGCGGCGGCGGTGTCCCGGTCCGCGAGCAGCAGCTCGCGCAGCCGGGGGCGCAGCGCGCGCACCTGGGCGAGCTCCTCGGCCGTCCGGTCGTGGCGGCCCGTGTACTCGTGCTCGCGGAAGAACGCGTCCAGGTCGGTGACGGTCGCGAGCGTCTCGGGCGGCTCCGCGGAGTTCACGAGGGCGACGGCGGACCGGAGCTCCGCGACGGTGTCATGAGCGAACGGCATGTTGACACATTACAACGGCCGGCCGTAGCGTCATGAGCCATGGCCGACATGACGCATGACGCCCGCGTGACGGCGCGCACCGGTCTCGGCGCGGGCCTGGCCCTCGCCGTCGTCTCCGCCGTGACCTTCAGCCTCTCGGGCCCGCTCGCCGCGGGCCTGTTCGCGACCGGCTGGAGCCCGGGCGCGGTCGTGCTGGTCCGCGTCGCCGTCGGCGCGCTCGTGGTGCTGCCGTTCGGCGTCGTCGCGCTGCGCGGCGACTGGTCCGCCGTGCGCCGCAACGTGCGCCTGCTGCTGGCGTACGGCGCGGTGGGCGTCGCGGCCACCCAGTTCTGCTACTTCGCCGCCGTGCAGCACATGCAGGTGGGCCCCGCGCTGCTCATCGAGTACTCCTCCCCCGCGGCCGTCGTCGCGTGGCTGTGGTTGCGGCACGGGCAGCGCCCCGGGCGCGCGACGCTCGCCGGCCTCGCGCTCGCCGCCGCCGGGCTGGTGCTCGTCCTCGACCTCACGGGCGCGCGGCTCGACCCCGTCGGCGTCGCGTGGGCGCTCGGCGCGATGGTCGGCGTCTCGGCCTACTTCCTCATGAGCGCCCGCCCCGACACCGGGCTGCCGCCCCTGAGCCTGGCCGCCGGTGGCCTGGTCGTCGGTGCTGCGCTGCTCGGGCTGCTCGCCCTCGTCGGCGTGCTGCCCGTGACCGCCCCGGCCGAGCCGGTGCGCCTCGCCGACGCCGTCGTCCCCGCCTGGGCCGTGCTCGCCGCGCTGGGCGTCGTGACCGCGGGCGTCGCGTACGTCACGGGCATCGCCGCGGGACGGCGGCTCGGCGCGCGGCCGGCGTCGTTCGTGGGCCTCCTCGAGGTGGTCTCCGCCGTCTTCTTCGCCTGGGCCCTCCTGGGCGAGCTGCCGCGCCCGGTCCAGCTCGTCGGCGGGCTGCTCGTTCTCGCCGGGGTGGTCGTCGTGCAGCAGGGCGAGGCCGCCACGCGGCGACCCGCGCCGACCGTCGAGCCCGTGGCCGAGCCGCAGCCGACGGTCGACCCGACGGGAATGCCGTAGCCGGGCGCGGCGCGAAGATGTGACGATCTGGGCATGTCCCGCGTGCTCGCCGCCACCCCGTCCGACCCCGTCACCGTGCCCGAGCGGGTCCGTCTGCTCGCGGGCGACGACGACGTCACGCCCGTGTGGCGCAACGTGCTCGGCGGGCTCACGTTCCGCCTCGCGCCGCCGGGCGCCGCCGGGACCGTCGGCATCGCCACGGGCGACCGCTACGTCAAGTGGGTGCCGGCCGGCGTCGTCGGGCTCGACCTCGACGCCGAGGCCGAGCGCCTCGCCTGGGCGGGGCGGTACACGCCCGTCCCGCGCGTGCTCGACCGCGGCGAGGACGCCGACGGCCGCTGGCTGCTGACGGCCGGCATCCCCGGGCGCTCCGCCGTCGACCCGCACTGGCTGGCCCGCCCCGAGGCCGCCGCGCGCGCCATCGGCGCCGGGCTGCGGGCCCTGCACGAGACGTTGCCGGTGGCCGGCTGCCCCTTCTCCTGGGGCGTCGCCGACCGCGTCGCGCGCCTGGAGCCCGACGCTCGGGCGCGGGTCGGCACGGTGCCCGACGTCGACCGGCTCGTCGTGTGCCACGGCGACCCGTGCGCGCCCAACACGCTCCTTGACGACAGCGGGGCCTGGACCGCGCACGTCGACCTCGACGCCCTCGGTGTCGCCGACCGCTGGGCCGACCTCGCGGTGGCGAGCTACAGCCTGGAGTGGAACTACGGCGACGGGTACGAGCCCGCCTTCTTCGACGCCTACGGCATCGCGCCCGACGCGGGGCGGATCGCGTTCTACCGGCACCTGTGGGACCTCGGCTGAGCGGTCGCCGGTACGGGATTCCCCGTACCCGCGGCCGCGGGATCCCGGCCAGATGACGCAGTTCCCCTGATGCGCGGGGACGGACGGGCGCCGTAGCGGCGAATTTGTCCAGTTTCCTCACGAACACGGGAGAGCAACGATGCGTCTGCGTTCAACCCTCCTCGCCGCGGTGCTCGGCGCCGCCGCCATCCTCGCCCCGGTGGTGGTGGCCCCGGCCGCCTCCGCCCACGGCTGGGTCACCAGCCCGCCCAGCCGCCAGGACCACTGCGCCACGCGCACCGTGTCCTTCGACTGCGGCGGCGTCCAGTACGAGCCCCAGAGCGTCGAGGCCCCCAAGGGCTCGATGAAGTGCTCGGGCGGCAGCGGCTTCTCCGTCCTCGACGACAGCTCCAAGCCGTGGCCGCGCACCAAGATCGGCAACAGCGTGTCGATGCAGTGGAAGCTCACGGCCCGCCACTCCACCTCCACCTGGGAGTACTTCGTCGACGGCGTGCTGCACCGCACGTTCAACGACAACGGCAAGCAGCCCGAGGCGGTCGTCACGCACACCCTCGAGAACCTGCCGCAGGGCAACCACACCATCCTGGCCCGTTGGAACGTCGCGGACACCGCCAACGCGTTCTACGCCTGCGTCGACGTGACCGTCGGCGAGGGCGGCACCACCGAGCCCCCGGTCGACCCGACCGACCCGCCCGTCGAGCCGGGCGACTGCACCGATGCCGCCTGGAACCCCTCCAGCGCGTACACCGGCGGTGCCAAGGTCTCCTACGAGGGCCGCACGTACCAGGCCAAGTGGTGGACCCAGGGCGACACCCCGTCGTCCGCGAGCCAGTGGGGCGTCTGGACCGACCTCGGCGCCTGCTGACCCCACCCCCGCATCGAGCGTGGTGGGCCGTTTCTCCTCCGCGACAGAAAAGAGAAGGAGCCGCTAGTTCGTTGTTTTTTGGTGGGGGTGGGGAGGGGGAGGGGGACGGGATCCACCGATCTCTCGAGACACCC